>JBCCMF010000398.1:0-3923 GCA_039026435.1 Bacteroidota bacterium
AAGCGATATGCTGCATTCAAAATGGCCAGCACTTACATGAATCCGCGTATGCCCATCCCGTCGCCTTCTCACCGTCTTTTCGCCCAGAGCCGCATTGCGGTCGTTGGCCGGTTGATCTGTGGCCTCACTGTGGGATGCACGTCGGATCGTGAGCCGACGGAGGCAGAACGCGCGGCCCGTACCGAGGCGTTGAATGTAGGCCTGGGCTACCTCGAAGAGAACAGGCTAGGCGATGCCGAGACGGCGTTTCGCCAAGCGATTGAGGCGGTGCCGAGTGATGCGGCGGGGTACGCCAACCTGGGCATCGTGCTGCTCCGGCGCGGGGAGGTCGAGGAGGCCGAAGCCGTGCTGCAAGACGCGCGGGAACGGGCACCTGAAGATCCCTCCGTGCGCCTGACGCTGGCGGAGGTGTACCAGCAGCAGGGCGATCTGGACGCGGCCCGGACCGAAGTGGAGGAGGGGCTGGCGGCTAACCCCGACCATGTGCCGCTGCTCTATCGCCGCGCTCAGCTATACACGGATGACCTCGACGCCTACCGCACCTACCTCGCCGATCTGCTGCGCCGCGCCTCGGCTAACGTGGTGCCGCGCCTCGACTACCTGCAAGCCCTCACTGATGCCAGCATGCCCGACTCGGCGCTGTTCCAACTCGAAGCCATCCGCTCGCAGCTGCCGCCGCTCACGGGACAGGTCGCCACCCTGTTCGAGGAGACGCGTACGGAGCTCTTGGCGGGCAACGTAGAGCAGGCACAGGTGCAGGCGCGCTTCTTCAACAACCTGCTCAAGTCCACGACGAACTACCAGACCGGGCTGCGGCTGCTCGGCATCCGGGGCGACGCGCTTGTGGGCACACCCCTCATCTCCGCGCCCTCCGTCACGCAACGCGGCACGGGCGACGAGGACATCATCGACGACATCCGGCTGGTGCGTGCCACGGCGCCGAGCCGCATGGATGGGGCGGCGGCGCCTCCAGGGCAGCGCCTCACTGCGATGGCATCAGCCGACTACAACGGCGACACCGAACTCGACCTCATCCTCGCCTACGCCGATACTACCACAGGCCAAGGCATGATGCGACTACTCACCAGCCAGTTCGGCCGCTTCGCCGATATCCCCGTCGAGTTAGCCTATGAAGGACCAACCGTAAGCGCCGTCCGAGCCGCCGACTACAACAACGACACATTCCTCGACATCTTTGCTCTCACTGAAGGCGCACCTCGCCTCTGGCAAAACGTGGCTGAGGGCGTGTTCGAGGACGTGACGTCAGAAGCGTTCCCAAGTGGATTGACCGGAGGCACCGTGGCGCGCTGGGCCGACTATGACCACGATGGCGACCTGGACGTCTTCATCGGGCGCGACGGCCCCGACTACGTGTTGCGCAACAACGGCGATGGCACGTTCGATGAGTTAGCCGCCGAGATGGGCCTCGCTGGCGACGCGACAGCCAATACCCGCGACGCCGCCATCGGCGACTTCGATGACGACGGCGACGTCGACCTGTTCGTCGCCTACGCCAACCAGCCGAGTGTGCGGTATACCAACGAGCGCCAGGGGCGCTTTGCCGCTGTCGAAGCCGACCTGGTCATCGCCAAGCCCACCACCGCTGTAGCTGCGGGCGATTACAACAACGACGGCGCGCTGGACCTCGCACTGGCTACGACCGACGGCATCACGCTGGCGCGCAACGAAGCCGGGGCCTTTGTGGAGGCGCCGGACCAGCCCGCCGTGGAAGGCGAGGTGCTTGCGCTGGCGTTTGTCGAGATCGACAACGACGGTCTGCTCGATCTCGCCATCGCGGGCGACCGCGTCACGCTGTGGCATCAGAGCGCCGCCTCGCAGTTCAGCGACCGCAGCGACCTCGTCGACGACCTGCCCATCGCGGCGCGTGCGCTCTACCTCGCCGATTACAACCAAGACCGCGACCGTGACCTCGTGCTGGCGACTACCGCCGGTCCCGAACTGCTGCGCAACGACGGCGGCAACCAGAACCAGGCGCTGACCGTGCAGCCACGCGGCCTCATTACGGGCAGCAGCAAGAACAACTACTTCGGCATCGGCGCCAAGGTCGAGGTGCGGGCCGGCGACCTCTACCAGAGCCGCGTCGTCACCGACCCCGTCGTCCACATCGGGTTGGGGCAGCGCAACCGCGCCGACGTCATCCGCATCGTCTTCAGCAACGGCGTGCCGCAGAACATCTTTCAGCCGGGCGTCGACCAGGACATCATCGAGGAGCAGATCCTCAAAGGCTCGTGCCCCTACCTCTACACCTGGAACGGCGAGCGCTTCGTCTTCGCCACCGACATCCTCTGGCGCAGCGCCCTCGGCATGCCGCTCGGCATCCAAGGCACCAGCACCAGTGATCAGGTTTACGCGCCTGCCGTCTCGGCGCAGGACTACGTCCGCGTGCCGGATGAGCTGCTGACCCGCTCGGGCGATACCTACCAGCTGATGCTCACCGCCGAGCTGTGGGAGACGCCGTACTTCGATGCCGCCTCGCTGATCGCGCTCGACCACCCCGACCCCGTCGACATCTTCCTCGATGAGCGCTTCGGCCCGCCGCCTGCCTCGCCCGTGCCCGTCTTCCCGGTTCAGGAGCCGCTGCCCGTCGTGCGCGCCGTCGATGGTACAGGCACTGAGGTGACGGCGGCGCTTCAGCAGCGCGACAGCGTGTTCGTGTCTACCCTGACGCCGTCGCTACATCAGGGCGAGATGGCGCTGCACGACCTCGTGCTCGACCCGGGATCGCTCGATGCTAAACCGGAGGCCCTCTACCTGCACGGCTGGGTATTTCCCACCGATGCGAGCATCAACGTAGCGCTCAGCCAGTCGGCGAAGCACAAGCGCGTGCCGCCGATGGTGCAGGTGCTGGGCGCGACCGGGGAGTGGCAGACGGTGATCCCCAACATGGGCTTCCCGATGGGCAAGAACAAAACCATCCGCCTCGACCTCGCCGGTCAATTCCCGACGGATGACTATCGCGTCCGCATCCGCACGACGATGCAGCTCTACTGGGATCATGCCTTCTTCGCGGCCGCCTCGCCCGAGGCCCCCATCCGCCGCACGGCACTCGTGCCCGAGACCGCCGATCTGCAGTACCGCGGCTTTGCGCAGACGTACCGCACCTCGCCCTACGGCCCGCACTTGGTCGATGAGCAATCGGTGTCTACCGATCCGCGCTGGCGCGACCTCCAAGGCTTCTACACGCGCTACGGCGACGTGACCGAACTGCTGGAGACCACCGACGATCAGTACGTCATCATGAACGCTGGCGATGCCATCACGCTCTCGTTTGATGCCACCGCGCTGCCGGAGCTGCCGGATGGCTGGCGCCGCTCGTTCGTGTTCTACAGCGACGGCTGGCTCAAGGATGGCGACTTGCAAACCGCACACGGCGACACGGTGGAGCCGCTGCCGTTCCAAGGCATGTCGGCCTACCCGTACCCCGGCACCGAGCAGTACCCGATGACGCCGGAAAACCGCGCCTACATGGAGACCTACAACACGCGCCACGTCACGGCACGGCCGCTGCTCGACGCCGTGCGCCTCGGCACGCTCAGCGAGCAGCCCTGAGTACAGGCTCAAGCGCATTCCAGTGCGCCTCGGTCGGGTTCTGCGCCTCGAACAACGCGACGCCTGCCGCGCCGCCGTCGAGTGCGTGACGCGTGGCTTGGGCTAACTCGTCGGGAGTGAGCGCGGGGACGTAAAGCCCGGCGTACAACGGTGCCCGACCCGCCAGCGCCGTCACGCCTTCGCGTGTGGACGCCTCGATCCACGCCAGGTCTTCGTTGTAGAAGCTGTGGTAGATCATGGGCAGGAACGCGTCGAGCGGCCACCGATCCCAGTCCTGCCGCACCAAGCGCCGCGCAATGGTAGGCGTGGGGAAGATGGCGGCGGTGAGCAGGCGGTCGTGCTGGTGGACGACG
>JBCCMF010000399.1:0-3908 GCA_039026435.1 Bacteroidota bacterium
GCCGACCAGTCGATCTCGGCGATCACATCGCCGTAGAGCCCGGCGCCGCTGGCCTCGGCGCGCTCCTCCGCCACAAACAGCGGTACGTGCGGCATCGGATGGGCGAGGTAGACGAAGAACGGCTGCTCCTGCGCCGCTTGCTCCTCCATGAACGCCACGGCGCGGGTGGTGAAGTCGGTGGTGAAGCGCGTCTGGTCCGTGTTGTAGCCGACGATGGTGGTGTCTTCGATGGTCGGCAGATCGCCCCATGCCTCGGGGTTCTCGGGGTGGAAGGGCCACATGTCGTTCGAGTACGGAATGCCGTAGAACGTGTCGAAGCCGTGCTCGGTGGGGAGGAAGGGCGCGCGATGGCCGAGGTGCCACTTGCCGAAGATGGCGGTGCCGTAGCCTTGTTGCTTGAAGAGCTCGGCCATGGTCAGCTCGTCCTCGTGCAAGCCGTGGCGTGCTCCCGGCCCCAGCGCGCCGTGAAAGCCGATGCGGTTGGCGTAGTTGCCCGTGAGCAGCGATGCACGCGAGGCTGAGCACACGGGTTGACTCACGTAGAACTGCGTGAAGCGCGACCCCTCGGCGGCCATCCGGTCGAGGTGAGGCGTCTGGTAGGCCGTCTGCCCGTACGCGCTCAGGTCGCCGTAGCCCAAGTCATCCACGAAGATGACGACGACGTTTGGCGGTTGATCTGTGGCCGTCGTGTTGGGGTCGGCGGCACAGCCAGCAAGCAGGGCGGCGGCGAGAAGGCAGGCGAGGCGAGGCATGGGCATCTGGGAAGGTGAGGCGCCAACCTAGCGGCTACGCCTTACATCGTCAAGCCGGGGCCATGCTACCGCTGAACGATCAGTGGATGCGCGATACTCCAGTCGCCTTGTCTTGCCTGCAGCAGGTACGTGCCGGGCGCCAGATTGGCAACGCTGAGATCGGCGCGGCAGGTCTTGCCATCGCAGTCACCAGCAGCCTGCCACTGCGCGACGCGTCGGCCAAGCATGTCGAAAGCGTTGATGGATAGTGGCGTGTGATGAGGCGAGGGTAAAGTGACCGTCATGTGATCGCGTGCTGGATTGGGATACACCGATGCCGTGATGCGCTGTGTAGTTGGGAGGGACTGGACGGAGGTGACGGTGCGCCCGCCCACAGTTGCGGAGGCCAACTCCCGGTAACCCCATGCACTGCTCATGCTCATAAGGCCAACGCCTGCCACAAAAGTGTGGCGAAACTCATCATCGACGGCTTCGGGAATGTCATAATACAAGCTGAGCCCATTCGTGAAGCTACCTGCTTCAACGAATACAGTGGGGCGGTTCGAGTAAGCGATCTGATAGTCAGGCCCGAATTCGGGGGGAAGTGTCATGACCCCCGATGAGTCGGCTGGTACGTTAAAATCATAGAAAAGGAAATCATAGCCGTTGCGCCGCATCCAGATCCGAGAACCACTATCCGAGGACCGAAGCGTGTCGGAGAACATCCTCGGGAGGGGCACGAGGAAATAGGCGGTGTCGTTAACGATGACCTCTTCGTCGATCGTGACCTCACGGTACAGCGTATCCCAGGGCATGAACGGGTGCTGGAGCACATGCATGTACGTCCAGCTGTTGCCGATTTCCAGCGGAAAGTAGCTGAGCGAAGAGTCGGGTGGCGCTTGTGCCGAGGCCCCTGGAGGCCCCAAGACGAACAAAGCGGTACAGAGCGTGAGAACGGGGCGGAGCATGATCGGAGACCAGACCAGGAGGACGACACACGTACGATACGCATAACGCTGCATAGATACGTATCGTCACTGCGAGATCGAGACGCGAATTCCGCGCAGGCAGGGTCTCGTACATCGTCAATCTGATGTCACCTGCTACGCGGTTTCATTGGCCGCGACAGCTGCTGAGATAGCATCGAACAGGCTCGGGGGATGCTCCGCCAGCCGATTCAGCAGATACAAGAACCACTCGTAGCCATAGGGAAGGTACACGCGCGTGGACAGTCCTCGGTCTCGAAGCTCGTCGAGTCGTTCGATCGCGACACCCCGCAGCATCGCGAACTCAGCGTCAGTCCCTTGTGTCTCATCCACGACGACGTTGAGAATCTCCGGGTCGTGTGTGGCAATAGAGCAGGGGTGCTTGGCGCCCAAGAGCGAGCGAACGAGCGCGAGATACGCCGCATTGAGGGCGCTCCCTCTTTGCATAGTATGACCAGCCGGAGCGTCGAAGGCGCCCTTGACGACTCGAACCTTTCCTGGACGACTGAGCAGCACCTCCAGGTCGCGGGGGGAGCGATGGAGGAAGGCCTGAATAGTGATACCAACGTGTTCAAACCGTTCGCAGAGTTGGCCGTGGACACGATGCACCGCGTCTGTCCGGTCGATGCCTTCGGCGCTGATCATCACCTCTGTGCCTGCGGCTCCGGCAGCCTCGGCGATGGCCGAAGCATTTTCGAGACACAGCCCTTCATCCACCACAAGTCCGATGTGGGAGAGATCAAGCGACACCGAGGCGTTGAGCGCATACTGGTCGATAGCGCCGGCGGCATTTAGGAACTCTGCTGTCGCCGCAGCCACCTGCTCACGGCCTCGCGTGCTCTCGCCCATGAAGTCGATGGTGACAGCGTGACCTTGCCTGTTGATCTCCTGTGCAACGGCCAAGCATGAATCCAAGGTCTCACCGCCGATGTACCGAGAGGCGGCCCGGTACATCGGCTGGTAGAGTTCTGGGCGGTCCAAGACGTACGCCTTGGCGTCCTCGTTCAAGGCGAGCTGCCGAAAGGTTTGTGCTGTCGCGGAGTAGTCCATCACAGATAAGTGAGCGCGTGTGGGACAGGGCCCGTCAGTTCGATTTATCCAGCCCCGGCGAGCGCTCCAAGAACTCGTCGTAGAGGCGCGTGTGGCGGCTGTCCATCGGGATCATCCAGCCGTCGATGAACACCTGCTTGATGTTGGTGCGCGTCTCGAATGGGTCGCCGTCGGAGATGAAGAGCGTGGCTTTCTTGCCGACTTCGAGCGAGCCCATGTCGTCGGCCACGCCGAAGATCTCGGCGGGCACGATGGTCACGGCGCGCAGCGCTTCTTCTTTGCCGAGGCCGTACGCGGCCGCGAAGCCCGCGTTGAAGGGTAGGTTGCGCACGTTCTCGATCTCGCCCGTGCGGATGGCGACCTTGACGCCCGCCTTGTGCATGAGCCCCGCGTTGGCGTAGGCCTTGTCGAAGCGGTCCGACTGCCGCGTGGGCACGGAGAGCACGGGGCCGACCAAGCACGGCACGCCCGCCGCGGCGATCTCGTCGGCGACGCGCCAGCCTTCGGCCAAGCCCGTGAGGATCACGTTGTCGATCTCTTTCTCCTCAATCCACTTGAGCGCCGCCTGGATGTCCTTGGCCATGTTGACGGTGATGAGCAGGTGCATATCGCCGCGCACCACGGGCACCATCGACTGCATCGACGGCACGTAGTCAGGACGCGGGTTGCCGTCGGGGTTGGCGGCATAGGCCGAGTCGACGCGGGCGTAGAACTGCGCCATGTGCCACGTCAGGTTCAGCTTGTCCATCGCCTTCTTGGCGGCCTTGTCGATGTCGTCGTCCGAGCGCCGATCCCACCAGCCGCGACGGCCTGTGGCGGGGAACGACATTGCCATCAGCGAGACGCCGGTGTGCATCTGCTCGGGCGTGTAGCCGTGCAGGTTGATGAGGGCGGCTTGGCCGGGGAAGAGGCCCGCCGTGGGCTCGGTCACCACCGTCGTCACGCCGCTCACGCGGGTCACGGGGATCAGCACCGAGTTGGGGTTGACGGCCGTGAGCGCTTTCACGTGCGGCGTCAGGTCGCCCAACTCGTTGAAGTCCTCGGTCAGATCCACCGAGCCGACCTCCGAGAGGCCCAGCCGGGTGCCGCTGTCGATCATGCCGGGGTAGACCGACTGGCCGCTGAGGTCCATCACCTCGGC
>JBCCMF010000400.1:0-3907 GCA_039026435.1 Bacteroidota bacterium
CACGTCGTGCCCGCCTCAGCAGGGCTCGGCGGCCAGATTGCGGGGCTACGGCCCGGCGAAGTGGTCACGCTGCGCGGCAAGCTCGTCGACGCGCTGGCACCGGACGGCAGCCTGTGGCGTACCTCGCGCAGCCGCACCGATGCGGGCATGGGCGCCTGCGAGATCCTGTGGCTGGAGGCCATCGGGGTTGCTGAGTAGGCATCAGCGAGCGATCACGAGCGGGGCTACGTGGCGTTCGCCGTCCGACTGTCCACTGTTACTCGCCACGCTTCGCCATTCAATGAAGTAGGTACCTGCGGGCCAGTCTGCTACGGCGATGCGTACCTCGCCCTGCTGCCACGTAGCGCGGTACAGTTGCTGCCCTACCACGTTGTAGACCGCCACATCGTAGGGCGCCGATGAGGCACCGCGTACCGTGACGCTGTGCGCTGCCGGGTTCGGATACACCGTCACATCTGGTCGGGAGTCCGGCCTGTCTGCCTCTACCGAGGTCGAGGTGGGGCATGTCAGGTTGCGCATGAAGTTGATGGTGCCACTGAACACCGCCGTGCTGTCGCGGGAGAAGAGGAAGCTGAGGTGGTTGCGGCTGTTGCGGACGGTAAAGAGCTGGTTGGGTACGCCCGCGGCGTCGGCGGCTTGCTTGACGGCGGCGCTGCCGTATGAGAAGGCGGGGAACGAGAACGCGTCGGTGGTCCCGTAGCCGTAGGGCACGATAGGATCGGCATCGTCGTGGGCGCTGTAGAACGGCGCGCTGGCGGCATCCACCCATTCGGCGCGGATGAGGGAGCCGGCGTAGTTCATCGCGCCGCGCACGTTCGAGGCGTAGTGCGTGTTGTCGCTCGTGTCGCCCTCGAAACCGCCGAGGTTGTCCAAGATCGCCTGGATGTGTTCGGGCACGGCATCGCTGGCGTCGAAGTGCGCCAGGTGCAGGCTCATCACGCCGCCTGCCGAGACGCCGCCCGCGTAGATGTAGTCTGGGTGGATGCCGAAGCGGTCGTCGGTGGCGGCGTCTTCGCGAAAGTAGCGCACGGCGGCGCGCATATCGTGCGAGGCGCGCAAGGCGCCCTCGAAGAGCTGCGTGGAGTCGGTGATGGCGATGTCGATGAGGCGGTAGTCGATGGTGGCCGTGACGTAGCCGAGCCGGGCGAAGCGATAGGCAAACCAGCTCATGTCGAAGCGGTCGCCCGAGACGAAGGCGCCGCCGTGCGCAAACACAATCAGCGGACGTTGCGCAAGGGCATCGCCTGCAGGTTCGTACACGTCCATCCGCAGCGTCTTCTGCTCGCCACCCATGGTCGTGTTCTGCCCATAGACCACGTTGCGCGCGACCTCAATCGAGGAGAAGATCGGCTGCTGGTAGCGCGTGGCGGTGCAGTCGAGCGATTGGGCGGAAGCGGGCCAAGCGATGGCCATGAAAACGAGGAAAAGGAGTGTGCCGCGCATGGGAGATGATCGTCAACGTGAGTGGTAACACGCCGCGCTACGCCGCCGCCAAACGCAAGGTTAGGCCCACTATCGACGGCGTCAAGAGAGCGTAACAGTACACGCCGATTGTGACATCCGGTGACCGTATGCGGTGACGTGGATGACATCCGTCACCCTCCCGTCATGTGTGACGCTAATCGTGTACCTTGTGCATCCCTCTTCACCACTACCTGCCCCGATGCGCTGCTGCCTGCTGCTCCTCGTCGTCTTCGTTTCCGTGCCGAGTGTGAGCGCGCAGCCCGCAGAGCGGCCCAACATCCTGCTCATCCTCACCGACGACCAGGGCTGGGGCGATCTCTACAGCCACGGCAATGCGGAGATCGACACGCCGCACCTGGACCGCCTGGGCGCCGAGGGCACGCGCTTCGAGCGGTTCTACGTCAGCCCCGTGTGCGCCCCCACCCGCGCCGCGCTCCTCACCGGCCGCTACCCGCTGCGGACGGGCAGCCACGGCGTCACGCGCGCCCACGAAACCATGCGCGCCCACGAGACGACGCTGGGCGAGGTGCTGCAGGCCAACGGCTACGACACGGCGCTCTTTGGCAAGTGGCACAACGGCTCGCACTTCCCGCACAACCCCAACGGGCAGGGCTTCGCGGAATTCTTCGGCTTCAGCATGGGCCACTGGAACAACTACTTCGACACCGACCTGGAGCACAACGGCACGATGGTACCCACCGAAGGCTACGTCACCGATGTCTTGACCGATGCCGCCGTGGACTACATGCGCCAAGAGCGCGAGGCACCGTTCTTCGCCTATGTCTCCTACAACACGCCGCACAGCCCCTTCCAACTGCCCGACCGCTACTTCGAGAAGTACAAGCGCCGCGGCTTCGACGACAAGAACGCGTCGGTCTACGGCATGGTGGAGCACATCGACGACAACGTGGGGCGCCTCTTAGAAACGCTGGAGACTACCGGGCAGCGCGAGAACACGCTGGTCATGTTTCTCACGGATAACGGCCCCAACGGGCAGCGCTACAACGGCGGCATGAAAGGCACCAAGGGCAGCGTCAACGAAGGCGGCACGCGCGTGCCGATGCTGATGCAGTGGCCGGGCTCGCTGCCCCCCGGCCAGGTCGTCCGCCCCATCACCGCCCACATCGACGTGCTGCCCACCCTGGTCGATTGGCTGGGCTTGGCCAACCCCGGCGCCAAGCCACTCGACGGCGTGAGTTGGGCACCGCTGCTGCGCGGCGAGGCCACCACGCTGCCGGATCGCATGATCTTCAACCACCACGTCACGATGGGCGAGCCCCAGCCGACGCCCGCCTCCGTGCGCACCGAGCGCTGGCTGGCCGTCAACACGCGCGGCGACTGGGAGTTGTACGACATGCTCATCGACCCGATGCAGCAGAGCGACGTCGCCGCCCTCTACCCTGCCGTGACGACTGAGCTATCGAAAGCGTGGGCCGCTTGGTTCGCCGATGTCACATCGGAGGGCTTCGCGCCGATCCCCGCCGAACTCGGTCACGCCTCGCACCCGACGCTACGCCTGCCCGGCCACGAAGCCATCGTCCACCGCACGGGTGACGACGGGCTGTGGTACCACAAAGGCCAAGGCTGGTCGAACGACTGGCTCGACAACTGGACCGATGCCGATGCCTACGCCACGTGGCCCATCCGCATCGTCACGTCGGGTGCATACCGCGTGCAGATCGAGTACGCCGTCCCCGAGGCTCACATCGGCGCCACCCTCTCCGTCACAGTGGCAGGCACAACGGTACAGGGCACGCTCGTCGAAGCACACGATCCTGAGTACCGCCACAGCCCCGACCGCGTGTACCGGGGCGAGGTCTACGAGAAGACCTGGGCCACGCTCGACCTCGGCACACTCACCCTCCCCGCTGGCACCACCGATGTCACCTTGCGTGCCACCTCCATCCCGAACGGCGAAGTCGGCCAAATCAAAACCGTGATCCTGACGCGAGTAGACGAGTGAAGGTTATGGTCCGCCGCACGCGGGTGCCTGGTTGCGGGAACACGCCTTCGCCAACGCTCTACCCTACACGTAATCCGCGCGCCCCTGCTTTCTCAAACACATCTACTACCGCTATGCAACTCACTACTGTCGATTCGAGCATGATCCACGCCGTTGGCTATGACGAAGATGCGCGTGAGTTGGAGGTCATCTTCAACAGCGGCGGCATCTACCGCTACATGGATGTGGATCGAGATGAGTACGAGGCGCTACTCCAAGCCGAATCGAAAGGCCAATACATGAGAGCCTGCATTATCGACGCCTACCCATACTACAAGGTACGCAGCCGAGGCAGAAAGCGATGAGCCTAGCCGACAACGCTATGCCCGATCAACCTGGTCAATCCTATGATGCCTATTCCGGATTTTATCAGCCGCATGACCGGAATCGATAATGAAATGGTAAAGGATGCACCACAGTTTTTTGAGGTCGCCCGACAAG
>JBCCMF010000401.1:0-3892 GCA_039026435.1 Bacteroidota bacterium
CTGCCACCCGCTTGGCCTTCCAGGATGACAACCTGATCGTCGGTCAGGACAGCAATATCAAGCAAGTTGTTGCCATCTAGATCAGCGACGATGGCGGTATGTATGGGAGCGTTTGAGGGTGCGTCCCAGCGCCATTCTTCTTCGAGCGTGTGGCTCAGTGCAATCACCGAGGCGTCGGCGCGCGAGGCTAAGATCACCTCTACGAATCCATCGCCGTCGACGTCAGCTAGCGCTTGTACGGTATGTTCGGCGGCGGTGTAGGTATGCTGCACCTGCAACTCGGCATCATAGATGCGTACCTCGTTTGCGGCCACTCTGGTGTTGGTGGCGACTATTTCCACCTTGCCATCGCCATCCAAGTCGGCCCACCCGTAGGTCCAGTTGGCGTTGTCCTCGCCTGATGCCGTGTGTTGTATGGTTCCGTCCAGCGAGCGGACGTGGATTTTGGAGTTCCCCCGATATGAATTGCTGAATCCCTTGAACGAAATCATGGAATATGCCGAGGCGCCATTCAGCCTCACGAAGACGTCTTGCAAGGTGCCGTTTTGCGTGCCGCTGTACTTCTGCGTCAGCTCAGCCGTGCCCTCTTCATCAATGATGATGGTGGCGTTGTCGCCGTCTGAGGTGCCATTGCCGGAGCCTCCATTGTGCGGCGTGAAGTTTCCGAAAGCCATCTCCAGCTTTCCGTCCTGATCGTAATCGATGAACGCGTGTGGACCATTAGATCGCGGCCCTACATCATACAGCCACTGTTCGGTGCCACTGGCCACATTCCAGCGGCTGAAGCCTCGTGGGTCTCGGGAGAAACCCGCACTGCTTACCATGGTTACGTCTCCGCCGATCGACTCCACCGGCCACATGACCCCGTCGAACCGTCCTGCCTTCGTGAACGTCTGTACCAACGTACCATCTGCTCGGTATAGCCGGGCGTTGTGATCACCGTAGTTGGAGTCGCCACGGTTGTACCCGACGCCAATTTCCAACACGCCATCGCCATCCACGTCAGCTAGCAGGCTGACAAATGAGGAGACTTGCCCCGCCACGGCGACATCTGTCGTGTGCTCCACGTTCCCGGAGGCGCTCAGCACGTACAGCACATTATCTTGCACGGTCACCAATTCAAGAGCCGCGTCAGCATCGACGTTACCAGCAAGCATGCGCGTCGTGTTGTAAGCAGGCATGTCCCAAGCTGCTTTCTGAGCCATCCCGGTGGTGCGATGCTGGGAACGAGCCTGCTGGTACCTTGACGCCTCTGCTGTACCTGCGATGTACCGCCATGCTGTATCAGAGGTGGGCGGTGTCGCACCATCGGGTGTGGCACTGGCCACGGATGAGCACGCACTCTCGTTACCGGCTTGGTCTATGGCCTTCACGCAGTAGTAGTACGTCGTCCCGTTTGTCACCGCCTCATCCGTATACGACGTCGCGCCTGCAGCGACGGCGGCCAGAACGCCGGTGGGCGGATCGGATGTACCACGCAGCACCTCATAGCGCGCCAATTCGCTGGCGGACACGGCTTGCCATGTGAGCGCTACGCGGCCATCGGAGGCCTGTGCAGACAGACCTTGGGGCGCAGGCGGTCCGCTCGGTACAGGCCTCTCTCCCAGGACGGGCATGGTTAAGCCATACCAGGAGCCGAGATATAATCGCCCGATTCGGTCGTGAACGGCAAATCCGCTGTAGGGTCCGCTATCGAAGCGTTGCATGTAATAGTGCCGGCTCCCACTGAAGAAGCGGGCGTCGTTTCGCTTCACCAAGGCCACGCCCCCATCTTCCAGGCCTACCGCATCAAAGAATGCGGTTAACGCGCTGGGATCGGTCCCAACGGCCTGTTTGATGGATTCCCAGTCTGCGAGTTGGGCTGCCGCACCACACTGTTGCTTTACAACAGCATCAAGGTCCTCGGTTTCAGCATGTGTGGTTGACGTGAGGCAGAACGGCTCTTCGCCGGGAATCGTGTAGGTCTCAAAGAGGGCTTCCACCTCAGTGGCCGACAACGCGCCATCAAATATTTTAAACTCATCGAGGGTGCCTTGGAGCGCGCTCTGGTTCTCGCAGTGACTCAGCCCAATCCACAGCGGGTTGTCGGTAGAATAGTCTGCACCCGACGGCAGCGTGCCCGACGCCTCTTCTTGGCCATTCAGGTAGAGCTTTAAGGACGTACCCGCCCGCACAGCGGCGGCGTGGTACCACACATCTTGCTGTAACACCGTCGTCCCAGAAACGGAAGCAACGGCACCGTTTCCGACACGCCCGTCGGCACGTAAGACTCCATTTACAACCCCATGCCACAGCGCGGTACCTGAGCAGCCTGCTCGGTTATTCCAGAGCACGGTGCTCTGCAGCGCATCTAGCTTAAACCACAACGCTACCGAGAAGTCATCTGCTCCCCTGTTTGAATCTGACGACCGAGACACTGCAATCCGTCCGCCCTCAAAGGCAGCCGCTGTGCCCACCACACCTGGGGCACCCAATGACACACTGCCCTCCAAAACGCCATCATTTCCCCTTCCCGTGGCGTCTGCGACTGTCGTTCCAGTCGCTTCATCCATCTCCAAATGTACGATGAGTGTGTTGGCTGCTGCCGTGGGGCTCGCCGAGGCGACAGAAGAGCACGCGCTTTCGTTGCCAGCTTGGTCTACCGCCTTGACGCAGTAGTAGTACGTCGTCCCGTTTGTCACCGCCTCATCCGTATACGACGTCGTGCCTGCAGCAACGGCCGTCAAGAGGCCGGTGGGCGGATCGGATGTACCGCGCAGCACCTCGTAGCGCGCCAAGTCACTGTCGGACACGGCTTGCCATATGAGCGCCACGCGACCATCGGAGGCCTGTGCCGTCACGCTCGCAGGCACAGCCGGGGCGGTGACATCGGCGTATGCCTCCTGACTTACACTCACCGTCACAGGGCTGTTTGTTGCCTGTGGCGAAGTGACGGTTACCTCACCCTGTCGCGCTCCACTGGTATTGGCCGCAACCGCTAATCGAATCTTGTCGCCAGCCCCACCTGATGCACCCTGCGTGATACTTATCCAGTCGGACCCGCTCGTCACTGAAGCCGTCCATGTGAATGGACCATCGCCACCTACGTTACGGACCTCTACCTCTTCAACACTAGCAGAAGCGGTGACGTCAATAGAGCGGACGTCGGTCGCAAGGGCGGGCGCCTCGCTCGCCGCAACGGTTATCGTCGTCGAGTTCACGTCGTTGCTGGGATCCATGTCGCTCTGGTAGCGGATCTCCATCTCAATCTCGTGTTCGCCCTCTTCAGCAACCCAGCTCACACCTACCGTGCGCTGGCCCTTGGCAGCGATAGGACCTATCGTGGATGTGCTGTTGACTTGCCTTCCGTTGACACGAAGCACAGCGTTGGCCCCTGTGCCTTGCACGTACGGGTTAATGCCTGAATTTTCAAGCACTGCCTCGAAGGTGATCACGTCCCCGGCTTTGTAATTGCCCGAGGGGTACGTAACACGTGCCACACGCAGGTCGTGGGGAAGCCCCTCTAGGACCGCAACATCTACTTCGTCAGCCTCTGACTCTCTCCCACTGTAGTCAATGGCTGTCAGCTTATAGCGATAGGTGTTTCCAGCCTGAACGCCCGTGTCGTAGAAGAATGTCCGCGACGGTGGCATGTAAGCGACATCCGCATAGCCCCCTCCCGATGTTCTTTGAACGCGGTAGAATGCGATGTCTCCCACAACGCGAGGATCTACACCTCCCCACCCGAGCATCACAGCCTCGCTTACAGGCTGGTGCGTGAGGGCAAACGGCGTGACATTGCTTTGGCCTGCATAGGGTGGAGCAGGCGCCTTGTCATCCACAAGGTGGATCGTCCGTGACTGTCGGTGCTTCAGGATTTCTGCATACTGGCCCCCTGGGTACCCATTGTGCC
>JBCCMF010000402.1:0-3876 GCA_039026435.1 Bacteroidota bacterium
CTCGCGCACGTTCGAGCCGTGGCTGCGCTCGGTCATGGCGAAGCAGCCGGGGAGGTCGAGCGAGCCAGCGCCGGGTAGGTATTTGCCGTGATGCCGCTCAGTGCCCAGCTGATGCACCGCCCCGCCGAACAGCCCAAACTGCACGCCATATTTGACGAACAGGTTGAGGTCGTGCAGCCCCAGCGCCTCGGCCACCGTGATGAACTGCTTGAGGCTGCCGCCCCCACCATGCGCTTCCGGATACGCCAGCGCCCCCCACCCCTCGTCCGCGATGGACTGCGCCCAGCCGAGGACGATCTCGCGGAAGGCTTCTTTGTCGAGCGGCCGTGGCACCAGGAAGTCCGGCTGGCTCATGCGCGCACGCACGCGCCGTCGCAACGCGGCTTCGTCGCCGTCGAGCAAATCGGTGAGGCGTTGAACGTCGAATCCGGTAGACGTGACCATTTCCATAGCGTACTCCTCGAAATCATCAGGTGGAAGGGGTTCCGGCGCCAACTCCACGCGGCGACCAAAGGTTGCGGCACGCGTTTCTGCGCATTCGCTCGGGGTAAGTACACACTATAATGCCCACCACGGTGTGTATAGTAAACCGCAGAGCCACCGTGTATCTTGCAGCAGCCATACTTTTGCTCTCCTCACATCATCGAGTTGGCTCATGCGTTTCGATTCCCCCTGGCGGCGTGCCGCCTCGGGCTTCGGCGTGCTCCTGACCGTCGCCCTCTTTGCTGCGCCCGCAGCCGTGGCGCAGGCGCAGGACGACGGCGTCCCCGAGGTCTCTCAAACCTTCCTCATCGAGAACGCGCGCATCGTCCAGGCGCCCGGCCGCGTGATCGACAACGGCCACATCCTCGTCGAGGACGGCCTCATCGTCGCCGTCGGGACCGACGTGACGGCGCCCATCGACGCGCACCGCATCGCGGGCGACTCGCTCGTGGTCTACGCGGGCTTCATCGACGGGCTCTCGCAGACGGGCGTGCCGCAGCCGAGGTCCGAGCGCCCGCCCTCGGCTGACGACCCCGGCAACCCAACGGCAGAGCGCGCCGGACTGATGCCGCACCACAGCGTGGTTGATGACCTCGTGGCGGACGACAAGTCGGTGGATGCTATGCGTAAGGCGGGCTTCACGGTGGTGCACGCCGTGCCCTACGGCCGCATGATCCCCGGCCAAGGCGCCATCGTAGCGCTCGCGGGCGACACGCCCAGCGCCATGACGATGCGCCCGCACGCGGCCACGTTCATGCAGTTCACGGGCGCGCAAGGCGTCTACCCCGGCACGCCGATGGCCATGATGGCGCAGCTGCGGCAGACTTACCGCGAGGCGGAGCGACGCAAGCAGGTGGACATCGAGTACCAGCGCGATCCAAACGGCCGCACGCGCGCCATGCTCGACCCGGTGCATCAGGCGTTCTTCCCCATCATCGACGGCGACCGCCCGGTCTTCTTCAACGTGGAGAGCACGGTGGAAATCCACCGGGCGCTGCGGCTGCAAGAAGACCTCGGCTTCCCGCTGATCCTTGGCGGCTTGGGCGGAGCGGCCCATGCGATGGACGAACTCAAGGACGCGAACGTCCCGCTCTTCCTCAGCCTCGACCTGCCCGATGAGCCCAAGGACAAGCCCGACTCGACGGCAGCCACGTACAATGCCGATTATCGCGCTGCCGACTACGACGACGTGGAAGACGAGGCCAACAACCTGAAGGCCCGGCGGCAAGACGCACTCGAAGCGGCGTATGGCATGGCGGGGATGATGCGCGACGAGGGCCTCGACTTCGGCTTCTCCGCCCTCGACGTGAAAGCGGGTGACATCCAAGGGCACATCCACACGATGGTCGAGCACGGCCTCTCGGAAGACGACGCCCTCGCGGCGCTGACCACAACGCCCGCCCGCCTGCTCGGCCTCGACGGCGTCACGGGCACCATCGACGAAGGCAAGATCGCCAACCTCGTGGTGATGACGGATTCGTACTTCAGCGAAGACGCGCAGGTCAAGTTCGTCTTCGTGGACGGCCACCGCTTCGAGTACGAGACCAAGGAGAAGAAAGCCGCGAGCGAAGGCGATGGAGACAGCGAGGCCGAAGCCAACCCGCAGGGCAGCTGGGCCTACACCGTCACCCTGCCCGACGGCAGCGAGATCAATGGCGACCTCTCCTTCTCGGGCAGCCCTGGCAACTACACGGGCACCATCGAGAACGACATGGGCTCGGATCCCTCCGACCTAGATGACATCGAGATCGACGGCAACGTCATGTCCTTCTCCTACGACAGCGGCTCCTACGGACGCATCGAGATCGAGGTCACGCTCACGGGCGACACCTTCGACGGCTCGCTCGCGCTGGCCAGCATGGGCAGCTTCCCCATCACGGGCACGCGCACCAGCGGCCCTGACTTGTAGGCTTCCGCAGGGCGTCGTCCAGCCAGACGACGCTACGTTGCTCTTCTCATGATTGATGACCCTCTTCTGACATGATGCACACACTTCGGCACATCGGCGCGCTGCTGCTCGTGGGGCTCTTGGCCTCGCCCGCGCTCGCACAAGACCTCCTCATCCAAAACGCGACCGTGCTCACGGTCACCGACGGCACGCTCGAAAACACTGACATCCTCGTCCGCGATGGCAAGATCGCCCGCATCGGCGAGGGCTTGTCCGCGCCGAACGGAGCGGCTGTTATCGACGCGACGGACCACTTCGTGATGCCCGGCATCATCGACGCGCACTCGCACATCGCCATCGACGGCGTGAACGAGGCCACGAACCCGGTGGTGGCCGAGGTGTCGATGGAAGACGTGCTCGACCCGTTCGACATCGGGCTGTACCGCGCCTTGGCGGGCGGCGTCACCACCTCGCACGTGATGCACGGCTCGGCCAACCCCATCGGCGGGCAGTGCGAGACGATCAAGCACCGCTACGGCGTCCACAACCCCGACGTGCTCAAGATGATCGGCGCGCCACGCACGATCAAGTTCGCCCTCGGCGAGAACCCGACGCGCGTCCACGGCAACCGCGGCATCAACCCGTCCACACGCATGGGCGTCGAGATGGTCATCCGCGACGCGTTCGAGAAGGGCAAGCGCTACATGGAAGCGCACGAAGCCTACGCGCAGGAGCGCCGCCGCAACCCGCGCGCCGTGCCGCCTGCCTACGACCTGCGGCTTCAGACGATGGCCGACATCATCACGGGCGACGTCATCATTCAGGCCCACTCCTACCGCTCCGACGAAATCCTGATGCTGATGGACGTCGTGGCCGACTACGGCGTGGACCGGATGACCTTCCAGCACGTGAACGAGGGCTTCAAGGTCGCCCCTGAGCTGGCCGCATTCGGCGTCGAAGGCGCGGGCGCATCGATCTTCGCCGACTGGTGGGCCTACAAGTTTGAGGTCTACTACTCGACGGCCTACAACGCCGCCATCCTCACGCGCAACGGCGTCGTCACGTCGATCAACTCCGACTCGGGCGAACTCAACCGCCACCTCTACCACGAGGCCGCCAAGACGCAGCGCTACGGCGGGCTCACCGACGACGAGGCGCTGGCGCTCATCACCATCAACCCCGCCAAACAGCTCGGCATCGCCGACCGCGTGGGCAGCATCGAAGTGGGCAAGGACGCCGACTTCGCCATCTTCAACGCGCATCCGCTCTCGGTCTACGCCATCGCCCAATACACCATCGTGGATGGCGATGTGCGGTTCGACCTGCAGAACGACGCCGACGACATGCGGCTCGTGGTCAATCCCGAAGAAAACATCGACAGCGCCGTGCTGTGGCAAGAGTTGCACGACCGCTGCATGCAGGGCACCGAGTTCATGAACCTCGTGACGAGCATCTCGATGATGAACGGGCACAGTCACATGCACAGCCATAGCCACTGACCTGCC
>JBCCMF010000403.1:0-3867 GCA_039026435.1 Bacteroidota bacterium
CGCCCGAAGATGCGAAAGTGGGCGCCCCGCGTCCGCACGTAGCGCGACGCAATGCGGTCGGTGCGGGCGTGAACGTAGGACGGCGCGCCGTTGAGCTTGAAGCTCTGGTGGCATCGGGAGAGGTCCTCCAGCCAGTGCGCCATCGCGTACTTCGTGCTCGACTCCATGAAGCTCGTCTCCAGGCCGTTGCGCCCTAGGCCCCACACGATGATGGGCGTGAAGAGCACCGCCAGCAGGCCGATGACCAAGAAGAACGGACTGTAGATGCCCAGCAGCAGCAGGCTCACCAGCGCCACCAGCGAGTACGCCAGCCCGTCGATCAGCATCTTGGCGAGGCTCTTCTGCATCGTGATGACGTCGAAGAAGCGGTTCATGAGCGCCGGGCCGTACTCGCCTTCGAGCGCCGAGCGCTTCATCATCGGGATGCGGTACGCGATCTCTAGCCCGGTGGCGGCAAAGAGGCGGCGCTGCAACACATCCACGGTGTAGTATTGCAGCATCGTAAAGATGCCGTAGAGCAGCAGCCCCAGCGAGATCGCCGCGCAGAAGATGACGATCTGGTTGGTGAACGTACCCATCGACACGGCGTCGATGATGCCCTGCGAGGCAAGCGGGATCGTCAGCGAGAAGAGGGCGACCATGACGGCGTACATGGTGACCGTGATGATGTCGCTGCGCTCGTCGCCGAGGAGGCGGAGCAGGCTCTCGAACGTCTCGCGCGCGTTGTCGAGGCGGTCATGCGGATCGACGGCGGTGTCCTCGTCGCTGTAGAGCGGCGGGGCGTGCGTGCCATCGTCGAGGAAGCTGGGCGCCTGGCCCTGCAGGTGGAGTACCTGGATCTCGCCGGGATAGGCGCGCGCCAGCTTGTCCACATCGTAGCGCTCCTGCACGCTCGGCCCCAGGTTCTGCACGGTGATGCTGCGCGCAAAAGTGCCCACCTCCAACACCACCCCGATGTCGCCGTCGGGCAGCAGCACGAGGTCATCGACCAAATTACGGTTGAGCAGCTCGTCGGGCGCGATGTCTTGATGGACGACCACCAGCCCCTGCGCCCGGGCGAACTCGGCTAGCGGCTCGAATAGGGTCATCGTAGAGAGCGGCTGCGCTTTCAGGAAGTCCCGCAAGCGCTCCGGCGCGATCTCGCGGTTGGCGCGGCGCTGCAGGATGCCAAACGCCTCGATGGCCTGCTCGCGCAGGCTGCGGCGGGCTGCATCGTCGGCAGGAGATGTACCGTTAGCCAGCACCTCGGTGGGGGCCTCGTCGATGCGCAGGGTCATAGAATCGGTGCCGGAGATGATAGAAACGCTCAGACAGATCCCAACATGATGCGCGCAAAGGATGATTCGCCGACGGGCGCCGCGGAACGCGCATGATGTAACGAGCGCGATGAAAAGGTGTACGCAAGAGCCAACGGACTGCATCGTTGCATTTTGCTCACTCCGCCGCCATCTTGTGGCGCGCTCTGCTACATCCGCACCAACACACCCCGTGATCACTGTCCGCAACCTCACCTACACCTATCTCGGCGCCGACGCGGAGACGCTGCACGGCATCGATTTCGACGTGGCCGAGGGCGAGGTCTTCGGCTTCCTCGGGCCGTCCGGCGCGGGCAAGTCCACCACGCAGAACATCCTGATCGGCTTGCTCAAAGGCTACGGCGGCACCGTGCGGGTGATGGGCCGCGAGGTGCGCGACTGGCGGCAAGACTACTATGAGCACGTCGGCGTCTCGTTTGAGCTGCCCAACCACTACCTCAAGCTGACGGCGCTCGAAAACCTCGCCTACTTCCGCTCGCTCTACGGCGGCGCCACGTATAAGCCGATGGAGCTGCTGGCGTGGGTCGATCTCGCCGACGATGCCCATAAGCGCGTCGCCGAGTTCAGCAAGGGCATGAAGGTGCGGCTCAACGTGGCGCGGGCGCTCATCCACCAGCCCAAGCTGCTCTTCCTCGACGAGCCCACCAGCGGCCTCGACCCCGTCAACGCGCGCAAGATAAAGGACTTGGTCATGCGCCTCCGGTCGCAAGGCACCACCGTGTTCGTTACCACGCACAACATGATGGTAGCCGATGAGCTGTGCGACCGCGTGGCGTTCATCACGGCAGGCCGCATCAGCGTGATCGACGCGCCCACGGCGCTCAAGCAGCAATACGGCACACGCTCCGTCAGGGTCGAGTTTACATCGGCCGATGCCGAGATCCAGCAGCGCGATTTCCCGCTGGATGGCTTGGGCGAGAACGCGTCGTTCCTTGAGGTGCTGCGGGATGCGCATCGCGTGGAGACTATCCACACGCAGGAGACGACGCTGGAGAACATCTTTATCGAAGTCACCGGACAGGAGCTCGTTGTATGAGCCGTTTCCTCGCCGTGATGAAGACCGATGTGACGGTGCAGGTGCGCAACAACCTGTACCACGTGGGCGTGGCCATCGGCGTGCTCATCGCCATCGCCTTGGCCATGCTGACCGGGCCGAGCACCATCGCCAAAGCCGTGGGGCCGGTGCTCTTGCTGATGGGCGGGGGCTCGACACTCATGTATGTGGCCGCGCTGCTCATCTTCGAGCGCGACGAGGGCACGCTGCACGCGACCATCGTGTCGCCCATCCGGCCGAGCGAGTACTTGTGGTCCAAGGTCATCACGCTCACCACCTTGGCCACCCTGGAGTGCGCGATTGTGGTGGCAGGCGCACTGCTGATCGCCGGGCTCTCGGGCGCGGTGCCGTGGCCCAACGTACCGCTGCTGCTGCTCGGCACCGTGGCGATGGGCATCGGCTTCACGCTGTTGGGCATTATCCTGGCCGTCCGCTACACCAAGATCACGGATTTTCTGATGCCGATGGCGGCCGTAGCCAGCACGCTGCAGCTGCCGTTCTTGTACTTCTGGGGCGTGGTGGAGCATCCGGCGTTCCTCGTCATCCCCACCAGCGCGCCCACTATGCTGATCCAGGGCGCCTTCTTCCCGATGGCGCCGTGGGAGTGGGCGTACAGCCTCGTCTACACTGTCATCATTCTCGTGGGGCTGACGCTTTGGGCCCACCGCGCCTTCCGCATCCACATCGTCCAGAAACTGGGGTGAGGCCATGTACGCCTCCGACCTCGTACGCAAGCTCGGCCGCCTCGACCTCAAGCTCATCGGGCGCGACCGCTTTCTGCTGGTGATGTTCGGGCTGATCGCCTACCTCACCTTGATACTACGCTACGGTCTGCCCTGGCTTGACGCCTACCTGACGGGCAACGGCATCCTCCCTACCGCCAGCTTCCCCTACGCCATCGCCGATCTGTACCCGCTGATCATCGGCTTCGCCGTACTGTTTCAAGGCGGTATGATTGCGGGCACCATCACCGGGTTTATGCTGATCGACGAGAAGGACGAGCGCACGCTAAACGCCATCTTGGTGACGCCCGTGCCGTTCACGCACTATGTGCTCTACCGCGTGGGCGTGCCCTCCGTACTGGCGGTGGTCGTAGTGATGGGCATGATGCTGGTGATCGACTTGGCACTGGTGCCGATGGGCCAGCTGGTGCTGCTCGCGCTCGGCGCAGCCTTCACCGGACCGCTCGCCACCCTCTTCTACGGCATCTTCGCCGCGAACAAGATCCAGGGGTTTGCCATGTCGAAGTTTGTCAGCGTGTTCGGCTGGATCATCCTGGTAGCCTGGTTCGTCGATGCGCCGTGGCAGTGGCTGTTCGGGCTCTTCCCGCCGTTCTGGGTGTGCAAAGCCTACTGGATGGCCCTCGATGGCGAGGCGCTGTGGTGGCTTGCCCTGCTAGCGGGCGTCGTGACGCAACTCGCGCTCTTGGGGCTGATGGTCAAGCGCTTCACGCGGGTTGCTTATCGAGCAGCGTAAACACAGACGGGCCATCGCCGC
>JBCCMF010000404.1:0-3864 GCA_039026435.1 Bacteroidota bacterium
AAAGATTACCACGGTTATGCCAACCTAGAGCACCAGGTCCCTGTCACGGAAGCGTCGATCTTTCGCCTCTATTCGCTTACCAAAGTGATGGTCTCGGTCGCCGTATTCCAGCTGATCGCAGCTGGGCAAATCAGCTTCGAAGACCCTATTGGCACCCACCTGCCCGATGTGCCAGAGGCGTGGCGCGTCGTCCAGATCAAGCACCTGCTGACGCACTCGTCGGGGCTGCCCGATGTGGTGGGGCGTACGCCGCAGGAGTTGCAGGACTACAGTGAGGCCGACGCCATCGCGCGCGTTCTGGCCCTACCTATTAGGTCTGAGCCGGGCCTAGCCTTCGACTACAACCAGACCAACTTCTGGCTGCTGCAACGCCTCATCGAAGCCGCCACAGGCACCTCGCTGCGCGATGCGGTGATCGGTGAACAATTTCCTGACGCCGACGACGCGCACGTCTTTTTCTCTACCGACTCTCGCGACATCATCAGGAACCGAGCGACTCCCTACTTCCCCTTCCTCAAGGGCACGCTGGCCATCGACCATCCGCACACGAGCGGGACGTACTTGGATGCCGCCAGCGGCCTGCATCTGCGGCTGGACGACCTCATCGGCTGGGACCAGCGCTTTCGCGGCGGCGAGCTGATCAGCACGGCCACCAAGCAGCAGATGTGGGCGCCGTTTGCCTACTCCGCATCGGACGACCTCTTCACCCACAGCGGCAACCGGATCGACTTCAACAGCGGCCACGGCTATGGCTTCTCGGGCTCGCTCGCTACCATCTATTACACCTTTCCCGATGAAGACCTCAGCATCATCTTCCTCTCGAACGGCCTCTCCGCGTTCTACAACATGAAAGCGATGGTCCTCGACCTTGCCGCGCTCGTCACCGAATAACACCTACGCCCTTATGCTCCACAATCAGATTAAGATCGCCATCCGCGCCCTGATGAAGCGCCCTGGCCTGACGACCATCAACGTTCTGGGGCTGGCGACTGGGCTCGCGTGCTGCCTACTCATCGGGCTCTACCTGATGAGCGAGTGGCAGTTCGACCGCTTCCACGAGAAGAGCGACCGCATCGTCTACATCGCGCCGAATGCCTCGCTGAACGGGGCGCCTGCGGTGGCGTGGTGGTCAGGACCGGGGCCGCTGGGGCCACTGATGCAGGCCGAGGTCCCCGATGTGGAGGCATTTGTGCGCGTCTACGCCGATGCCGCCATCCTGGGTACGGGCACCACGCGGCACTTCTTTGAGGATCTGGCCTTTGTGGATGAGCCGTTCTTCGACTTCTTCGACCTCCCCTTCGTCCTCGGCAACCCCGCCACGGCGCTCACCGCACCCGACGGCCTCGTGCTCACCGCCACCTCGGCCGACCTGCTCTTTGGCGAGGCCAACCCGATGGGCCAGCCCGTCACCATCGACGCCGAGCATACGCTCACCGTCACCGGCGTCATCGCCGACCCACCGCCGAACACGCACTTCCAGCACGGCGCCTACGTCCCGATGGCGTACCAGCAGCAGCACGGTCCGGAGTGGCTGCTGGAGAGCTGGGGCAACGCCGCCACCTTCACATACCTGATGCTGCGGCCGGGCGTGGACTTCGACGCCATGCACGCCACCATCGACGAGGCGACGCAGCCGATCAACGAGATGCTCTCGCAAGCGGGCTTGCAGTATGAGATGCGCGCTGAGCGGTTCGCCGACTTGCACCTGTTTTCCGAGCGGTTCGTTCAGGAGACCACATCGCGCCGCCGCAACCTGTACCTGTTCGCAGGCATCGCCGTGTTCATCTTGCTCATCGCGGGCATCAACTTCGTCAACCTGTCTACGGCGCGATCGCTGGAGCGCGCCAAGGAAGTGGGCATCCGCAAGGTGGCGGGCGCCGAGCGCGGCGTGCTGGTGCGGCAGTTCTTGCTAGAGTCGGTGGTGACGTCGCTGTTGGCGCTGGCGCTGGCGCTGGTCTTGGCGGAGGTGCTGTTGCCCGCGTTCGAGTTGGTAGCAGGCCGCGCCGTGCTGCCCTCGCTGCTGACGCAGCCCGCCGTCCTCTTCGGCTTTGCGGCAGCAGCGCTCACGGTAGGTGTGCTAGCAGGGAGCTACCCCGCCTTCGTGCTCTCGCGGTTTGCCCCGTCGCAGGTGCTCAAGGGCGCTTTCAGGCGTTCCAAGCAAGGGCGTGGCGTACGCCGGACACTGGTGGTGGCCCAGTTCGCCATCTCCATCACGCTGATCGCCGCCACGGCCGTCGTGCAGCAGCAGCTGGCCTACCTGCAAACGCAAGACCTCGGCTTCGAGGCCGAGCAGGTGCTGACCGTCGACTTCGGGCGCAACGCCGAGGTCATCGCGCAACTGCCCTCGATCAAGGCGGCGCTGATGCAGGTGCCCGGTGTGCGCGGCGCGGCGGGGTCGTCGGCGGTGCCCAGCACGCGCTACACCTCGGCGATTGCGACACTCCAGCAGGCCGACCAGTCGGAGACCGATAAGATCGTGGTGTCGTACGCCGTGGACCACGACTTCCTCGGCGTGTACGGCTTGGAGATGCTGGCGGGCCGCGGCTTTGACGAAGCCCGCACAGCAGACGCCGAGGAGGCCATGCTGGTCAATGAAGCGCTGGTGCGCGACCTGGGCTACGCCGATCCGCAAGATGCGCTGGGCACCACGTTCCAGCATTGGGGCGCGGAGGGCACCATCGTGGGCGTCTTTCGCGACTTCAACTACCAGTCGCTGCGCGGCCAGATCCAACCGATGGCGCTCCGCGTCAACGACGGCTTCGGACAACGCTTCCTCTCCCTACCGCTCGCCACCGACGATGTGCAGCGCACCGTGCACGCCCTCGAAGCCGAGTGGAACGCACTCGTGCCGCACTACCCGTTCCTCTACAACTTCCTCGACGACCGCTTCGACGCGCTCTACCGCGACGAGCAGCAGTTCGGACGCCTCTTCCTCGCCTTCGCCGTGCTGGCCATCTTCATCGCCTGCCTCGGGCTCTTTGGTTTGGCCACGTACACCACGCAGCAGCGCACCAAAGAGATTGGTGTGCGCAAGGTCCTCGGCGCCACCGTGCCGAGCCTGCTGGTGCTGCTCTCCAAGGACTTCTTGCGCCTGGTGCTGGTCGCCATCGGCGTGGCGGTGCCGGTCGTCTGGGTGGCCAGCACTTCGTGGCTCGACGGCTTCGCCTACCGCATGACGCTCGGCCCCAGCGTGTTCTTGCTGGCGGGCGGCCTGGCGCTCGGCATTGCGCTGCTGACGGTGAGCGTCCAAGCCTTCCGCACTGCCAACGCCAACCCGGCCGACGCGCTACGCTACGAGTAACGCTCCTCCTCACGCCTTAGACCTCCGACCAAACCCATGCTGAAGAACTACCTCACCACCGCTTGGCGCAACCTCCGCAAACGGGCGGGCTTTGCCGCCATCAACGTGCTGGGCCTAGCCGTGGGTCTGGCCTGCTGCCTGCTGATCGGCCTCTACATCGCCGATGAGTTGAGCTTCGACCGCTTCCACGAGAACGGCGAGCGTATCTATCGGATGAAGCACACGTGGTCGGCCCTTGACGAGACGCCAGCGCCCGATGACTTCGCCGTGTGGGGCTCGGCCGCGCCAGGGCCTCTGCTGAAGGACGAGTTCCCCGAGGTCGAGCATGTGGTGCGCTTCTCAGGTCAGCATCGGATGCTGTTGCGGCACGAGGACCGGACGTTCCAGGAGGAGAACTACCTCTTCGCGGATTCCAACTTCTTCGATGTGTTCAGCTTCGAGCTGCTCCGTGGCGATCCCGGCCAGGTGCTCATGCAGCCTGATGTCATCGTACTCACGGCGAGCGCCGCCCAGCGCTACTTCGGCGATGCCGACCCCATTGGGCAGACGATGATGGCGTACAA
>JBCCMF010000405.1:0-3849 GCA_039026435.1 Bacteroidota bacterium
GTTGTCCTTGGTGGCATCGTCTAGCCCGATCCAACACGTGAGGTGGCGCATGGGCTTGGTGCGCGTCCAGTACGAGTAGTCTTGGTGCCACGCCACTACGCCGCCGTGCTTGGCAGGCTTGCAGAACAGCTGGTCGTGCCAGAAGCGGACGGGGCCGCCGAGCAGCTGGCTGGCGGGCACGGTGAGCGCCGGATTCCAGAGGGCGTCGTGGAAGCTGGGCTTGATCCGCCACGCGCCGAGCGCATGAAACAGCACGTTGTTGGGGTCGCCCGACTCGTTGCTGTGGTACTCATGCCAGAGGTCGTTGCCGTCGTGGCTGGCGTCGAGGAGTGTGTCCAACTCGGCCCGGAGCACATCGATCTGCGCATCGGTGAGGACGCGGACGCCCGAGACGTAGCCTTCCCGCTGGTAGTGCGCCACCTGGGCGTCGGAGAGGCGGAAGTTCTCGTACGCCGCCGGCTGTGCTGGGCGCGGGACGAGGTCCGTGATGGGTTCGTGGTGGGTCGAGAGGTCGAGGGCCATAGTCTGAGCATCGTCGTTGTGAGGGCAAACAAGGTACCCATCGCCAACTAAACGTGCTCGGGCAATGTGGTGCGTGGGGTGCACGCTCGAAGTAGAGGCAAAGCTACTCGCGGGTCGCTACGGCCGCCTTGACGACCTCGGCCCATGCAGGCTTGGGCGTGCCATCGGGCCGGATGACGCCCAACTCACAGAGGTAATCGGCTAGACGTTGAGCGACTTCGGCAGGCAGATCGTCCAGGTCACTTCCGAGCAGCGCGTCGCGGACCGCTTGGCAGGTGGCGCCGTCGAAGTCTTGGAACGTGAACACCGACGCAAAACGGACGCGTGGCGTGGCGTCGATCAGCTCGAACAGCTCCTCGAAGCAGCCGCGTTGCCACGCCTCGGATGCGTTCATGGTGCGCGCGCTCGGGCAGGTCAGTTCTTGGATCAGGAGTGGGCCAGCACCGTAGCCTGCTACGACGTCTTGAAAATCAGCCTCGATGTCATCGAGAGCGAAGACGAAGAAGTCGCTCTGGATGGGGCCATAGTTGAAGGGGATGATGTCGCTCACCTGCTTCATCGACTGGAAGGTGAGCGTGCGGTTGCGGATGGCGGCGGTGGTCAAGACGACACCGACCGCGAGATCCGGCGCGATGCGGTGCACCCGCTCGCGTGCCGCCTCGACGAACGTGGCGTACGCGCCGAGCTCATCAGGGCTGGTGTGGTCTAGCCGCTCGTTGATCTCGTTTCCAACGCCAAGAAAGAAGACGCCGTGCGCGACCGCGATGGGCACGACGCGGTCGAGGATGCGGCCGAAGCGTTCGATGAGCACAGGGTCGTCCAGCGCCACCCCATCGCCAAGGCCACCCGCGCCATCGGAGAGGTCGGGCGGCAGGTTGTATTCGGCAATGTCGCCCACGGTGATGTTGACGAAGGGCCGCAGCCCAAGCCCCTGCAAGGTGGCGAGCGTCTCCGTGAACTCGTCCAGTGCGTATTGGCCCGGTGTAGGCTCCAGATCGGCCCAGTCGACGTAGTAGGTGAAGCCGCTCATGCCGCTGTCGGCCGCCGCTTCGAGCACGGCGCGTGCGTCCTCGCCCAGTGCGCCGAGGTCTGCGCTGCCGTAGAGCGTGGTGCCCAGCGTGAACCCGTCGGGGAGCAGCGTGAGCGCCGAGGCCTCGGTCGGCGCGGGATCCACGTAGCTCATGGAGCAGCCAGCGAGCAGCGGCGCGCAGAGTAGCCAGAGGAGGGGCCTGAGCATCGGCGGAGGGCGTAGACGGTAGAGCAAACGGCGAGACCCAAACGCCGTGCGTGACGCAAAGGTTACGCGGCGGGCCTACCCGTTGGATGTAACGTTGCGCCTACATCGGATGGACCCGTGGAAGCGGTTTCTCGTTAATAGTAGATTGTCTGCGCGCGTTATTAGCGCCTCCTGTTCCATTTTATCCCTCGCCTCGCATGCCTTCGCTCGTTCAGTTCGAGACGATGCCCCAGCTGTACCTGGGCCTCGTTGACCGTTTCCGCGGCCAGAACCGCACCGTTCTACGGTACAAGAATGTTAAGACGAAGGAATGGATCGGCATCACGTGGGACGAGCTGCACCAGCAGGTGACGGCAATGGCGGGCTTCCTGCACAGCCAGGGCATCCGCCACGGCGACCGCGTGGGCATCATCTCGGAGAACCGGCCGGAGTGGGCCGTCACCGACTTGGCCACGCAGCTGCTAGGCGCCGTCAACGTGTCGCTCTACACCACGCTGCCAACCTCGCAGGCGAGCTACATCGTGAAGGATTCGGGCTCGAAGGTGTTCGTGGCCTCCACGTCGTACCAGGTGCGCAAGGCGCGCGAGCTGTTCGACGACTGCCCCGATTTGAAGACCGTCGTCGCCATGAGCGCGCTGCGCAAGGAGGGCGAGGACCACATGCTCCAGTGGAACGACGTGCTGGCCCAGGGCGCCGCGTACTTCGCCGAGCACGAGGCCGAGATCATGGGCATGGCTGAGGCCACGAAGCCCCACGACATCTCGGCGCTGATCTACACCAGCGGCACCACGGGCACGCCCAAGGGCGTCATGCTGACGCACCAAAACTTCTCGCGCAACGTGCTGTCGTCGCTGGAGCGGCTGCCGCTCTTCGAGACGGACCACCACCTGTCCTTTCTGCCGCTGTGCCACTCGTTCGAGCGCGTGGGCGGATACATCGCCATGCTGGCGGCGGGCGTCACCATCTCGTACGCCGAGAGCGTGGATGCGGTGAGCAAGAACCTGCCCGAGGTACGCCCGACCGTCATGGTCTCGGTGCCTCGTCTGTTCGAGCGCGTGTACAACGTCATCGCCAAGTCGGTGGAGGAAGGCTCGCCGATGAAGAAGCGCATCTTCGACTGGTCGGTGGCGACGGGCTCGAAGTACGCCAAGGCCGAACTGAACGGCGGCGCGGGCTTCTTCCTGTCGCAGAAAAAAGCGATTGCGCACAAGCTGGTGTTCTCGAAGCTCCACGAGAAGCTGGGCGGCCGCGTGCAGTACGCCGTCTCGGGCGGCGCCGCGCTGCCCAAAGCCATCGGCGAGTTCTTCTTGGCGGCTGGCATCAAGATCATCGAAGGCTACGGCCTCACCGAGACCTCGCCGGTGCTCTCGTTCAACCCGATGGACGCGCCGCGCTACGGCACCGTGGGTCACGTGCTCCCCGAGGTCACCATCGGTATCCAGAGCCTGACGGACGGCAGCATCATCGCCGAGCAGACGGGCGAGGCCTACCCGAGCAACCTCACCTCGGAGGCGGGCGAGATCGTAGCCAAGGGCCCTAACATCATGAAGGGCTACTGGAACAACGACGAGGCCACCGCCGAGGCCATCGACGCCGACGGCTGGTACCACTCGGGCGACGTGGGCCGCTTCGAGGATGGCTACCTCCGCATCACCGACCGCATCAAGCACATGATGGTGTCGAAGGGCGGCAAGAACATCTACCCCGGCCCCATCGAGGAGACGTTCAAGACCTTCCCGTTTATCGACCAGATCACGGTCATCGGCGAGGGACGCGAGTACCTGACGGCGTTGGTGGTGCCTAGCCACGACGCCGTGCGCCAGTACGCCAAGGACAACAACGTGCCCCACAGCGGCATCAAAGACCTGGTCGCCCACGACGACATCCGCGCCATCTACAAGAAGGAGTTCCGCCGCTACTCGCGCCAGGCGGCATCCCACGAGAAGATCCGCGACTTCGCGCTCATCGAAGAGCCGTTCACCGTGGACAACGGCATGATGACGCCCACCATGAAGCTCAAGCGCCGCTCCATCGAAGGTCACTACGCCGACGTGATCGACGAGATGTACGCGGGCGTGATCTGATCCGCA
>JBCCMF010000406.1:0-3824 GCA_039026435.1 Bacteroidota bacterium
CCCAGCACGTCGAACACCTCTAGCGTCACGTCCGATGGAGTATCCAGCGCGAAGGTGAGCGTGGTGCGGGTGTCGAACGGGTTCGGGTAGGCCGCCTCCAGCCGAAACGACGGCGCAAGCGCTTCATCGACGGTGCCCACGCCCGTCGGCGGGCCGGGCTGGTCGCTGGTGAGGTAGCCGTACGCCGCGGCCGCCTTGCCGATGGTCTTGTTGACGGTGTACTCGTTCACGGGCGGGTTGTAGCGGTTCTCGAACCACAGCTCGTGGACGGGCCACGTGTCGGCGGCCGGGTAGACGTGATTGCGCAGCACCCACTGGTCGTGCCACGGCCCGTTGCCCTCGCCGCGCGACGGCTCCCAGCGGTGCGGCCCATAGGGCACGATGCCAGGAATCGGCCCGCGCCCCTCGGGGTAGTGGTAGTACCACGAGTCGAGGTGCAGGATTTCCTGCGGCGAGCGGTGCCCCAGGCCCGTCACCCACGTCATGTTGAGGCCGTTGCCGCCCAGGAAGTAGTCGGCAGTGGTGTACTGCCAGTCGAGGTATTGCTGCTCGCCCGTGAGGTAGTGCGCGGCGATGAGCGGCAGCGACTTGGGCGTGGAGGCGCCGCCAAACCACGACGGCTCCCACCACTGCGCGCCCGTCCGTCCGCTGCGTCGCTGAGCGGTGTCGATATTGTTCGTGCGCGCCCAGTTGATCGATGCGCTGCGGATGCGGTCTCTGAGCGCCGTGTCGATGTTCGGCTGATCGGTGGTGGCGTAGAGCCACGCGGCATACTGCTGGTCGTGGCTCTGGAACTCCCACAGGCCGCGTGTAGGCGTGGTGATCATGTTGTCGGCCTTGAACTGCGTCTGGTAGCGGGCCTCGCCTGTGAGTTTGAAGAGCGCTGCCGCCGCGTAGTGCCTGTCATCGCGGAGGCGGGCTTGCTCATTCTGGGCCGTGTTCGCCAGCGCCCAGTCGTAGGCCGATGCGGCCGTCGTCGCATACGTATTGGCGAGGTCGTGCTGATCAATCATCCGCAGCACGAACGCGAGGTGCCCGGCCACGGCGGCGTAGCGCAGCGACGCCTCGGGATCGACGGCGTAGGCGTACCACGTGTCGGTGTCGGTGACGGAGGAGACGCCGTTCTCGGGATGACGGACGGTTTCGAGGCCCCCGTGGACGGCGCCATCGGCGCGCTGCATGCGCCGCATGAAGTCCACGCCCCACACCACCTCGTCGAGCACGTCGGGGATACCGTTGCCGCTCTCTGGGATGTTGAGCTCGCCATCGGTGAAGTGGTCCGGCGCAAACTCGAACATCGTCAGCAGGTCAGAGCCCACTTCGAGGTGCCCGCGATGCCGGTCCCAGTCGCCCGCGTCGTGCCATCCGCCCCAGAACTCGCGCTCTTCGCCCGTGGCGTTATCAGGTAGCTCGGAAAACGCATTGCCGCCGTCCATGTAGCGCCAGGTGGAGAGCACCGCGCGGTCGCCGTCGTCGGGGTGGAAGTCGCGCTCGCGCACGAAGTCGGTGTGCGGCGGTCCGTAGGTGATGCCGCTGCGCTGGTGGAAGAGCCCGCGCATGGTCGTGTAGAAGGCGATCCGGTAGACATCGGCATCGATACGAAACGGGAACGACGTGCCGATGCGCTCCACGTGAATCCGATACGTGCCGGATGTCTGGAAGGCCGAGAAGTCGCACTCCCACACGTCGGCGCCGAAGTAGTTGGCGTATGGCCCCTCGTTGTTCTGCCCGGTGTCGGGTCCGCCCGTCTCCAAGTCCTTGCGCAGTTGGAGCGCGGTCGAGAACACGGCCTCGCCCGTCGCATCGTCCAAGACGTGGCACGGCGTGTTGGCGTAGCTGTTCAGGTCCAGCGGTCCCGCGTCGCCCATCCAGTGCGAGACGTAGGCGTACTTCATCCCCGCCGTGGGCACGTAGCCGACTTGGTTGACATGCACCGCTTCGGTGCGCGTCTGGCTCGGGCGGTAGACGAACGTGGTATCGCCGTTCTGTGCCGAGCGGCGTGCCCCCGAGAAGCGGTAGTCGAGCGTGTACGTCTTGCCGGGCACGAGCGGCTCGGGCAGGTCGAGGTAGAGCCAGTGGTCCATGACGACGGGCAGCCCCGGCCACAGCCGTGTGAAGTCCGACGCCTTGCTCTTGCGCCCTACGCTCAGCGGCTCCGTCTCGGCGGCGTAGTTGGCGTCATCCGGGCTTGTGAGCGCGTACTGCCCGGGCTGCACGATCCGGCTGGTGCCGATGCTCGTCTTGTGGAGCACATCATCGTTGTCGCCCTGGCCCAGCCCGAAGTGCTCCACGTAGCCTTCGCTGAGGTGCAGCAGGATGATCTGATCGGTGAGTGGCTGCAGGTCCTCCAACACAGGGCGGTCCTGCGCCTGTGCCACAGAGCACACGAGTGCTGCGATTACCAGTGTGCCTATGCTCCAAACGCCACGCATCCGCTTGCCTCCGCGACCGAATAAACCCGCCAGGAAGGGTACGGCGACGGCCAATGAGGAGCAAGAGGGCGGCAGCGGCTAACTCCGAGTGCCAGCGTCCCAGGCGGCGATGATCGCTGCGACCTCGTCATTCGTGTCTGCGATCGCACGCATGCTGCGTAGCGTTTCGTCCCGCATCTCAGTGGCTTCGGCATGGCCATTCTCGGCATGCTGATCCAAGTACGCCAAGCCCTGCAAAGGGTCTTCGCCGAGTAGGGTCAGTGCATACATGTGGAATCCGTGCGGGTGGCCTTGAGCCTCCGCTCGTGCGATGTACTCTAGACGTTCGTTATCGTCAAGGTCAAGCATGCTTGCCACTGTCCACAGCCTGAACGAGGCGTTGGCATGGCCTGCCAATGATGCCTGCTCAAGTAACTGCCGACCTCGTGCGAGGTCTTGGGGGGTGTCGATTCCATATCGATCTCTAAAGGGATAGAGCAAGGACACACCTAGCGCCGTCATTGCATGGAGGTCGCCTGATGCAGCGAGGTCACGAACGCGCTCACCCCCTCTTTCTTGATGTTGTGCAGCTCGTTCCTCGTTATGCTTCCAGCCACCCCAGAAGGTATTGAAAGCGATGATGCGATCTGCTGGAGCAATTTTTCCGCCATGGCCTGCTGGATAGGCATGAGGCAACCTGCCCGTGCCGAAGAACTCAGCTAGCGCAAAGTCGGCATCAAACGAACCGGCGTCTGATGCGGCGTGCAACAGGCGGTAGGCGCGGACGGGCTGCTCGGCGTCGTACGCTGCCACCGCGTCGTCGTACAGCGTTTCAGGGGAGGCATTGGGGTCTACGGAGACACACGCGCTGATCATAAGCAGACCAGCGCCGAGAAGAAGAGTACGCATGCGATCCTCACTGCTGATTTCGATGAAGGCGGCTACAGCGTGCAGCTACCTCCAATCGTTATCGGATGCAATGAGCGGAAGTTTAGGCCGTGGGGTCCCTTTCTGCGATCAGCGTTCCTCTTTGCCACGTCGGGCGTCCACAAACGACCGAAGCACGGCGTTGATGCGCGTCTGGTACCCCGGCTCGGCTCCTCGGAAATAGTCAACCACGTCGCGGTCCACCCGAATGGTGATGCGTGTTTTCTCCTTCGGCATGACGACCCTGGCGTTGGTCCAGAACGCATCGTCGAGTTCAGGAATGTCGGAGTAGTCGATCTCGCTGTCGGGCAAAGCTGCCAGTTCTTCAGCGGTCAGCTCTTTGTTGTAGCGCTTCATGGTAGCGTTTGCGTTCTCTGCGGTTGGCTGGACGTGTGCGAACTCTGAGGTAGATTTGCTCACTCGTAGATTTTGCCGAAGTAAAGAAAATCGGCAAACATTCGCCAACTGGGTTCCGCTTCGGGTTCG
>JBCCMF010000407.1:0-3774 GCA_039026435.1 Bacteroidota bacterium
CCGCGTCATCCACGCCGATGGGCTGATCCGCATGACGCCCGCCGTTGAGGTGCGCCAGCCTGAGCGCGACTACGCCATCGAACTGGCCCGCCCGTACCGCCTTCCGGGCAACTGGTCCACGCGCGAAGACAGCCTGTACGGCTACATCTCGCTGCACGGCGACCCGGATGAGGCGCTGGCCATGCAGATCGGGTGGCGCAGCTGGAGCCCCTGCTACGCCGAGGGCGTGTTCATCAATGGCGCCAAGGTGTGGGACAAAAACGACCTGTGCTACGAGTACGACGAGCACCACGTCACCGTGGACAACCCCGACTTCCTGAAGCGCGGCGAGAATGTGATCGCCACCGGCTTCACGCCGCTCTACGACGGCAAGATGGTACACGGCATGGAAGTGCAGTGGCCGGGCATCATGGCGAAGGTCAAGTACCGCACCAAACCCGAGCCGGGCGTCCGCATCACCGAGGGCACGTACGTAGGCCGACCGCACTTTCTAGTCCACACGCCATACGCCATCTACTACTACGACAAGGCGGGCGGCGGCCTCTCGCGCATGATCGACGTGGCGGGGCACGACTGGATCGGCTTCTGGGACGAGCCGTGGGGCGACTACCCGGCAGCGGCGGCCTCGGCGTTTCGTGGGATCCCCAACCTCGTCCACCAATCGGATGACGGCGGCGCCGGGCACCCAGGGCACGACCAGTGCGTCAGCGAAGTGATCGGGAGCAACCGCATCCGCTCCACCTCCAAAAGCGGCACATGGCAGTGGACCTGGACTTTCCACGACGACCATGCCCGCCTCGACGTGGAGAAGATCGCCTCAGATCATCCGTACTGGTTCCTCTACGAAGGCACGCCCGGCGGCGTCTACCAGCCCGAGCGGCAGTACATCGGCACCAGCAGCGGCGGACCGCGTACGGAGCCGCGCGACTTCTACGCGGGCGACAAGCTGTTCGACGACTGGCAATGGGCGTACTTCGGCCACGACGACCACGCCCGCGTCCTGTACGTCGCACAGGAGGCCACCGACGACCACACCGACACGTTCTCCTACCTCGGCAACACAGAAGCGGGCCTCGACGCACCCGACGGCATGGTCGTCTTCGGCTTCGGCCGCGCTGACGGCGCCCAGCCGCTCCTCACCACGCCCAACAGCTTCGTCGTTGGCTTCTGGGAGGCCGCCATCCGCGACACCGCCGCGCACGATCAACTCGGCACCCACGTAGACGCCATCTGGACGCGCTGAATCAGCCGGTAGTCAGGCGTTTTCCAACAGGCCAAGGATCTGCTGGCCGATGCTGATCGGGTCGGCGTTGGCGGCGATGCAGACGGAGACGTGGCCCCAGGGCTGCGGCACGACGAACTGGAAGAAGTGGCCGTAGCGGATGAGCAGGTAGTCCAAGCCGCCGCAGTCGATGTTGCCGCGCTGCGTGGCCAGCGTCAGCAGGGCCGGGTTGACGAGCAGCTCCTCGTAGCGGTCGCTCTCCGAACTGCTCGCGTTCTCAGCCGTCGTCCGCTGCTGCGAGGTCAGTTCGCCATCGCGGTAGATCGCCACGTAGCGGATGCTGGGGGAGAGGGCGAAGAGGTGTTCGATCATGTGGCGAGACGTCCTTCGGCGGGATAGATCGGCAGGCAGACTTGGAAGCAGGTGCGCCCAGGCTTTGAGGTGACGCTGATCCGGCCGCCGTGGCGGTTGACCACGATGCGGTGCGTCACGTCCAGCCCCAGCCCCGTACCTTCGCCGACGCCCTTGGTGGTGAAGAACGGCTCGAAGATACGCGGCAGCACATCGGAGGCGATACCCGTGCCGTTGTCTTCGATCTCGACGATGACCTCGGGAAAGTGCGGGTCCCGCCGCGTGCGGATCTGGATCGCGCCGCCTTCCTGCGGGACGGCGGCAATGGCGTTGTCGAGCAGGTTCGTCCACACCTGGTTGAGCTCACCGCCGAACGCATGAACCAGCGGAAGATCGGGGTCGAGCGTCTTGGTGATGGCGACGGCCTTCTTGCGCAGGCGATGCTTCAGGATCGTGAGCGTGTTCTTGAGGCCCGCGTGCAGGTCCACCTCCTGTCGCGAGACGCCGCGGTCCATGTAGGTGTACGACTTCATGGCCGTCACCAAGTCCGAGATGCGCATGGTGCTCTCGCCCAGATCGCGGCTGAGCTGCTGCATCTCCACATCGCGCACCATCCACTGCAGGAAGTTAGGCACGTGCTCCGGCACGACGTGCTCGGCGAATTCCTCCAGCCACGGCTGCGTGTAGCCGACGGCCGCGAGGGTGGAAGCGGCACGCCACGGATCGGGGATGCCCAGATCCTCCAGCCAGTCGCCCAAGTCGTCCTCGCGCTCGCTCAGCTCGATGGGCCGCAACTCCAGGTCCAGATCAATGACCTCGTGGAGGCGAGCGAACGGATCGTCGGGCTCGTTCGCCAAGTCCTTGAACATCGCCGCCTTGAGCAACATGGTCGCGTGGAGGTCGAACTCGCGCAGCGTCTCGTTTAGGTTCTGCGCAAAACGCCGCGCCGCCGACGCCGGATTGTTGAGCTCGTGCGCCAGCCCCGCCGACATCGTACCTAGCGACACCAGCTTCTCGCGTTGAAACGACAGCGTCTGGAGGTGATGCATTCGCTCAGCTGCATGCGCCAGCACCTTCTCCCGCACGGTAGGGCATGCGCCCATCATCGCCCAGAACTTGTCGGCGCTGATGAGAAACACGGTGGCATCGGTTAGGGCAAAGCCGCGCGCCACGTTTCGAGTGCCCATCAGCAGGGGTACCTCACCAGCCGACATCCCCGCGCCGTAGTCGATCAGCGGGATTTCGGCGCCCTGCACGGTGCGTGTGACGCGGATGACGCCACTGAGTACCACGTAAAAGTGCGTGGCCGCCTTGCCCTCGGTGAAGAGCGCCTCGCCTGCTTGCAGGTGATGGAGCGTGCCGCAAATTTCGTTCGCGAGGTCGTCTTCGCTGAGTTCGGCAAAGAGGTCTACGTGACGGAGGTGTTCGAACGTCATGTGGCAGCGGGGGTTGAAGTGGTATCCCTTGACAGCACCGGGGCGTGCGATATTACTTGGTGGGGGCTGTGCGGATAAGGGGTGTCATGGTACCAAGGGACTCGTCTGTTGCTGGTCGGCATCGATGCGGCGGAAGTAGCCGTAGACGAGCAGCACCAGCACGCCGAAGGCCATCGCCAGCAGTCCCAGCTCTACATCGTACGGTTTCTGGATGCTCAGCGAGAGCCGCAGCAGGATCGTGGAGACGATGAAGCCCGCGTTTCGGAAGACCAGCTTGTAATCCTCGATGCGCATCATCGAGAAGAGCAGGATCAGCACATCGCTGAAGATCATCACCGTGAAGAGGTCGAGGTAGAAGATCGTCTTGATGTCTACCGTGGCCTCTGTGCCCTCGAACGCCACGCGGTACGCATCCAGGCTCCATTGCCCCAGGTTGTAGGTGGCCAGCGCGAAGAGCAACACGGTGAGGCCCAATGCCACCACCTTCTTGCGGTCGATATACAGCGCTTGCCGGTCGCGGTCGATGGTGCGCCGGAAGGCAGCGACGAGCTTCGACTGGCGCTGACGGATGTGGTAGAACACCGCCACCAACACAAACATCAGCAGCCCGCCGCCCATGTCGACCAGCACATCGATCAACGCGCTGTACTCGTCGAAGAGTTGCGCCAGGCTCGTCACATCGGCGATGCCGTCCAGATCTTCCAGGTTGGCAATGTCCTTGAACACGTTGCGCAGGACGATGAGCGAGATGATCTCATACTGCCG
>JBCCMF010000408.1:0-3764 GCA_039026435.1 Bacteroidota bacterium
AGTCGCCGATGAAGACGCTGCCTGCCGGGCCACTCTCGGTGTAGCGGTAGTTGCCCGTACCCATCGGCAGCGCCAGTGTGCGGTTGGCAATGCCGTCCCAGTCGATGCGCATGCCTTCGTCCGCTTCAGCTTCCTCCTCCTCGGCATCCTCTGCGCTTTCTTCCTCGGAGGCCTCCTCGTCTTCACCCTCTTCCTCGTCCGCTTCTTCCTCAACGGGCTCCTCATCGCTCTCGGGGAGGAAGGGGGAGTCGAGGTCGTCTTGCAAGAGGATCACATAGGCGGCGTATTCGGGGTCGGCTTGCATGGCGCTGGTGTTGGCCCAGCCGGAGCCAAGGGCCACATCGGTGCTGGCGAGGAAGTAGAGGTGCTTCTCATCGCGGTCCCACGAGGGCGCAAACGCGTCGGCCATCGGGTCGGTCATCTCGTACGTCCGCTCCTCCTCGGCCGACCACACGGTGATGCGGCGGAAGTTGTTCGCGGCCGTGCGGCTGTAGGCGAGCCACTTCGAGTCGTGCGACCATGCCAGCCCCATGCGCCCGCGCGCCAGGTTCGTGCCGCCCGAGTCCACCGTGCGCACGCGGCCTTCCTCCACATTGAGCACGCGCACGCGCACGTCGTCGTCTACAAACGCGATGTGCTCGCCATCGGGCGACCACACGGGCTCCCAGCCCAGCTTCGACTCGCCGATGTCGATGCGGCGCGGCGGCGTCAGGCCGTCTTGCTCGGCGATGTGCAGCCCATAGCCCTCGCCGCCAGCGTCGGAGAACCACGCCACGTGCTTGCCATCGGGCGACCAGATCGGGTTGCGGTCGGCGGTGCCTGCGCTTTTGGTGAGGTTGCGGGCGTCGCCATTCTCGGCGGGGATGGTGAAGATCTCGCCGCGCGCTTCCATGACGGCGCGCTTGCCCGTGGGCGAGATGGCGGCGGCGCGGGCGCGGCTCGTCACGTTCTCCCAGCGCGTGGCGGCCCACGGGAAGTCGCCGCGCACGGTGACGTCGATGCGGGTGGCGCGGTTGGTGGCGGGGTCGAAGGCGTGCAGGTAGCCGTCGTGCTCGAAGGCGAGGCCGCCGGGGCCGGCCGTCAGCGTCTTGACGTCGCTACCACGGTAGGTGGTGCGCTGTTGCAGCTCAGCGGTAGCGGGGCTGTACGACCAGATGTTCATCACGCCGCCGCGATCCGAGAGGAAGAAGATGGTGTCGCCCACCCAGACGGGCGCGACGTCGGTGGTGCGGTCGGCGTTGGGCAGCCATGTTTCCTCCAGCGTCTCCAGGTCCATGACGACGAGCGGCGTGTTTTGGCCGCCGCGATACGCGCGCCACTCCGTGTCCCAGCGCCGCATCCGGTCAATCACGATCTGGTCGCCCGAGGGGGCGTAGCTGCCGTCGTTGGCCCACGGCGCCGGGAGCAGCGTCGAGGGGCCGCCGTCGGGCGAGACGGTCCACAGGCGATGGTAGTTGGACGGCGCGGTGCCGCGTGCCGAGGCATAGAGCACGTCGCCAGCCGGCGTCCAGCCCCGTGCCAGCGAGGCCGACGGATACCACGTCAGCCGCGTCGGCTCGCCCCCGTCGATACCCACCACGTAGACCGCCGCGACGCCCGAGCGGTTGGAGGTGAAGGCGATCTGCTGACCATCGGCGGAGAAATGTGGGTTCGACTCCACGGCCGTCGTGCTCGTCAGGCGCCGCACGTTGCTGCCGTCGCGGTCGGCAATCCACAGGTCGCTGCCGTAGGTGAACACGACGTGCGTGGTGCTGAGCGAGGGCTGGCGCACCAGGCGCGTGCTTTGGGCCTCGGCCAACGTGATCGTGAAGAGGAGGAGGGCCAGGATAAGGCCGAGCGAGCGGAGCATATCGGTAGAGGGTGATGGGCTGAACAACAAGCGCCAAAGTACGGGATGCGCTGGACATGCGGAAGGTAGTTGCCCTGATTCACAAGGCATTACCGCACGGACAACCCAGGCGTTGCCAAACCCCGAGCCCCGAACAGCGCAAAGCGCGCCCGAGCCTCAATCACCCCCAGCCTTCGCGCTCAATCAAGCTGGTGATCTGGGCGAGGTGATGCCGTCCGTGCCAGCGGTACATGCCGATGACGCCGTCGAGGCGGTTGTAGCCCGATTCGGGATGGTCGAAGCCGCGCAGCAGCTGCTCCGGTGTGAGTTGGCGCAGCAGGTTGACCCACCGGGCGTGCAGCGTCTCGAAGAAGTCGAGGCTGAAGTGGATAGGCGCACGGTAATCGATGAGGCCCGCCCACCCGTTTTCGTCGTACGGCTTGATGGTCGGGTGGTCTTCGGTGAGCGTCCACTTGAACCGCACCATCGCGTTGAGGTGGCTATCAGGGACGTGGTGCACGACTTGGCGGACGCTCCAGCCGCCCGGCCGATACGGCGTGTCGAGCTGGTCTTCCGAGAGGGGCTCAACCGCGGCGCGCATCTCCGCCGGAAGAGCAGCGATGTCGTCGATCCACGCGGCGATCTGCTCGGGCGTGATGACGTCGGGTGGGGTGAAGGTGCCGATGGGGTAGCGGAGGGCGTAGAGCGGGTCAGTCATGTGGCGAGGGTCAGGGGGCGGCGTGGTTGTGGAGGAGCGTGACGAGGTCGTCGAAGCGCACGTCGTAGTCGGCCTCCAGGCGGTCGATGACGGTCTGGCGCATGGCTTCGGGGAAGATGGCGGGGCCGTGGAGCGCGCCGAAGAGCGCCCCGGCCACCTGCATGTACGAGTCGGTGTCGTAGCCGAATTCGAGGATGAGCTGCAGCGTGGCCAGCGGGTCGTAGCCCGTCATCTCGGCGCAGGCGAACGTCACGGCGGTGGGAATCCACGCGTCCCACCAGGTGGTGGCCTGGAGGTCGCGCACGAGGATGTCAAACAGCCGTTTGGGCCGCCCCTCGGCTTCGCGGACGGCGTTTTGGGCCACGTCGAGCCATCGGCTGCTGCGGCGCGGCACCCACTCGATCTGCGTGAAGCCGTACGGATCGGTGGTGCGCATGGCGGCGTCTACGTCGGTCCAGGTGGCGCCGTCGGCGAGGGCCGCCGCGAGGCCAGCCACGAGCCCCGCGTTGATGTCGCGCCCGATGCCGTTGTCCATAAAGTCGATGTCCCACACGGTGCGGTAGGCGGCGTCGGGATCGCCGGGGTGGAGGGCGGCGATGGGCAGGAACGGCATCTGCCCGGCCATCGTGGCGATGCCGCCCCACTGCCGCTCGGGCGGGAGGGCGATGGTCTCGTCGCGCTCGCCCAGGACCCAGCGCGCGGCGTAGGCGAACTCATCCAGCCAGTCCTGGCGCAATTGCGGGTAGCGGCTGGTAGTGTCGGCGTGGAAACGCAGGATCTCGCGGGCGAAGGCGTCGCGGTCGGCGCGCCCGGCGTCGCGGAGGCTGTTGATGAACAGCAGCTTGAAGCGCGAGTCATCGGTGACGGTGCCGGGCGGGCCGTAGTCGGTCCAGTGCGCGTACGATCCGGCCCCCATCGGATAGGCATGCAGGTGAAACGCGTCGGCCAGTTCGGCGATGCCCTCGGGCGTGAGCACCGTGTCGGTAGCCGTCCACGGCCCCCGCTGGGGCGCCTGAAACTCGACCGGGCCCCCCGCTGCATCGCCGATGAACGCGCCGATGAGCAGCCCCTCAATGCGGTCGTTTAGCGACGGGGCGGGCTGGGCGAAGCCGGAGAGTGGCCATGCCAGAGCGATGGCAAGCAGGAAGCGGCGAAGAGACGAGCAGCTGGGCCTGTAGAGCCAGTTCTGAAAGTTCATAGTGCATAACATCGTCTAAT
>JBCCMF010000409.1:0-3760 GCA_039026435.1 Bacteroidota bacterium
CCGACCACCAGGATGAGCGCGAAGATGGTACTCCCGAGCACGTCAATGCCCTCGCCTGCCATCATCATCACAGCCACCGTGGCCAGGATGCCGAGGTAGACGATCGCCATCGGCAGCAGCACCCCTGTCGGCGTGCGGAACATCCACAGCAGGATGAGCACGTTGATGAGCGACGAGATGATGACGTACTTGATCGTCTCGACCTGCAGCTTGTCAACGTAGTTGTTGCGCAGGAACGGGAAGCCGGTATAGCGGAAGTCGTACTCGGGGAAGCTCGCCAGCACCTCACGGCTCTGGTCGAGGACGACCTTGCGCCCGGTGTAGTCGTTGGCGTCGCTCTCTAACCGGATGAGCAGCGTCGCGGCGCTGGCGGCGCGGTTGACGACGTACCCGGCCGCGAGGCTGTCCGCGAGCACGCGCGCCCGGTAGGCGGCGAGGCTGTCCGCGCTGCCGAGGTCGTCGCCGACGAGTTCGCGGATCTCGATGCCGCCCGCCGTCCCGCGCAGCCCCTGCACGTTGGCGACGCTCGTGACCTCCTGCACGCCCGCGATGGTGTCGAGCGCCGCCGTCATCGCCTCGATGTCGCGCAGCGTTGTTTCCTCGAACGCATCCTCCACGGCAAAGCCGATCACGATGACCGCGTCGTCCTCCTCGTACTCCTCTACAAAGGCGCGGTAGAGCCCGATGGAGGCATCGTCGCGCGGGAGGAAGTTTTCGAGGTTGTAGTCGAAGACGATGCCCGTGCGCAGGAGGACGCCGCCGCAGGCGAGCAGCGCCACGACAAGCGCCGCCACGATGGCGCGGGGGGTGCGGAGGAGGAGGTCGGCGATCCGTTCCATGCGGAGGAGCCCCCGTGGAGGGGCGTGGGAGACGTGCGGAGAGGAGGTGCGCCGATCCTACACCCCGCCGCCGCCCCGGGACGCACCCCGCGCGTGGATTATGGAGGAAGAGCCGCCGCTAGCCTCGATCTCTCCCGGATGTCATCCTGAGCGAGCCTCGCGAGCCGAAGAGCCTGCCCCCGCGCAGGCGGGGGATCTGCGGATCAGCTTCCAAGCCGTGTCCTCAGCGTTGAGATCGACGGAGATCCTTCGACTTCGGCCTCTGGCCTACGCTCAGGATGACAAGATCAAGCGGTGCTCTTCTCTGCGTAGCGGCGCTATGTTTACGCCAGTTGCTTCTTCGACCTTGCCCGATCCACCGATGTGTACGTGCCAGCACACCTACCAGCGCCCTGACTGGGACCCTCGAAACGAGCCGTGTCCACACCCATGCTGGGGCGACAGCGACGTATGCCTCTTTCACCATCCTGATACCGAGGCGAAGCAAGAGGCGTTCGGCGCAGCATTCGAGACGTTTCTGAGTACCAGCGAAGCTGATGACGCCGTGGAGGTGGTCGATTGCGAAGGCTTTGTCTTCCAATACCCCGTGCAGTTTTCCGAACCAAGCCCAGATACATGGCTCTGGGGTCGAGTCGGCGTGCGCCCCACCCAGCCCTCAAGGCTGCCTCACGGGCGTTTGTGCCTGGCTGTGGCTTCGGCAGGAGGCACAGGCGGTTCAGGCCGAGAAAGGGCGCCGAGTTTCTTCCAACTGAGCCCACGAGCCCCGTTGGAGAAAAGCCCGGAGTAGCCCTGGCGCAGCTGAAAACGCGTGGTGTAGGCTGTGTTGCTGAGCCAGGCCCTCCCCAAACTGCACGGACCATTGGCTTACCAAGTCCGCTTGAATAGTTGCGATCGTGTCATCCTGAACTCATTTACTGCGTGAAGCTGCGCGTTCAGGATCACTGACGATCGCGATGATCCGCTACATCGCTGAGATGCTGAATCAAGTTCAGCAGGGCAAGGTCGAAAGGTTGCAGCCGGTTCTGGTATCAGAGGAGGCTGCCCAACAACCGTGGTGGCGGTTCTGGGGAACGCGATGGGGATCTGGTAGCGGACGCATGCGGTCGGTGCCCGCTGTTCATTCGGCTGCGCGGTAGTTCCCGCTCAAGAGGTGCGGGGCTGCTGCCATCCTCGGTGAGCCTATGTACGGTGGGAATACCCATCTCCTAGTACGCGACGCTCAGTCACGGGAGTACCGAAGGCGCCCGCCAGTGCCCTCCCGCTCCCTGACAGCGCTCTACCTGCTGTCGACCATCACACTAGAGGTGCATCCATGAACGCCCGACTCTTAACCCTCCTTCTGGCAAGCCTGCTTTGGGGGGCCACGGCCACGGCACAGATAACAGAAACCAAGTTCGTCGGAAGTGAGGGTATCCTGTTCGGCCAGGCTGTGTCCCTGGCTGGCGACCATGCAGTAGTGGGCGTGAGTCTGTTCAAAACAAACACGGCGTACAGCTATCGCCGTGTCGGCGATGACTGGGTAGAACAGGGCATGCTTATTCCAGCCGATGGGGTAGAGGCAGAGGGCTATGGCACTTCGGTAGCCACCACCGACACGTACGCGATCGTGGGCGCTCCGCTCTTCGATCACACGACCGCAACCAATGGTGGGGCGTCTTATCTGTTCGAGCGCGAGGGCGATAGCTGGTCCGAGCAAGACCGAGTGGGCCCCAGCGACGTGGACGGCCAAGACGACTCCGGCACATCCGTTTCCATCTCCGGGGATTACGCTATCATGGGCGCACCCAAGCACGATGGGATCGGATTTGACTCAGGGGCCGCCTACATCTTCGTGCGCAATGGAGACATCTGGGTCGAACAGGCGAAGCTTGTGGCGAGCGATGAGGCGGCCAACGATGAGTTCGGTATCTCTGTATCGATCTCCGGGGCGTACGCCATCGTGGGCGCCTGGCGTGACGATGACAACGCGGCGGGCTCCGGCAGCGCGTATGTCTTCACGCGCACCGATGACCTATGGACGGAGCAGGCCAAGCTCACCGTGAGCGATGGCGGTGCCGGTGCATCGTTTGGCAATGCGGTCGCTCTGTCTGGGGACTACGCCCTCATCGGGTCACCTCTGGCCGATGGAGGCGATGCGCTCACAGGGGCTGCCTATGTCTTCAAGCGAGACGTAGACGACTGGGTTCTGCAGGACAAACTCGCCGCCGATGATGGCGTGCCAAGTGATTTCTTTGGCACTGCCGTGTCCATCGATGGCGACTTTGCCGTCGTCGGTGCGTCAAACGCGGAAGGCCTTGCTCCTGACACGGGCGCGGCCTACGTGTTCAACCGGCAAGGGAGCACATGGACGCAACTAACGAAGCTAGCCGCTAGCGATGGAGCCGCTATTGATCGGTTCGGGACGGCCGTAGCGATCTCCGACGAGTGCGCGCTGGTCGGCGCCGAAGGCAGCAATACTGCTACGGGCGCGGCCTACGCGTACTGCGGCTTCCCCACGCTTGTGAGCACCCAAGAGGGCGTTCCGGACGAGGCCGCGTTGCACCTAGAGCAGAGCTACCCCAATCCATTCGACCAGGAAGCTGTCATCCACTATCACGTGACCGAGGCCACCCAGCCCATTCGGTTGACGGTCTACAACCTGCTCGGGCAAGAAGTCCGGGTGCTGGCCGATGGCATCCAGCCGCCAGGGACGTACCGCGTGGTCTGGGATGGGCGGGATGCGCGGGGAGGACAGGTGCCCAACGGGACGTATATCTACCAGGTGACCACGGACACGATCGCGAGGAGCCGCACCGTGATCTTGATGAGATGAGCACGGTCAACGCGCCCTGTCCCCAAACCATAGACGCCCGTCAGCAAACACGTCTCGCTGGGGCTATACGCCTAGGGCGTGTGGACCTTGATCGGGTCAGGTGCTCACG
>JBCCMF010000410.1:0-3745 GCA_039026435.1 Bacteroidota bacterium
ATGCACGGAATCATTCCTGTCCAGGCGGGACTGATTCCGTGCATCGTATAAAAGTTGCATCGCAGAGGCCGTACCGTGTGCGGAACAGCAGATGAGCAGACCCCGTTCGCAAGCGCATCATCCACAGAGCCTGAAACGACCAACGTCATGCCCTCCAAGAAGAAGCGCCGCGCCGCACGTGCCAACAAAGCAGCGACGCCGAAGACGGAGGCCAGCACACCGCGCCGTGCACGGTCGGCCCGCCGCGCCGCCGCCGGGCGCATGGTGTTCGAGCGCAAGAACTACCTGCTGCTGCTGCTCGGCGTCGTGCTGGTGACGTTCGGCTACGTCATCATGCGCCTCGACAATCAGGTGGAGAGCTTGGTGTCACTATACATCGCCCCGCTCATCATCCTGGGCGGCTACCTCGAAATCATCTACGCCATCCTCTGGCGTCCCAAGCCCGAAGCCGATTCCGTGGGCGCTACGGGGTGATCATACGGTGATCTTCACGCCCAGCGACGGCACGAACGGCAGCTGGTCAACGCGGCGGAGCGTGAACACATCGAGGTAGAACAGATTGGCCCGGTTGTAGACGTTGATGAGGCTTCCGCTGACGGTGAGGGCCGCGCCGGGCATCTCGATGGTGTAGTTGCCCGAGAGGTCCAGGCGGTGGTACGCAGGCAACAGCCCAGAGAACGGCCGCTCGTAGATCACGCGCCGCTCGGTGGGTAGGCTGAAGGGGTCTACGATGTCGTCGATCACGGCGAAGCCGTCAAAGCCCACCACGCGGCTGAACGGCAGCCCCGAGCCAAACTCCCACCGCGCGCTCAGGTCGATGCCGGCGAGCGTGGTGGACGCCAATAAGTTCACCTGGTGGCGCCGGTCGTGAGGTGGGCGAAAGGCGAGTGTCTCCGTACCGTACCACAGCTGCAGCTCGGCCTGCTTGGCTTGATACTCGGTGTTGGAGTAGCCGTAGGTGGCCGAGAGGTAGTAGCCCGGGCGGCGCACCTCGGCGCGCAGGTCAAAGCCAAACGAGCGCCCTTCGGCAGGCTGCAAGTTAGTCGTAAAACGCGGGTAGGCCGTCCACTCGCTGATGAACAGGTTGTTGATGAGTTTCGCATAGCCCTCCGCCGAGACCTCTAGCCATGACGTTGGGTTGGCGCGGTAGCCGACCAAGCCATGCCATGCCCGCTGCACACGGCCTTCACTGATATCGTCCAAGCGGTCAGTGGGCCGTATGGCGCTGGAGTAGGCCGTGAACACGCTGGCGGCATCGCGGCGGTCGTAGAGCCCAATGATGGCCTGCTGGTACATCCCGGCTGCGGCGCTCCACTCCGACTTCGGGCGCGTCCATACCAGCCGCAGGCGCGGCTCCCAAAACGGTTCAAACTGAACGTCGAAGATCTGGGCGCGAATGCCGGGCCGTATCTTGAGGTCGCCCATCTCAAACTCGGGCTCCAGGTACATGCCCCAATGAAAGGGCTCCTCGCTTCGGTTCTCCAGGTTCTGGAACGTGCCGCCCAGGTTGCTCTCAAGCTCGATCAGCCGAATCGACGTTCCAGCATTCCAGGCCCCGGCAGGACCGAAGAAGGTGATGTCGATCTGTGCATTGAAGTTCTGAATCTCGGTGACGCGGCTTGGCTGCTCAGGGGGGCCGATGGAGGACGTGAGCCGGGAGTAGGCAGCGTTGGCGCGGAAGGAGACGGGATATTCCCGCGGCAAGATCAGGTAGCGCCCGCCGATGGCTTCGTTACGCCAGCGCAACTCCTCGGGCTCCACGGCGCTGCCTACGTCCTCGAGCAGCGAGCCGCGGTCGTGAGTGCGCAACGCCGTGAACGAGAGGCGCTGGTTAGAGGAGGGCGTGAAGCTGAGTTTACCGAACGCATCGCCGAAGACGTAGGGCAGATCGTCGTTGATAATGGGGGCGGCGACGTCTTCCACCAGCGATTCGCGCACCGAGACGAGCAAGCTCGCTTGCCCGGGAATGATGGGGCCTTCAATCTGCAGGCCAGCGATGAACGGCGAAATCGACCCCGATCCCGTGAACCGACGGTTATTGCCGCTGCGCGTGGTGACGTCGATGACGGACGAGATGCGCTCGCCGAAGCCGCTGCCGAAGCCGCCTGCGTACACGTTCGTCTGGTTGATGATGTCCGCAGGAAACGTGGAGTAGAAGCCCAAGATGTGGAACGGCTGATAGAGCATCATCCCGTCGATCTGGACGAGGTTGTGCGTGGGCTCGCCGCCGCGCACGAAGAACTGCCCGCCTCGGTCGCCTGTAGAAACGATGCCTGGCAGGGATGTGAGCAGCGTGGCGAGGTCGCCAGCGGCGTCAAGGGTGGGGATGCGCTCGATGTCGGCGGGACGAATGATTTGTTGCCCAGCGGTGATGCGCGCCGAGCCCGTGGAGCGCTCAGACTCAACGAGCACCTCTTCGAGCTCGCCCCCTTCGGTACTCAAGACCACATTGACTTCATAGACTTGCCCGGCCGTCACATCGAGCGTGTCTGTGTACGAGGCGTAGCCCAGGAACGAGGCGCGCATCGCGTAGCGCCCGGTGGGGACGCCGGTGATGATGTAGAACCCTTCGCCCGTAGTGACGGCACCCCGGGTTTCTCCCGCACCGTCGCGCAGGGTGACAGCGACCAGTTCCATCGGCTCGCCGGTGTCGTCATCGGTGATGAAGCCGCGTACCGTGGCCGACTGACCAAGTGCTTCGCCCGGGAGCGCAAGGAAGCCGAGCAGGAGGAGGACGCAGGCGAGGGAGCGTAGGAGCACGAGCAGTACGTAGAATGCAGGAGGGAAGGAGCGGGACGCGTTAAGCCAGGGCTCAGTCGGTCTCATCGATGCCAGTGAAGGTGCGGACGCCCAGGCGCTGGAGCAGCTCTTCTGTGGGCACCCAGGTCTCTTCGAGCTTGTAGCCCGCGCCTACGAAGCCGAAGCCGCGCTCCACATTCGAGAGCTGGCCGGGCTGTATCAAGACCTCGGCGTCGAAATTGCCCGTGGGGTCATCCCACTCTTCGTTAGCCGCGATTAGCGAGAGGCGTATGCCCTCCAGCTGAGTGCCGAACTGTACGTCCACCGGCCCACGCCGCCGCAGCAGCCTGCCAATTTCGGAGAAGTCGGAGGCGAAGTTGATGGGGATCGTCCAGCCTGAGCCATCGAGTGTAGCCTCGGGTGTGTAGTTAAAGATGACGAACGCCTTCTGCACGGTGAGCACATCGCAGTCGGGCAAGTCGCCGGGCGCATCGCCAGGGCCGTTGGGGCCATCCGGATCATCGCCTGTGTCCTCACAGATGGGTTCCTCTTCCTCGGCGGGAGGGACGTTGGGATCGGGTGGCCGATCTGGGCTGAGCACGGGGAAACGTGATGCCTCGAAGGGTTGCTTGGCCCAGATGGTGTATTCGACCTGGACGCGGTTCAGCCGCTCAACGGGGGCGGTCACGCGGACGTCCTGCCCCGTGGGCGAGAGCAGCCGCTCGGGCTGGCGCTCTAGCTCAGCGAAGGGAGGCACGAGCAGGTCCACGGTGCTGCTCTCACCGTCGGGCTGGGTGATCTCGAGCGTGTAGCGCTCGCCGTAGCCCACGGTGAAGGGCGACCAGAACGTGTGCACAGCGCCCTCCTCGGTCACGCGGACCGAGTCCCGCCACACGCGCTCCTGCCCTGTGTCTAGATTGCGCGACGTGAAGGTGGCGTCGAGCGGCTCGTTCGGGAGCTCGCGCAGGGTGCCTTCGATGGGAAACACGACGATGCCCTGCACATC
>JBCCMF010000411.1:0-3730 GCA_039026435.1 Bacteroidota bacterium
GGCTGATGCAACGCATATGAAATAAGCGTCAGCCTACCAGCCTGCATCCCCTCTCCCGGGAGCTGGGAGAGGGCCAGGGTGAGGGCGAACCAAGGGTTGGCGCTGTAGCTGATCTACCTCACCCCAGCCCTCTCCTCCTTAGGAGAGGGAGCCCGTTGTCGGTATTCCTGCAGGTCAACTGACTTGCTCTGCTCGCTGTACAGGGGCGTGATTTCAGGCTGACGCGAGGCATGTAGAATAAGCGACAGCCTGCCAGCCTGCGTCCCCTCTCCTAAGGAGGAGAGGGACAGGGTGAGGTGGAAACAGGCGAAGGCGAACACACACGCTTTGGTGACCGACGGTAATCGGTCATCGGGAGCGCCGAAAAACGGCGATGGTACGCGGTGGGGCAAAGAGGGCCAGTGAAAACGCCGATTTTGGCCCAAAAACGCACATGTCCGCATTCCGGCGAGGAATGGCAGGTTTCCGGCGGTGGCCTGGCGGTAGTCTAGGGGCGCACAGACAACCCCATCCGCTGTGAACCGGACGACCCATGAAACGCCCCGATTCTCCCACGGCCAAACGCCCCGCAACGCCCGCTAAAGCAGCGCCGAGCGAGACAGTACGGCAGGAGGTGGAATCCTTGCGCGCCATCATGGGCCTCCCACGGGATGAACACCACCGGCTTCCATCAGAGCCCGGTGCGTCCGCACCCTCGCCCGGCATACAGCAGCAGTAAGCCTCCCCCGCTTTACGTCAACCGAATCTCCCTTTGTCATGCGCTACGTCAGCACGCCATTCTCAGCCCTTCGTACGACGCTCGCCCTCGTCATCGCCACGATGATGCTCTTCGCCAGCACGCCCGTGTGGGCCTCGCCCGCGTCATCGCCCATCGACCAAGTCACCGCCACCGACAGCATCTTCGAGGATCGCGTGGAGCTGTACTGGGAGGTGAGCAGCACCGACGGCATCGCGCGCTTCAACATCAGCCGCGACGGCACTCTCATCGGGATCGCGGCGGCGGGGCAGACGAGCTACATCGACGCCACCGCCGCCATCGGCACCACGTACACCTACTGCGTGGAGGCCGTGAACACCAGCGGCGGGAGCCTGGCTAGCCTCTGCGATACGGGCACGCGTACCTTCCGTGATCCGACGAGCCTCACCGCCACGGACGCCACGCGCGAGGATGGTGTCTTCCTGGCTTGGACCGACAACTCAGGTATCGAGGAAGGGTATTTCATAGAACGTCTTCAAGACGAGGTTGAGATCTGGTTGCCAGCGAATACGACGACCTATCTTGACGCGTCTGCTGAGCCAGGTTTCGAATACATCTATTGCGTCCTGGCCTACAACGGCAATGACGATACAGACGAGATATGCACCACAGGTACTCGGGCGCTTGTCACGCCGCCGGCCAGCGTATCCGCCACCGATGGGATTTACTCGGACCGCGTCGTCATCACGTGGGCCGACCAGAGCGATACCGAAGAAGCGTACGTGGTCTACCGCGACGCCACACTACTGGCCACTTTGGGCGCTGACATCGACACCTACACCGACAACAGCGCGGCCAATGGCACGGACTACACCTACTGCGTGGCGGCTGTGTCGGTCGGCAACGAAAGTTCGCTCATCCCCGACGACGTGTGCGACATTGGTCGTGCGGGCAATCTACAAGCGCCCACGGCCGTCGCCGCTACCTATGAAACGTTCGACGACCGTATCGACGTGACGTGGACGTACGACGGCCCCGACGCCGTCACGGGCTTCAACGTGTACCGTGCGGGCGGCCTCATCACGCAGCTCGCCGGCGGCGCGCGCAGCCACAGCGACACCGACGCCGTCGAAGGCGTAGACCACACGTATTGCATCGAGGCGGTGAGCAGCCCCAGCGACGGCGGTGACAGCGTCTCGGGCCAAGCTTGCACCACCACACCGGGCCGCAAGGCGTTCGTCCTGCCTGCCACCGACCTCACAGCCACCGAGGGCGACTTCGAGGACCAGACCGACCTCGCCTGGGCCAGCACCTCCACCACGGTGATGCTGTTCAACGTCTACCGCGACGGCGGCTTCCTGGCCACCACCGCTGCCGACGTGTTTGCCTACACCGACAAAGCTGGGGCCAGCGACCAGGCGTACAACTACTGTGTCACCGCCATGACGGTCTCCACCGCCACCGCCGCCATGATGCGACAGGGCGATCTGGTGGCCGCGCAACGGGCCGTGGCGCTGTACTTGGCCGAGGCTCAGGCGCCTCAGGAATTCGAGAGCACGGCCAACTACAAGGCGCGCGTTGTTGACGGCGTACAGGAAGTGATGGTCGCACAAGGGGTCACGGCTGGCCTCGAAGAGTCGGCAGAGATCTGTGCGCAGGGCTTTCGCAGCCTCACGCCCCCCAGCAACGTGGCCGCCACGTACAACGACGCCGAGACCCACGTAGACGTGACCTGGACCGATGCCTCCGGCGCAGAGAAGGGCTACCGCATCTACCGCTCGCTACCCGCTGCCGAGTTTGGCGGGCCGAACGAGGAGGACCGCGTAGACCTCATGCCGAAAGACGAGCTGTTTACGGGCAATGCGGGTACCGTGGAGATGTGGTTCCGCATCGACGGAAATGTAGTGACCGATGGTCACAGCGGTTTCCTGATCTGGGGCGGCGAAGCGTCAGGCGATGGATTTGGTGGGCAGAGTGAATGGCACCTGAGTGCGTCAGCGAACGGCCTCACCTTCTTTACCAACGAGACAAGTGCCATCACTGGCGGTTTTGTGGGCACAGATACCTGGCACCATACTGCGCTCTCTTGGGATGGCACGACGTATACCCTCTACCTGGACGGGGTCGAAGTTGCCTCCGCAAACGGTGGCGTGCCCAGTGTCAGCTCGTGGTGGAACAATATCTTCCTTGGCCGTCCGCGACTAGCGTCGAACAGAACCCGTAGATTCGGGGGGCAGATCCGTGATGTGCGGGTGTGGAGCGTGACCCGCACCCAGGGTGAGATTGAGCAGAACCAGCACGCGATCCTCAGCGGCTCTGAGGCAGGCTTAACAGGGCTCTGGCGGTTTGACGAAGGCGTAGGCGGTGTGGCAGCCAACAGCGCAGGCGGCACCGATGCGATCCTGAGCAACGTGACGTGGGTTGGTGAAGAGCAGATTGCCGGGGTGAGCGCCAGCCGCACTTCCTTCGCCGACTACACTGGCATTCCCAATGTGGTGTACACGTACGCTGTGCGGGCCTTCGACGAATACCTCGCCGATACCTTCAGTGAGTCGGCCCAGGGCAGCTACGCCGTCTCCACCGAGACCACGGGTCGCCGCACCCTTGTTGCCCCAACCGACCTCGTAGCCAGCGAAGGCACCAGCGAGACGGAGGTGATCCTCACCTGGACCGACGCCTCACGCGCTGAGACGGGCTACGAGATCTACCGCGATGGCGTCCTCATCAGTACCCTGGCCGCTAACGAGGCAACGTACACGGACACTAGCCCCACCTTCAACGTGGTGCACACGTATGGGGTGCGTGCCGTGGATGACTATGGCGCCTCTGCAACGGCATCTGCCGACGGGTTCACCACGATCCTCTCGGCAGGCTCAGTCAGCGCCTCCGACACGTACACTAGCGAGGTCATCGTGACGTGGGTTGATGCCTCGGGCGTCGAAACAGCATACGAGATCACGCGCGATGGCGCGAGCCTCGCTACGTTGGCTGCCGGAACTACCACCTATACCGATGCTACCGTAGGCAATGGTA
>JBCCMF010000412.1:0-3715 GCA_039026435.1 Bacteroidota bacterium
CGGAAAACATTGTCGCCCGGCAGCATCAGCGCGACGCCCGCCAGCCCCGCGCCGATGACCAGCTGCATCGCGATGATCCAGAAGCGCTTGGTCTTGAGCAGGTCGACGAGCGGGCTCCACAGCGGCTTGATCACCCACGGCAGGTAGAGCCAGCTCGTGTACAGTGCGATGTCGGTGTTGGAGATGTCGAGCCGCTTGTACATGATCACCGAAAGCGTCATCACGACCACGTACGGCAGGCCCTCGGCGTAGTAGAGCGAGGGCACCCAAAACCAGGGCGAGCGCTTCGGCTTGGACACGGGCAGTAGCGACTGAGCGGGACGGACGGGCAAGGTACGCTGTAGCGCCGAGGTGTCAAGCTGTTTATCGGTCTTAGGTTGCGTGAGCGCGTCGGTGCGGCGCTTTGCGCGTCGTCAGAGCGAAACAGGCCAGATGAGCGCGCGTCTCAATGGCCTGTTTTGGCATCAACGCCTCCCCCAAATCTGGTAACTCGCTATCGACTACAGAGACATCATCACGGTTGTTCTGGGCAAGCGAGGCGGCAAGCCCTGCATCCGTGGCATGCGCATCACGGTATATGACGTACTGAGCTACTTGGCCTCTGGTGATGATAGTGGACGAGGTCTTGAACGACTTCCCCTACCTCGCGAGAGAGGATGTACTGGCCTGTCTGGCATACGCCGCCGACCGTGAGCAGCGCTATATCATGACTACGGAAACAGCATGAGGCTATAGGATGAAACGTCAGCAAATCGTCTCCCGGGACCCCGAAGTCATGAATGGTGCCCTCGTCTTCGCCGGGACGCGTGTGCCCGTTGAGATTCTTGTTCAGCATCTCGCAGCCGGAGACAGCATCGACAAGTTCTTGGACGATTTTCCATCCGTGGGCCGGGCGCAGGCTAACGGCTATCTGGAAATGACACTGCGGATGCCTACCTAGACTCTCGGCATGAAGGTTCGTGACGTCATCAAATTAATCGAGGAAGATGGATGGGCGCATGTCCGCACGAGAGGGAACCATCGCCAGTTCAAGCACCCGAACAAGCCGGGGAAAGTCACCGTAGCAGGGAAGCCGAGCCTCGACCTACCGCCTGGCACGCTGAACTCCATTCTCAAACAAGCGGGATTGAAATAGACATGCAATACGCCGTTGTCATTGAACGAGGTGAGGACAGCTTCGGGGCCTATGTTCCTGACCTTCCAGGCTGTGTTGCCGTCGGCGAAACCGAGGCCGAAGCACGCCAGCTAATCCGGGAGGCCATTGTGTTCCACATCGAGGGGATGCGCGAGGATGGCGACCCCATTCCATCGCCGAGCGCGCATGTCGAATACGTCGAAGTCCTCGGTGCGTCATAGCACTCTCCACCCAGCTATCAAGGCTGCGTCCCAAAAGCGCGAAGCGCGTCCGAAAATCGAGCCTCGAAGCGAGTGGCTGCCTACCATGCCGAACGCAGCGAGCCTTCCGCTCTTCCCCACGAGCGCCCCCCAAACTCACGGAAAACCTAAAAGCGCTTCCGAACGGATGCGTGTAGCCAACGTTGGTGGAGGGCTATTCACCAGCCGTTTTCCGCTCCGATGGAAGCCCAGCGATACCAGCTCACCCACCGCGTCCGCTTCATCACTGCCGCCAGCCTGTTCGACGGGCACGACGCTGCCATCAACATCATGCGGCGCATCTTGCAGTCCAGCGGCGCCGAGGTGATCCACCTGGGCCACAACCGCTCGGTGCAGGACGTGGTGGAGACGGCGATTCAGGAGGACGCGCATGCCATCGCCATCTCGTCGTACCAGGGCGGGCACATGGAGTATTTCAAGTACGCCCACGACTTGCTGCACGAGCGCGGCGCGGGGCACATCAAGCTGTTTGGCGGCGGCGGCGGCGTCATCATAGCAGAAGAGATCGCGGAGTTGGAGGCCTACGGCATCGCCAAGATCTTCTCGCCCGAGGACGGCATGAAGCTCGGCCTGCAGGGCATGATCGACGAGATGCTGCGGCAGTGCGACTACCCCATCGCCACCGTCCGCGCCGACGCGCCCACAGTGTGGACCATCGCCGACCGCGTGGCGCACCGCCTCACCCGCGTGGAGGCGCGCGTCGAGCACCCCGAGACGGTCGCGGCTGAGGTCCAAGAAGGCGACGGCGCAGCGCTCGATCTGCCCACACTTGCAACGAAAAAAGCACCCGTCGTCGGCATCACGGGCACGGGTGGCGCGGGCAAGTCGACGCTGACGGACGAGTTGGTGCGGCGCTTCCTGACGGCGCTGCCCGAGGTGCAGGTCGCCGTCCTCTCCATCGACCCGACGCAGCGGCGCTCGGGCGGGGCGCTCCTGGGCGACCGCATCCGCATGAACAGCCTCTACAGCCTGGGCGAAGGCCGCGTCTACATGCGCTCGTTCGCCACGCGCCAGCGCCACCGCGCCACGTCGCAAGCGCTGGAGGAGGCTGTGCAGGTCTGCCAGGCGGCGGGCTTCGACCTCATCATCTTGGAGACGGCCGGCATCGGCCAGAGCGATACCGAGATCGAGGAGTTCGCCAACCTGACTGTCTACGTCATGACGCACGACTTCGGCGCGCCCACGCAGCTCGAAAAGATCGGCATGCTGGACGCCGCCGACCTCGTGGTGCTCAACAAATTCGAGAAGCGCGGCAGCCACGACGCCCTGCGCGACATCCGCAAGCTGGTGCAGCGCAACCGGGGCCTCTGGCAGCAGTCGCCCGACGCCATGCCAGTCTTCCCGACGATGGCCTCGCAGTTCAACGACCCTGGCGTGACGAAGCTCTTCCTCGCCCTCGCCGACCACCTCAACACGCACCACGGCACGGACTTCCAACAATCGGTCTACGACTTCGAGACGCTGCCCGATGTCAACCCGAACGCGCTCGCCATCATCCCGCCGAAGCGGCAGCGGTACCTGGGCGAGATCGCCGAGAGCGTGCGCAGCTACCACGACTGGGCGGAGACGCAGGTGCAGACCGCCTCACGCTGGCACGAAGCCAAGGGCGCCAAAGCGCAGCTGCTCAACTGGAACCCCGACGACGCCGAGGCGCTGCTGCCGCGCCTGGAGGCGATGGAGGCGCACTGGTGGAACCGCCTCGACCCGATCTCGCAGAACCTGTTGGGCAACTGGGAGGCCAACGCGGAGGCGTACCGCAAGGACATCTTCACCTACGAGGTGCGCGGACGCAAAATCGAGGCGCCGCTGTACGTGGAGAGCCTCTCGGGCACCAAGATCCCGCGCGTGGCGCTGCCGAGGACCGAGCACGCGGGCGACCGCCTGCGGTTTGCCTTGCGCGAGAACCTGCCGGGCTACTTCCCCTACACGGCGGGCGTCTTCCCGTTCAAGCGCCAAGGCGAAGACCCGACGCGTATGTTCGCGGGCGAGGGCAGCCCCGAGCGCACCAACCGCCGCTTCCACCTCGTCTCGCACGGTATGGAGGCGCGGCGCCTCTCCACCGCCTTCGACTCGGTCACGCTCTACGGCTTCGACCCGCACCACCGCCCGGACATCTACGGCAAGGTGGGCAACGCGGGCGTCTCGGTCTGCACGCTCGACGACATGAAGAAGCTCTACTCGGGCTTCGACCTGTGCGCCCGCGCCACGTCGGTGTCGATGACCATCAACGGCCCCGCGCCGATGATCATGGCGATGTTCTTGAACACGGCCATCGACCAGCAGGTGGAGCGCCACCTTCGCGAGACCGGACAGCTTGAAA
>JBCCMF010000413.1:0-3707 GCA_039026435.1 Bacteroidota bacterium
GGCAGACTCAAGGCGTGCGTCCTGATCCTGGCGCATCTCCTCCAGCATCTGCACGGTGGCGCGGTAGACCTTCTCGTCTTGGGCGGACCACCCGGCAGGCCTGCCTATGCCAGCATCGGTCATCGTGCGCTCGACGGTCTGTGCCAGCACACCACCCGCAAGCACCATCACGGCGCCGAGTAGCCACTGCTTCAGCTTGCGGTACTCGTTTTCGTTGCGGTTAGGCATCGTATGTCAGCGGTGGTTCTTTGTCTTTACCCCTCGCGCAGGTCAGCCAGCATCTCGTCTTTGGCTTGCATCAGCACGGCGATAGCGGCTTCATCGTCATCAGGCAGCGGTTGGGTGACGACGGCTTCCTTGATGGCGCCTACGGCGCGGCGCTCGGCGCGTTCTAGTCGGCGTAGTACGGTGTCGAAGAGGCGGCCGCGGCGGAGGGCGTCGTCTTTGATGCGCATCATCATGGCGAAGGCGGCATCGTGCTCATTTGGGATCTCGCCGTCGAGGATGGCCTCGCGGATGGTTTCTTTGATGATGCCAATCGCTAGCCCCTCGCCGATGCCGAGCACCTCCATGATCTCGTGCCCGTCCACGGGCGGCTGGAAGTTGCGCAGCTGGTCTTTCTCCTCAACCTCGACCAGCTTGTCCTCGACGTGATCGAAGGCACGCAGGTAGCGCGCCACACGGCGCGGGTTCTTCGAGGTGATGTCGGCGCGGACGAGCGTCATCAGGTCGTCGATGTCGTCGCCCGCATCGAACAAGAGGCGGCGGACGGCGGAGTCGGTGACGTCGTCATCGACGAGCGCGACGGGGCGATGGTGCAGGCGCACGAGCTTCTGGACGTACTGCATCCGCTCATCGCCGGGCAGTTTGAGACGTTTGAACACCTTCGGAATCATGCGCGCGCCGACTTCCTCGTGGCCGTGAAACGTCCAGCCGTGCCCCTCCGCAAACCGCTTCGTGCGCGGCTTGCCGATGTCGTGCAGCAGCGCCGCCCAGCGGAGCCAGTACGTGTCCTCGGGCGAGCGCCCGGGCGTGGCGGCCACGAGGTTGTCGAGCACCTGGAGCGAGTGGTAGAAATTGTCCTTGTGTCCTTGCCCGTCGATGGTCTCTACGCCCTTCAGGTCGGTGAGCACGCGGAAGCAGTGGCGCAGGATGCCCGTGCTGAACAGGATCTTGTAGCCCGTGGACGGCACGGCGGCGCGCATGATCTTGCCGAGTTCGTCGGTGATGCGCTCTTGGCTGAGGATGGTGACGCGCTGGGCCTGCGCGCGCATGGCGGCGAACGTATCGGCGTGAATGCGGAAGCCGAGTTGCGTGGCGAACCGCGCGGCTCGAATCATGCGCAGCGGGTCGTCATCGAACGTTTGCGCCGGGTCCAGCGGCGTGCGCAGCGTCCCGGAGGCGAGGTCGTCGCGGCCGTCGAACGGGTCCACGACCTCGCCGAAGCGATCCGGCGCGATGTGGATCGCCATCGCGTTGATGGTGAAGTCGCGGCGGTGTTGATCGTCGGCGAGCGTGCCGGTGGCCACCTTCGGCTTGCGCGAGTCGCGCTGGTAGCTCTCCTTGCGCGCCGCCACGAACTCCAGCACGAGCGCATCTTCGCCACCGGACGCGGGCAAGCGTACCGCCGCCGTCCCGAAGTTGGGGTAGACGTGCGCCGTCCGTCCGCCGAACGCCTTCGCTACGGCCTTGGCCAGCCGGATGCCCGAGTCCTTACCGACGGTCACGAAGTCGATGTCCGATGTAGGGCGCCCGAGCATCAGGTCGCGCACCAGCCCGCCGACGGCATACGCTTCGATGCCCTGCCGCACCGCCACCTCGCCCACGCGGCGGAGCACGCGGGCGAAGGGCTGGGCGTCAATTTGTGGCGTCAGGTTGTCGAGCATGGCCGGGAGCGATGCAGTTCGGGCGGGCGAAGGGCGCCGCCAACGCATCGCTCCCAGCGGTGTTCGGCTCGCGAGCCGTCACAGCGTCAGTTCGCGCCGATGGGCGGGGCGCTTGTGGCGGCGAGGCCCGTCTCCAGCGTCGGCATGGTGGTTTCGATGAACTGGTTCAGCTCGGTCTGCATCGCGGCCAGCTCGGTCTTGGCCAGCTCTACCTGCTCGCGGTGCATGGCCGTCGGTCCGTACGTGGTGCCGAGGCCGCGGAAGCCCATGAACATGCGGTTCCGTGCCGAGGGCGGGTTGCGTTCGCCGGGGCCGCGCTTTGAGGCGTAGCCGCTCACGCGCTGGTTCATCGCCAACAGCGCCTCGCGGGCTTCGTGCAGCTGTGCTGCGAGTGCCGCATCGGGGCTGGTAGCGCGGGCGTGCGCCGTCTGCATCGCCTCGATCAGCTCCATCTGCTCGTCCATCGTCGTGCTGAACTGGGCAAAGTCGGCTTGCAGCCCTTCCATCTCCTCGCGGAACGCGGCGATCATAGCGGGCGAGGCGCCCTCCAGCGCAGGGTCCTCGTAGAGCGGTACGACGTCAAACGACATCGGCCCCGCCAGCTCGTTCATGACGCCGCCCGCGGTGCGGACGAGCGTGGCGGTGTAGGTACCGGGCACGGCGAGGAAGCCGTTGTTGCCGGAGCGCTCACCGGGCTCAATCAGCCCTTGCGACGCGTGCCGCAGGTTCCACGCCACGCGGTGCATCCCCGCCGACGTGCCGCCCTTGACGCGGTTGACCACGTTGCCCTGGCTGTCGCTCACCACGACCTCCACCTGATCCGGCACCTCGTTCACCTCGGCATCCAGCGCGTCCCAGCCCGGGAACGGGATGTCTTGGCCATCGGCCACGGCGCGTTCGGCTTTCTTGCGCTCGCCTTTGAGCGTCGTCGCGCCGTCGCGGAGGTAGTAGGTGAAGATGGCGCCGAACGGTGGGTTGTCGGCGGCGAAGTAGTCGGTGCCCATCGAGCCGCCGTGGACGTCGCGGGGCGAGTAGAGGTGCGCGTCCTTGGCTTGGAACAGGTGCGCCTCTTCGGCCAGCATGTCCGTGCTGACGGTGCGGAGCGGGCTGTAGTCGTCGAGGATGTAGAAGCCGCGCCCGAAGGAGGCGGCCACAAGGTCGTTCTCGCGGCGCTGGATGGTGATGTCGCGGAAGGAGATGGTGGGTGCGCCGCCCTTCAGCATGACCCACTCATCGCCACCATCCACGGTGAAGTAGATGCCGAACTCGGTAGCCGCGAACAGCAGCTCGGGGTTGACGTGGTCCTGCACCATGCGCCACACGAGCGTCCGGTCGGGGATATTGCTCGCAATCGACGTCCACGAGCGGCCGCGGTCGGTGCTCTTGATGAGGTACGGGTTGAGGTCGCCGTACTTGTGGTTGTCGAGCGCGGCGTAGACCACGTCGGCGTCGTGGAGGTCGGCGTAGAGGTTGTTGACGAACGCCGTGGCGGGAATGCCGCGGATGCTGCCCACTTCGAGGCGGCGCCAGCTCGCGCCGTCGTCCTCGCTCACCTGGATGATGCCGTCGTCGGTGCCCGCATAGACGAGGCTGGCGTCCAGCGGCGAGACGGCCAGCGACGTGATGGTGTTGTAGACCGACATCGCGTTGAGGTCCCACGCGTTGTCCCAGCTCTGGACGCGGCCCATGATCGGCAGCTCAAAGCGCTCTTGGTCGCGCGTCAGATCGCCGGAGATGGGCGTCCAGCTGTCGCCGCGGTTGGTGGACTTCCACACGCGCTGCGAGGCGAAGTAGAGCGTGGCGGGGTCGTGCGGGCTGACC
>JBCCMF010000414.1:0-3676 GCA_039026435.1 Bacteroidota bacterium
ACAACGGCTGGTTCATGGACTTCGACACGCGCCAGGCCGCCTACTGGCCGATGCTCTCCGGCGCGATGGGCCACACCTACGGCAACCACAACATCTGGCAGATGTGGCAGCCCGGCCGCGACCCCATCTCGTCGGCGCGTACGCCGTGGCGCGAGGCGGTGGGTCACATCGGCTCCACGCACGTGGGCTACATGCGCCGCTTCTTCGAGGCGCGCCCGTGGACGCTGCTTCGTCCCGCCACCGACCAGTTCCAAGGCGACAACCCCGAGGGGCCGATGCACCAACGCATGGCGGTGGCTGAGGACGGCAGTTACCTCGTGGCCTACGCGCCCTATGGCACGCCGCTCATACTCGACCTCGGCATGATCGACGCCTCCGACCGGAGGGCGTACTGGTTCGATCCGCGCACGGGCACCGCTGCCGAAATTCGCGACCTCCCGCCGGAAGGCGCGCACACGTTCACGCCACCTGGCGCACCTGGGCGCGGCAACGATTGGGTGCTCTTGGTAGAGGACGCCGCCCAGGGCTGGGACGCACCATCGGGCGACCTTGGATGAGCAGCCTTCCGCGATGTGCGGCGCTTCGTGCCCACCTGGCCGAGGCGTTGCGGCACGCGCGTCGCGGATGGGCTGCAGCGCGGCACATCCAGGAACAGGTAGTGACGCTTCGGCAGAACGACGAACGCAGCTCGACTTCTGCCTATCTTACCGAGGACACGGACACACACAACACCATCGCCTGCTTTTTGAGGATACACAGATGACCGATACGCTGGCGTCGGCAGAACGGCGCGAGGCCGTGCGGCAACTGCTGCGGATAGATCAAGACCGGGCGTATGTGGGCCGCCTCGACGCTGAACACGTGGACGCCCGCGGCCAACGGCAGGTGCGCGACTACGTGGCGGGGGTCACGCGCTGGCGGCGCTGGTTCGACTTCCTGCTGGCGTCCTTCTACCGGGGCGACTTCGCACGGATGGACCGCAAGCTGGTGCAGATCCTCCGCATTGGCCTCTACGACCTGTTTCATCAGCACACCCCAGACTACGCCGCACTCAACGAGGCGGTCAACCTGGCGCGTGCCGAAGCCAACGAAGGGGCGGGCAAACTCGTCAACGCGATCCTACGGACGGCGCTGCGGCGGCAGCACGACTGGCCCGTGCCCAAGGGGTCGGCCGCGAAGCAGCTGGCGATCCGGCACTCGCATCCCACGTGGATGGTCACGCGGTGGCTGGCCGCGTTCGGCCCCGAAGACACCAAGACGCTCCTGGCCTACAACAACACCCGCCCGCACTACGGCGTGCGCGTCCGCACGGGCGACGCCGCCTCACTGCTGGCCACTGCCGATGCTACGGCCTCGTCCTACCTCCCCGACTTCGTGCGGATGCAGCAGCTGCAAGCCGTCATCGACGACGTGAAAGACGGCGCACTCGCCGTGCAAGACGAAGCGGCAGGTATGGTCGTGCAGGTGCTTGATCCGCAGCCCGGTGAGTTCATCATCGACACGTGTGCGGCCCCGGGCGGGAAGGCGCTGTACGCCGCCGACCGGATGCAGGGCACAGGCCGTATCCTTGCCCTGGATCGCCACGAGGGTAAGCTGAACCTCTTGGCCAAGGTGGCGGGCACGGCATCGATCATCGACACCCGCGTAGCCGATGCCCGTGCGTTTGCGCCCCCCACGCCCGCCGACGCCGTGCTGGTGGATGCGCCATGCTCCGGCACGGGCGTGCTGGGCAAGCGTGCCGATCTGCGATGGCATCTCACTCCAGAGAACCTGCCCCGCCTGACCGCGCTGCAGGACGCGCTGCTCAGCCAGGCCGCCCTGATGGTCAAGCCCGGCGGGCGCTTGGTGTATTCCACCTGCTCGCTGGAGCCCGAAGAGAACGCGGAGCGGATAGCGGCTTTCCTGGAGCGTCACCCCTCGTTTCGGCGCGAGGCCTTGCCCGAGCGCGTCCCGCCCTCCATGCGCACGGCCGACGGCGATTACCAAGCGTGCCCGCAGGAGCATGGCACCGATGGCGCCTTCGCGGCCCGGCTGCGGCGCACCGACTGACGATTGGCGCAGGTAGGGCAGATCGCGTCCCCCAAACCGCCTATATTCACGCTCAATCATAACCGCGTGTCTACACGAAGCCATGTTGCGCCACTCTCTGCTACTTGTTCTCGTCCTGCTCATCCCCACAGCGGTGCTGGCCCAGGACCATGCCATGCCGCACATCCTGCCCATGCGCCAGCGCGCCGAGGTCATCGACCGCTGGCTGGAGGAACGGCTGGACACCGTGCTGCCCGAGCTGATGCGCCGCGAAGGCATCGACCTGTGGATCATCGCCGCGCGCGAGTACAACGAGGACCCGATCATCGAGACGATGCTGCCCGCCACGTGGCTGGCGGCGCGGCGACGCACGGTGCTGATCCTGTTTGACCGTGGCGAGGGCAAAGGCGTGGAGCGGCTCGCCGTGGCACGCTACAACGTGGGCATCTTCGAGCGGGCGTGGACGCCGGAGGAGCAGCCCAACCAGTGGGCACGCGTGGCTGAACTCGTGGCCGAGCGCGACCCGCAGCGCATCGGCATCAACCGCTCTGCGCTGTTTGCTACCGCCGACGGGCTGACGGACACCGAGTACGACGACCTGCTGGGCGCCTTGCCCGAGCGCTATCGCGACCGCCTCACGTCTGCCGAGCGGCTGTCGGCGGGGTGGCTGGAGACGCGCAGCGCGTCGGAGTTGCAGGTGTACCCGCAAATCATGCGCATCGCCCACACCATCATCGCCGAAGGACTCTCGGAGCAGGTGATCCAGCCCGGCGTGACGACCACCACCGACGTGCAGTGGTGGTACCGCGAGCGCATCCGCGACCTCGGCCTGGTCACGTGGTTCCACCCCAGCGTAGACGTGCAGCGCGCCAGCACCGACGAGCGCGGCAACGACTTCTCCAGCCGCTTCAGCGAGGCCACCATCCTCCCCGGCGACCTGCTCCACATCGACCTCGGCATCACCTACCTGCGCCTCAACACCGACACGCAGCAGCACGCCTACGTCCTGCGCCCTGGCGAGACCGACGCGCCGCAAGGCCTCAAGGACGCGCTCGCGGTGGGCAACCGCCTCCAAGACATCCTCACCGACCAGTTCGTGACGGGCCGGTCGGGCAACGCGATCCTGCTGGGCGCGCTCAGCCAAGCTAAAACTGAGGGCATCGACGCCACGATCTACACGCACCCGATTGGCTACCACGGCCACGGCACCGGCCCCACCATCGGGATGTGGGACCAGCAGGGCGGCGTGCCCGGGCGCGGCGACTATCCGCTCTACCCCAACACCGCCTATGCCATCGAGCTCAACGCCGCCGTGGGCATCCCTGAGTGGGGCGGCCAACGCATCCGCATCATGCTAGAAGAGGACGCGGTCTTCGACGGCGAGACGGTGCGCTACCTCGGCGGGCGGCAGACGTCGCTCATGCTCTTGCCGCGCCCCTCGCCCGTCAACCGCTGAGCTCTTTGCATAACCCGGCCGGCGGCTAGACGGTGCCGGGCGCATAGCCCAACTCAGATAAGGCTTGCTGGACGCGCTCGCCCCACAGCACGTAGGCGTCGGACGTCAGGTGGGTGCCGTCGGTGGTGAGGTCGCTGCGCAGGCGGCCCTCGGGGGCGAGCACGGCGTTCAGGTCCACGTATGCCACATCGT
>JBCCMF010000415.1:0-3655 GCA_039026435.1 Bacteroidota bacterium
ACATCCTGGAGCTGGCCTACGAAGTCATCCAGCGCCTCGTGGCCGAGTACTACGACGACGGTGACCTTGATGGCCTCCGCGACATCTTGCTCCGCACGCTGTCGTTCGACTTCCAGATCGACCGCGACGACTTCTACAAGGCCGGGCAGGACGGTGTGGTGAGCAAAGCCTATGAGGCCGCGCTCGACTACTACACCCGCAAGCGCACCAGCCTGGCCAAGCCGTTCCTCGACAGCATGCAGCGCCTGTTGGAAGGTGGCCCCGAGAAGCGCCCCGAACGCGTCGTGGTGGACTTCACCGATGGCGGGCGCCTCCTCCGCGCCGTGGCGCAGGTGGACGACATCATCGAGACGGAAGGGCAGGAGATCAACGACGCGCTGGAGCGCGGCGGCATGCTCTCCATCATCGACGAGTACTGGACGAAGCACCTGCGCGGCCTCGACGAGGTGAAGGAGGGCATCGGCCTGCGCGCCTACGGGCAGCGCGACCCGCTCATCGAGTACAAGATGGAGGCGTTCAAGCTGTTCAGCGAGATGATCCAGGAGATCGACAAGGCCGTCGTCTCGTTCGTCTTCAAAGCGGGGCCGCTGGTCAACAACGAGCAGCAGAAGAGCCGCGCCCCCGTGCCGCGCCGCAGCCGCATGGACGCCTCACGTGCCCGCGCCACGCACGCTAGCGCTGAGCCTACCTACGGCGTCGGCGATGGCGCCTCAGCAGCGGAGCGTGATCCGAGCGCCAAGGCGGCGCCGGTGGTTGTGGAGAAGACCTACGGCCGCAACGACGTCGTGACCATCCAGAACCCCTCGACGGGCGCCACGGAGCAGATCAAGTACAAGTTCGCGCAGAAGAAAATCCAGCGCGGCTGGACGCTTGTGGAATAGCAAATGGCTTACAGGTTTCAGGCAGGCATCGCGGATCACCAGGTCCTTGACGGGTATCCCCGTCCAGAGGATTGGTAGACGTCGGTCGGCACGGCTGCAGGTATGGAGAACCCTAAGGCCTTTTCGACGCCAGCCACCGTGAGCAGGAGCGGTATCTGCCGGACGGCCTATCGCCTCGTATGTTTCGTCAAGCTCGGCGCACACACGAGCCCCCTGTGGGATGCAGACCTGAAAGCGGGGGCGTATCTGCTTTGACATCGGCCCTCACGCCAACCCGTCGGCGCGCAGATAGGCGGCACATACCGCCTGGCCGGTGCGCTTCCACCGCTTCACTGTTGCCTTCGATACCGAGAGGGCGGCCGCCACCTCTGCTTGTTTGTAGCCTTCTAGCTGGCACAGCCGCAGCACCTGCGCTTGACCCGCATGTACGCGCTCTAGTGCGGCTAGCATCTCGGTAGCCAATCTGGCGGCCGCGTTCGGTGCGTGGTGCTTAGCCTGCTCGTCAGTGGGCAGCGGTACGCGGCGCAAATGCCCCCCGTGCCGTAGCCTCTTCGTCTGACGAGCCCTGTCGATGAGCAGGCGCCGCATCGTAGAGGCATAGAGACAGTGACCGTGCGCGTTGTCGTTAAGGCGTGGCGCGGCAGTGGCCAAGCGCAGATAGGCATCGTGGAGCAGGTCGTGGGCGGAGTAAGGCTGCACGGCTTCGTGACGTAGCAGCCGCTGAGCGTGTTGATGAAGTTTGGGGTAGGCCTGCGCAGTGAAGTGTGCGAAGGTAAGCATGGAGCAAGGCGATTTTGGATGAAGGGTAAGAGGGATGAATGCTGTACTTAAACGCCTCGATGGACGAGGGTGGACTACTCGATAGCCCTCGCGCGCTCACCTACTACTCGGCGAATGCAGGCCCACGGGTGGGAGAGACAATGAGGCCATCATAGAGGTGAGATTGAGGGTGACGTCGCAGCAAATGGGGGTGTGGGTGGTTTCTGCGCACTCAACAAGGCTTCGAGCATGGCCAGTTCAGCCCATGAAACGGCCAGCTCAGGACGGGCATCGGGCTTGGACGTCGCAACAGGGGCAGGCGAGCCCGGGGGCAAAGAGCGGGACAGGGGGGCATGGAACGGGCGTCTCGTCAGGAAATCGAGCGCGTGGATGAAGGCAGGTCAATGCGAACCTCTAACCTATGGAGCTCATCCCCGCGCGCGCCGGAAAAAGGCTAACGTTTTCCGGACATTCGATGACGTTTTCCGGACATGGAGGGGTGTTTTGGCATCTACAGCTGAATTACCAGAGGAAATAGACCCTCTCAAGCATCCCCCTGGAGGAGCAATTTGTTAGCGGTGTTTTCTGCGATGCAGTCTGACGGCAACGCGCTCTTCCCTTGAAGGAGGTCCCCCGCATCGGAGGAAGGGTACGGGATGTGCAGCGGTACGGTCAGTCGGGCTCAGGCGGCGCCTGAGCGTCCCGGTGCTGTGACGGCGTTATGCCGTAGGCCTGCTTGAACTGCTTGGAAAAGTGCGAGGGGCTCGTGTAGCCCACCGCATAAACCACGGACTTCACGGAGGCATCTGGGGTACGCAGTTGCTCGTAGGCCGCCTCCAGCCGGTAGTGGCGCAACCTCTTGCCGGGGCGTTGCCCGGTGAGCGCCTTCAGCTTACGCCGGAGTTGGCGTGCCGTGAGCCCTAAGCCCTCCGCCAAGGTGTCGGTATTGAAGTGAGGATCAGTATAGTGCGTCTCAATTAGCGCATCCACCTGAGCCACGAACTGCCGCTCGGCCACAGGCAGATCGCTGACAGCCGCTTCGGACTGGGCCGTCGGCGGCTGGGCTAGCGCGGTGCGCCACAGCTGGCGCAGGTGCTGGCGCTGCGCAATCAGTCCCCGCAGGCAGGCTCTCAGTTCGCCTGCGTCGAACGGCTTGGCCAGGTAGGCATCTGCCCCGCGCTCTAGGCCTGCAATCCGGCTGTCTACATCAGCCCGCGCCGTTAGGAGCACTACCGGGATGTGGCTCGTCCGCTGGTCCTGCTTCAAGGCGTCCAGCAGCGTGTAGCCGTCCATCTCAGACATCATCACATCGCTCAGGATGAGGTCGGGTACCTGCTCTAGCGCCAGGGCCAGCCCGTCGGCGCCGTTGGCGGCCTCCAGGATGACGAAGCTTGGATCGAGATGGCTGCGGATGTAGGCGCGCAGGTCGGCATGGTCCTCTACCAGAAGTACCACGGGCGCATCAGCGCTCACGGCTTGAGGTTGCACGTCAGGCACTTCCGCAACAGCACGCTCGATCTCGGCCACCTCTGGCCTGGCCCCGTCGCCATACGCTTGGGCGTCTGCGGCTTCGGGTTCAGGTGGCACGTCGTGATACGGCAGCGTGATGGTGAACGTGGTGCCTCGTCCCTCGCTGCTCGCTACGTTGAGGGTGCCCTCGTGCAGCGTCACCAACTCTTTCACCAGCGACAGCCCGATGCCCGTGCCTTCTCGCGTGCGCCGCGCCGAGCCGTCCACCTGGTAGAAGCGATCGAAGATGTGCCGCTGCTCCTCGGGGCTGATGCCGCTGCCCGTATCGGTCACGGTGAGTATGGTGGCCTGGTCGCCGCCGCTGCGTAGCGTCACCGTAACGCGCCCGCCTTCGGGCGTGAACTTGAACGCGTTGGAGATGAGATTGACCAGCATCTTCTCCAGGTGGTCAGGGTCGCACGTCATTGGCAGATGGTCGGGGGCGTCCACGTGCAGGTCCAGCCCCTGCCGCTCGGCCAGCGAAGCGAAGAGGCCTACGATCTGGC
>JBCCMF010000416.1:0-3653 GCA_039026435.1 Bacteroidota bacterium
GCCCGCGCCGCTGCCGAGGCCACCATGGCACAAGTCCGCGAGCTAACCGGGCTCGTCCGCACGTTTTAGCGCCTCCCCTCTCACCCAAACCGCGGATTCCTTGATTCTCGTCATCGACAACTACGACTCGTTCACGTACAACCTCGTCCACCTGGTGGGTCGCCACACGAGCGATCTGAAGGTGGTGCGCAACGACGTGTGGACGGTGGAGCAGGTGCGCGACCTCGCGCCCGACGGCATCCTGATCTCGCCCGGCCCTGGCCGCCCTGCTGATGCTGGCATCACCGAAGCCGTGATCGAAGCCTTCGGCGAGACCACGCCGATCCTGGGCGTCTGCCTGGGCCATCAGGCCATCGGTGAGGTGTTTGGCGGGACGGTGACGTACGCGCCCTCGCTGATGCACGGCAAGACGAGCGAGGTGTATCACGACGCGCAGACCGTGTTCGAGGGCGTAGAGCTGCCGTGCGTGGCCACACGCTACCACAGCCTCGTCGTGGACCGCGCCACGCTGCCGAGCGAGCTAGCGATCAGCGCCTGGACCGAGGACGGCGTCATCATGGGCTTCCGCCACAAGCAGTTCCCCATCGAAGGCATCCAGTTCCATCCCGAGAGCGTGCTGACTACGGAAGGACCGAAGATGGTCGCCAACTGGCTCGCCTCCGTCGACGCCCGCACCGCCACCCCAGCCTAGTGTCTCTTGTGACCACCAGAATGCAGCACAGCGCTCATACTTTGTCATCCCGAGCAGAGGCCGCAGGCCGTAGCCGAGGGATCTCCCACTATCTCGTTGTGCAAAACGTTTACGGAGGAGATCCCTCGGCTACGCTCGGGATGACACCCTTAGACGTACAGCCACAACGTGCCTACGCAATCACGCGCCCACGCCGCAACGCATGACCTTCGACTTGCCGACCCGACCTGAGACCATGAACACCCATCTCCGCACCCTGGCCGCTGGCGATAGCCTCACGCTCGCCGCTGCCGAAGACGCCATGCACGCCCTGCTCAGCGGCGAAGCCTCCGACGTAGAGGTCGCGGCGCTGCTGATGGGCACGCGCAGCCGCGGCGAGACGCTGGATGAGCTGACGAGCTTCACGAAGGTGATGCGCCAGTTCGCTGTGCCTGTGGCGATCGACGACCCCGACGCCATCGACGTGTGCGGCACGGGCGGCGACAGCCGGGGCACGTTCAACATCTCGACCGCTACCGCCTTCGTCTGCTCGGGCGCAGGAGCGACGGTGGCCAAGCATGGCAACCGCTCCATCTCATCGAAGTGCGGCTCGGCCGATGTGCTCGAAGCGCTCGGCGTGCAGACTACCCTGCGCAAGGCGGGCGTGGAGCACTGCCTGCGCGAGGCGGGCATCGCGTTCATCTTCGCGCCCTACTTCCACCCCGCCATGAAGCACGTCATGCCCGTGCGGCGCGCACTCGGCGTGCGGACGTTCTTCAACATCCTCGGCCCGATGTGCAACCCCGCCGGTGTACGCCGCCAACTCGTCGGCGCGTTCTCCGTGAGCGTGGCGCAGCAGATGGTCGAGATCCTCGGCCGCCTCGGCGCCAAACACGCCATCACTGTGCATTCCGACGACGGCCTGGACGAGCTCTCGCTCTCGGCACCCACTACCGTCTTCCAGGTGCGCGACGGCTCGGACGACATGCTCGCCAAATCCATCCGCCCCGAATCGCTCGGTCTGCCCTCCGCACCGCTCGCTGCCCTGCAGGGCGACGACGCGCAGACCAACGCCGACATCATCCGACGTATCTTCGACGGCGAACCTGGGCCGCGCCGCGATGTCGTCGTGCTGAACGCCGGGTTTGCGCTCTACGCGGGCGGAAAAGCCGACTCGCCCGCCGACGGCATCGCCCTCGCCCGCACCGCCATCGACGAAGGCCACGCGGGCAACGCCCTGGCTCGCCTCGCCGCCGCTTCCAACGCTGCCCCTACCGACTGACCACATGGCCACGATTCTCGACGATATCCTCGCCGACACCAAGACGCTGGTGACGCATCGCAAGCGCGAGTTTCCGCGCTCGTCGCTCCTCGCGATGGAGCACTCCGAGCGCCCACGCTTGGCTTTTGCCGATGCGCTACGGGGCGACGACCTGCGTTTTATCGCCGAGGTTAAGAAAGCCTCGCCCTCGAAGGGCGTCATCCGCGAGGACTTCCGCCCCACTGACATCGCCCAGCGCTACGCCGACGGCGGCGCGGCGGCCATCTCGGTGCTGACGGAGCCCAAGTATTTTCAGGGCTCGCTTGACTACCTGGAGGCCATCCGCCGCGTGGTAGAGGTGCCGCTGTTGCGCAAGGACTTCATCCTAGATCCGCACCAGATCGAAGAGGCCCGCGCCTACGGAGCCGATGCCATCCTGCTCATCGCCGCCGCGCTCGAACGGCCGCACTTGATCGACTTGCTCGACGCCGCCAAGGAGATCGGCGTGGCGTGTTTGGTGGAGTTGTACGATGCCGACGAGATCGAGAAGATTGACTTTGACCGCGTGGAGGTGCTGGGCGTCAACAACCGCGACCTACGCACGTTCACCGTGGACATCGACCACTCGCTGCGCGTGTTCGAGCAGATCGCCGAGCGCACGGATGCCGACGTGGTACGCGTCTCTGAGAGCGGCCTGCGCTCAGCCGACGACCTCGCCTACCTGCGCCGCAACGGCATCGACGCCGTGCTGATCGGCGAAACGTTCATGCGCGCTCCCAACCCCGGCGTCGCCCTCGCCGACGCCCGCTTGGCCGTCGCCCAGCGCCTTGCCACCGACGAAACGCTCGCCTCATGACCAAACTCAAAATCTGCGGCTTGACCTCGCTCGAAGACGCCCGCTTCTGCTCGGGCGCTGGCGCCGACTACCTCGGCTTCATCTGCTACCCCGGCAGCCCGCGCTACATCACGCCCAAGGGCATCAAGAGCATCGCCGACTGGATCTTTGGCTCCGAACTCGTGGGTGTCTTCGTCGATGAGAGCGCCGACCACGTCAACGAAGTCGCCGAGGCGGCGGGCCTGCACGTGGTGCAGCTGCATGGCGACGAGCCGTCGTGGATCTGCGCCGATGTGGAGAAGCCCGTCATCAAGGCCTTCCGCGTCAAGCCCACCGACACCGCCGACGCGCTCCGCTACCAGTTCGACGACTACGCCGACCACGTGGACTACTTCCTGCTCGACGCCTATCACGACAACCTCTACGGCGGCACGGGCAAGGTCTTCAACTGGGACATTGCCAAAGCGCTCGCCGCCGACTATCCGCTCTTCCTCGCCGGTGGCCTCAGCACCGAAAACGTCATCGACGCCATCGAGACCGTGCAGCCCTACGCCGTCGATGTGTCGAGCAGCGTGGAGATGGCGCCCGGCGTCAAAGACTTCACCAAACTCACCGCGTTTTTCGATACCTTCAACGTCCTCCGCGACGACTCCGTTATCTAATTCCCGCCCATACCTTAACCGACGATCTGTGCAGATGGAAACCGCTACCTTCACCTACAACGCCCCCGACGCCACTGGCCACTTTGGCATGTTCGGCGGCGCCTTCGTGCCCGAAATCCTGGTCCCCGCCTTGGACGACCTCAAAGCCGCGTACGCCGCCACCGAGGGCGATGCCGAGTTCTGGGCCGAGTACCACCACCTGCTGCGCACCTACGTGGGCCGCCC
>JBCCMF010000417.1:0-3623 GCA_039026435.1 Bacteroidota bacterium
AGCCCCTATCTGTCGTATATTTGGCGCCCCAAATCAGCACGAGGAGATGGCGTATGCGGGTCGCAAAACGGTTTCGGTGGGAGGGGGCGCACCGGCTGCCCTGGCACACTGGCGGGTGCCAGCACCTGCACGGCCATTCGTACGTCATGTTCGTGGAAGTCGAGGGCGAGCCCGACGAGCGCGGCATGCTCATCGACTTCAAGGCCATCAAGCAGATCATCAGGCCGCTCGTCGAAGCCTGGGACCACGCCACCCTCGTCGCCGAAGACGATGCCCCGTTACGCGAGGCGCTCGACTTGCTGGGATCTAAGCAGTATTTGCTGCCCTATGACTCCACCTCGGAGAATCTCTGCCGCTACGTGCTGGACCACATGGTGAATGAAGGCGCCGAGGTCCTAAAGGCGCACCGCATAAACCGCATCCGTGTGCGCGTTCAAGAGACCGAAACCTGCTACGCCGTGGACGAGCGGGTGCTCTGACCGTTCGCGTTAGGGGTGGGCGTATCTCGATACAACTACAGGGCGCACGCCATGCGCCCCTACGGCGACTTGTGAGAAGGCAGCATGTTTGAACGAGCGGGGCGAGCCTCCAGCGTCGATCTCGCCGACAGGAGCGCGGTGGGAAGAGCGGATGAGCGCGTTCAGCTAGCGAGCACCAACACAACGACTCGAAGTGCTGTAAACCATCTGGCTCGCTAGGTGCGGACTCGTGTGTTGGGCATCCGCTGTGCGCTTGCGAGATCGACAGCGTTTTTGGTTCGTTTTTGCGCTCAAAAATGAACGTCCAGGTAGACGATGGCACCGACGGTTTCTCCAGAATGAGGTGACTGGAGACAGAGTGCCGCGTCGTCTAGCCAGACGACGCTACGGAGCATTGCTTCTGCCCCTAAGCGGTATAATCCATCTGCTCCAAGTCCGTACCTTGGCACCACTCGGCAGATTCACACACAGCGCGCGCAGCATGCAGCAGCGGCTCGGTTGGCTACTCGGCGTACTCCTCTGCGTGGGCAGCGGCCCCGCGTGGGCACAGACGCAGATCGAGACCGGCGTAGAGCGCGACGTCAACCGCTACGAGTGGATCGGCGGGCTCCAGGTGCAGCAGCAACTCGGGGCGTGGACCGTCGAGGCGCGCAACCGCTTCATCTCGGAGGCCTTCCTGCTGTTCGACAACCAGCTCAGCTTCCGCGACGAAAACCAGCTGCGGTGGACGCTGGGGCGGCCCCTCAGCAGCATCACGTCGGCGCGGCTGCGGGGGCGCACGGCATGGTACAGCCAGAACAGCGTCTTCACACAGGAAGCGCTCGCCGGACTGCGGGTGCAGCCGTCGCCCGCGCTTTGGGTGGAGCCTGCGCTGGGTTTTGCCTGGGACCAGCGCCCGGGCGTCCTTGATGCCAACGGCAATGTGCCGCTGCGCCTGGACGCTGGACCCGCCTACGGAGTGCGCACCCTGGCGATGCCACAGCCCGAAGGTGGCTACCAACTGCAAGTCACCGGCGAGGCGACGCAGCACCTCATCTCGCCCCGGCGCGGGCACGTCGTGCGATTGCAAGGTGTGGGCGCCCGAGAACTCGACGGCTTCCGCATCGGTGCGACGGTCGGGTTTGCGGGCGTCCGGCGCGACACGTACCAAGCCATCTCGTTCCTAAACCGCGGCGAGGAGGGCCGGGCCTCGGAGAGCATCGAGGCCACGACCAGCGACACGCTCCTGGCCAGCGTCGATGCACAGATCCCGCTCTCGCCGCGTCTCCAGCTGACCAGCGCGCTCAACGTGCAGGGCAACAACCGCCTCGTCCAGACCAAGCGTGCGCCCAGCGACGCGCTCTTCTTCGACACCGACTTCACCCGCCGCGCCTTCGACATCGACGCCGCACTGCTCTACCAGGCGCCTCGCCTCACCGCTCGTATCGGCATCCAGACGGGCGCCGAGGTGGAGGAGCGCACGCTGGCCAACCGCGCCGACCTCCCGCCCACGCAAGCCTCACAGAAAGCCAACCTCCTCCAGCAAGCCGACTACGACCGCGGCTTCACCACGCTCTCGGGCTCGCTGCTGCTCAACGCAGGCAGGCGCATCACGATCAACGCGTCGGGGGCGACGAGCCTGCTGCGCCACGACACGCCCGAGATCAACCCCGACGACCGCGACGAGGTCTTCCACAACGGGCAATTCGGCCTGCGCTACCAGATCTCGCCCGTGCTCTCGGCGGACGTGCGGCTTCTCGGCAACTACTATCACACCATCTACCTGAAGGCGTCGCGCTCGGCGGAGAACAACGTGCTGCGCGCCCTCCGCCTGCGGCCCGCACTCACGTGGCAGCCGTCGCCGCAGACGCGCGTCCGCTTTGGCAGCACCGTCCGTGCCACGTACACTGTCGACGACTTCGTGCTGCCCGGCCGCCGCGCATCGGACCAGTCGGCCCGCGAGCTGCGTTACGAGGTGGAGGCCGAGCACGCGTTTGACGAGCGGCTGCGGCTGCGCTTCGATGGCAGCCTCAGCGACTTGCGCCTGGGGCGATTCCTGAACGACAGCTTCGCCGAGATCCCGTTCGATACCCTCCGCACCTACGCCGCATGGATCCGTCTGGAGGTGAAGGGCGCCGTCACCGCCGAGATCGGGCTGCGCGCGTTCATCCGCACCGACTTCAGCCGCGCCGCCACCGTCCGCTACCCCCGCGCCGACGCCGACGGTGTCATCCTGGTCGATGAAGAAGGGAATACCCTGCTCACCAGCATCAGCCGACCCGGCCTGGAGCGCATCGAGCAGATTGGCCCCACGTGTAGCCTGGCGTGGCCCATGCGTCGCGGCTCCGTGCTGCGCTTCGACGGCTGGCTCAACATCCAGCACGTCCGCAACCGACTCTACGGCGAGTTGCCCGAGGCCTCCGCCGACCGCATCCGCGATGCCGCACGGCGCGGACGGTTTACGCTGTTTCCCAACTTCGCGCTCTCCGCAGTATGGCGGTTATGAGATGCTGACGCCTTGCTTACCCGAAGTGTCATCCCGAGCGAAGGCCGCAGGCCAAAGCCGAGGGATCTCCCACTTTGGAGTCGTGCAATCCGTAATCGGGGGAGATCCCCCGGCTTCGCTCGGGATGACACCCAGAAGCGTTGTAGCGGATCTGACCAATCAGGTCACCATCATGCGGCGGCCTTTGGCCATCTTGCCGATGCCCGGGTTGAACGTGTTGGTCGGGTCGAGGGCTTCGTAGTGCGCCTTCATGGCGTCGTCGGCCTTGTAGATGTGGCCCACGTTGTGCTCGGCGGGGTACTTGGCGCCGCGCGCATCCAGCTCTTCCAAGAGCCGCTGCTTGATCCACTTCAGATCGGCGCCCTTTTTGGGGACGAGGTCGAGGTGGAAGACGTGGCACATGAAGTGGCCGCAGTAGAGCGCGTGGTCCAGCTGCTCCTCCACATCGGGCGGGATGTCGATGATCCAGTTGGGGTCACTGCCGAGGAGTGCGATGTCGAGCGCGAGGACGCCCTCGGTGGTCTTCTGGTGGACGTTCTGGTAGCGGATGCCCGCGCCCGCTGCCGCAAACCGATGCAGCAGCGCCGCCTCGGCCTCGGCCGCCGTACACACGAAGAAGTCTACGCCCTCGCGTGTGCCCCACACCACGGCCACGTAGC
>JBCCMF010000418.1:0-3620 GCA_039026435.1 Bacteroidota bacterium
CATCTGGACCAACGAGCACGGCCCGCGCGGCGGCGACGAGCTGAACCTGATGCGCTCCGGCGTCAACTACGGCTGGCCCGTCATCACGTACGGCATCAACTACAACGGCACGCCCATCACCGACATCGTAGAGAAGGAAGGCATGGAGCAACCCGTGCACTACTGGATCCCGTCCATCGCCGTCTCCGGCATGGCGTTCTACGACGGCGATGCGTTCTCGGAGTGGTACGGCGATGCGCTCGTGGTCTCGCTGGCCTACATGGAGCTGCAGCGCCTGGACATGCACGAGGGCAAGGTGACGCACGTTGAGGTCGTCCACAACCCCGGCGCCCGCATCCGCGACATCGAGGTCGGCCCCGATGGCAACGTCTACCTCGCGCTGGAATCCGATAAGATCGTGCGCCTGGTGCCTGCCGAAGCGTGACTCCTAACGAGCGGCACTTCTCAGTCAGGACTGCATTGCAAGCTACACCGTAACGCCTGGCGCCAGCGTGCGCAGGATGCGGTTGTAGACGTTGGCCTTGCCCGCGGGCGGGTTGCCGTCTTCGCCGCGCCGCACGAGTACCAAGTCCCACTCGGGCACGACGAACAGCATGTTGTTGTGCAAGCCGCTGGCGTAGTAGGTGCCCACAGGCGCGTCGGGCATGCTGCGGGTGCCGTCGGGCGTGATGCCGTTGGTCCACCAGTTGTAGCCGTAGATGCCGCGCCCGTCGGTGGCGCTGCGGTCGGTGTCGGCGAGGGCGATGGTGGTGGGCACGTGGTTCTGCGTCGCCCCGGTCACCCAGCCTTCGGGCAGGAGCCGCGTGCCGTCCCAGACGCCGTCGTTGAGGAAGAGCAGCCCGAAACGCGCTAGCTCGAGCGCGTCGAGTCGCACGCCCGTGGCGCCGTAGGCGATGGGCAGCTCGTCTACCTCGTACTCCTCCCACCAGCTCCAGTCGGTGATGCCGATGGGCTGCATGACGCGCCTGTCCACGTAGTCGTACAGCGACTCGCCCGCGATCCGCGTGAGGAGGCGGCCCTTCAGGATCATGGCCTCGTCCCAGTACGCATAGGCGGTGCCGGGCGCGAAGAGCGGCTCGGCGGCCTCGAATGGCGTCGTGGACCAGTCGGCGCTGGCCTCGCCCCAGCGGTTGGCGCCGTCGGCGTTGTAGCCGGAGGTCATCGTGGTGAGGTGGCGCAGCGTCACATCGGGATACTGATTCGCCAGCATCGGCTCGATCTCGGCCATCGGCTGGTCCAGCGAAGTCTTGCCGTCGGCGATGAGCAGGCCGAGGGCGGTGCTCGTGATCGACTTGGTCACGGAGTACACGTTGTGTGCCTTGTGGACGCTGTCGCCCTGATGGATCACGTAGCCGTTGCGCACGACCACGACCTCGTCCAGCCCGTCGGCGCCGCTGTAGAACGCCAGCGTGTCGAGCGCGGCTTGCAGGATCGCGCCATCGACGCCTTGCGACTCCGCCGTTGCCGTCGCCCACGTCTCGCCGGGAAAGACCCTGGCTGCATCGGCTGGCGCAGGCTCGTCAGCGGTGCAACTGGTGAGGAGAAGCAGGACGCCGAGAAGTGCGGCGAGGCGCGAGGTCATGATCAGAACCCCGTCCATTCGAAGGAGCTGTAGAAGCGCTCTACCTTGATGATGGTGGCGTGCGGCGACGGGTCGTAGGCCGTCTTGGTCTTGTGCATGAACACGTAGCCGCCGAACTGCACGTAGTAGCGCCGCTTGCCGCCTCGGTCCCCGTGCATGAGCACCAGCGGCTTGTCGAGCTGGACGAGGAGGCGGGCGAATTCCTCTTGATCGACCGCTGCGATGGCGATCATGCCTTGGGGTTGGGCGGACTGGTTGGTAGGGACTAGCACGGAAGACGAGGCATCTGCTGAGCGCGACGCGAGCAACTTAGTCGCTGCCGTTCTGGTGTGCAACCCGGCCTAGGTCCAGACGTTGGCGCGCAGCCTTCGCTCGCTCCATGCCATGACCTTCGACCTCCTCCACACCGATGCTACCTCCGATGCCCGTGCGGGCCGCATCACGACGGCACACGGCGTCATCGAGACGCCCATCTTCATGCCCGTGGGCACCGTCGGCAGTGTGAAGGGGCTGGAGCCTCGCGACCTGATCGATCCCATCCGGGCGCAGATCATCCTCGGCAACACCTACCACCTCTTCCTCCGCCCCGGCACCGACCTCCTGGAGCAGGTGGGCGGGTTGCATCGGTTCATGCGATGGACCGGTCCGATCTTGACCGACTCCGGCGGCTTCCAAGTGTTCTCGCTGAAGGGCTTGCGGAAGATCACCGAAGAAGGCGTGCGCTTTCAGAGCCACCTGGACGGCTCGTACCACTGGTTCACGCCCGAGTCCGTGGTCGAGACGCAGCGCAGCATCGGCTCCGACATCATGATGGTGCTGGACGAGTGCCCACCGAGCACCGTCTCCCACGAGGTCGCCAAGACGTCGCACGAGCTCACCGTCCGCTGGGCCAAGCGCTGCAAAGCCCACTTCGACGCCACGCCGCCGCTCTACGGCTACGAACAGGCCCTCTTCCCCATCGTGCAAGGCGCCCTCTTCCCCGACCTCCGCCGCGAGTCGGCCCGCCACCTGATCGATCTCGACTGCCCCGGCTACGCCATCGGCGGCCTAGCCGTCGGCGAAGGTGCCGACGAGATGTACGCCATGGTCGAGGTCTGCTGCGCCGAACTGCCGACGACCAAGCCGCGCTACCTGATGGGCGTGGGCACACCTGCTAACCTCATCGAGAGCGTCGCGCGCGGCGTGGACATGTTCGACTGCGTGATGCCCACGCGCAATGGCCGCAACGGCACGCTCTTCACCACCGAGGGCGTCCTCAACATCCGCAATAAGAAGTGGCAGACCGACTTCACACCGATTGATCCCGGTCTGGAATCCCTCGCCGCGCTCGGCTACACTAAAGCCTACCTGCGGCACCTGTTCATCGCGAAAGAAATGCTAGGGCCGCGCCTCGGCTCGCTGCAAAACCTCACGTTCTACCTCTGGCTGATGCGCGAAGCGCGCCAAGCCATCCTCGACAACCGCTTCGCCGCCTGGAAAGCCGACATCCTCCCCCGCATCAGCCGCCGTCTGTGATCAGAGAGGCGAGCGCATAATACGTCATAATATAATAATGCACCCATGCGCTCCCAGAACGCGACCACTCAAAACGAGCTTAGCGAGCCACCAACGTCGATCTCGTGGCCGGGAGCGCGTTGGGAAGAGCGGATAGCGCGTTCAGCTAGCGAGCATCAGCGAGACGCCACGAAGCAGCACAACCAGTCAGGCTCGCTAGGTGCGGATGTGTGCGTTGGGCATCCGCTGAGCGTTTCCGAGATCGACAGCGTTTTTGGTTCGTTTTGTCGCCACAAAATGAACGACCAATCAGCCAAAGTTAACGGCGATCTAGCCACAACGAGCCTAACGAAGCTACCGTGCGTGAGCAGGCTACGCCAACACTTCGTACGTTGAAGCCTCACTCATCACCGCCAGTACCCCCATGAATCGCCGCCAGTTCATCGCTACCTCCGCCCTGGCCGTGGCCGCCGTCCCGTTCACAACAGGCTTTCGTGAGGACGCAACGGATGTGCTGATCGTGGGCGGCGGCACGGGCGGTGTA
>JBCCMF010000419.1:0-3608 GCA_039026435.1 Bacteroidota bacterium
GCTGCAGCTGGGCTACTACGGCGGCGACGCGGACAACTTCACGTATCCCCGCTACGCGCTCGACATGACGTTCTTCCGCGTCTACAACGACGACGGCGAGCCGCTCGTCACCGACGAATACTTCGCCTGGAACCGCGACGGCGCGGGCGATGGCGAGTTGGTCTTCATAGTCGGCAACCCGGGCTCCACGAGCCGCCAGCAGACGGTGGCGCAGCTGGAGTACCGCCGCGACATCGGCGACCGCTACGTGCTCAACCTCATCAAGAGCCGCGTGGCTGCGCTGGAGGGCTTCTACGAATCCTCCCCCGAAGAAGCCGAAGCGCTCGACCTGCGCAACAGCATCTTCTCGCTTCGCAACGGCGAGAAGGCGTACACGGGCCAGCTCGAAGCGCTCAACGACCCCGCCATCATAGCCCGCCGCCGGGCGTTCGAGCGCGAGTTCAAAGCCGCGATTGCCAGCGATGCCGAGGCGCAAGCCAAGTACGGCGAGCTATGGGACGAGATGGCGCAGCTCCAGGACCAGCAGCGCCAACTAGCCGGATCGTACGGCGCCTTCATCGGGCTGGAGAGCGAAGACCTGACCTCCGCCACATTGCGCCGGTCGCTCTACGCCACGGTTTACCTCTTGCAGCAAGCCAACGGCGCCACTAACGAACAGCTTTCTGGCATGCGCGATCAGTTGATCGAGATCGGAGACCGACCGGAGGCGCTGGACGTGGCGCTGCTCACCGCTCGGCTGATCGATTGGCAGACCTACCTCGGCGCCGAGAGCCCCGTGGTGCAGCAAGCGCTCGGCAGTCGCACGCCAGCTGAGGCGGCCCAGGCCATCGTCAGCGGGTCGGTGCTTAGCGACTCGGCGGCTACGCGGCAGGCGCTCTACGGCGGCACGCTCGCGCTGAGTGACCCCGCCATTGCCGTCATGCAAGCTGCCATCCCGGTGTTCATCGGGTTTCAGCAGGCGTTCTTCGGGCTGAGCGAGCAGGAGACGAACGTGGCGCAGCAGCTCGGCCAAGCCGTGTTCGACGCGTACGGCACGCTCATCCCGCCCGACGCCACCTTCTCGCTCCGCCTCGCCGACGGCATCGTCAAGGGCTTCGACTACAACGGCACCATCGCCCCGCCGTTTACCAGCTTCTACGGCCTCTACGACCACTACCACAGCTACGGCGCCGACAGCGAATGGAACCTGCCCGAGCGCTGGCTCAACCCGCCCTCCACCTTCGACTACACCACCCGCGTCAACCTCGTCACCACGGCCGACATCATCGGCGGCAACTCGGGCTCGCCGCTGCTCAACCGCGACCTCGAAGTCGTCGGGCTCATCTTCGACGGTAACATCGAGAGCCTCAGCAGCGACTACATCTACCTCCCCGAGACCGGGCGCTCCGTGGCCGTCGATGTGCGCGGCATGCTCGAAGCGCTCGACGAGATCTACGACGCCGACCGCCTCGTGCTCGAACTACTCACGGGCGATGCCGTCGCCACCGAGGCCGAGGCCGATGCGCAGATGTAGTAGCGCGGCCGCCTCCGCGTGTTCTTCAGACCAGAGTTCTCCCTACAGATAGATGATGCCTTCTTTGAAATCGCTGGCCGCCACGGTACTCGCGGTCCTGCTGCTGAGCAGCTGCGGCGCCACGCGCGAGGTCGCCGAGGTAGAACCCACAGAGCGCGGCGACGTGATCACCATCGAATCGACCGAGGTGCCCAGCACGCCCACGCCGCGTCCGCTACGCCTGACGCCCTTCCCGGCGGGCTACGACAGCGTGCAGGTGCCCACGTATGGCTTCGGCAAGATGTGGACGTTCGACGACCCGCCCGAGGCCTACATCGAGGCCACGTACGACATCGACGTGAACGCGACGTGGTTCGAGAAGGCGCGTAAGGCGGCGCTCAAGTTCTCCGACAACTGCTCGGCGTCGTTCGTCTCGCTCAGCGGCTTGGTGATGACCAACCACCACTGCGCCCGCGAGCAGATCACCGACGTGACCAAGGAGGCCGAGGCGCTGATGGAGACGGGCTTCTTCGCCGAGACCAACGCCGACGAGCGCAAGGTCGAAGGGCTGTTCGTGGATCAGCTCGTGCAGATCGAGGACGTGACGGATGAGGTGTACGCCGCCGTGCGTCCCAACCAGAGCAACCAAGACCAGGCCGAGGCCCGCGAGGCACAGGTAGAGCGCCTGGAGACGCGCCGTACACGCAGCGCCAAGGCCGCCGACACCACGCAGTTTGTGCAGGTGGTGCCGCTCTACGACGGCAGCCGCTACGCCGCCTACACCTACAAGCGCTATCACGATGTGCGGCTCGTCCTGGCGCCCGAGAACCAACTGGGCTACTTCGGCGGCGACGAGGACAACTTCACCTACCCGCGCTACAATCTCGACATGACGTTCTTCCGCGTCTACGACACCGACGGCGAGCCCCACGAGACGCCGGACTACTTCCGCTGGAGCACCAACGGCGTGGAAGCAGGCGATGCCGTCTTCGTCATCGGCAACCCCGGCTCAACGGACCGCTACGGCACCGTGGCGCAGCTGGAGTTTGACCGCGATACCGATGTGCCCAATGACCTGAACGCGCTCATGAGCCGGGCAGCGGCGATGCGGGCGTACGTTGAGGCCAACGCCGAGGCAGAGGGCGTGGAGGATCTGACGAACAGCCTGCTGGCTGTGGAGAACCAGGTCAAAGCCGTGCGTGGCCAGCTCGACGGCCTCACCGATCCCTACCTGCTGGCCCGTCGCGTGGCGATGGAACGCGAGCTGCAGCGCGGCATCGCCGACTCAACGCTTCGCGATACCTACAGCGGTCTCCTCGACGACATCGACGCCATCCAGACCTCGAAGGCGGCGCTGATCCAGCAGCTGGGCGGCTTCAACTTCCTCGGCTCGCCGACGCTCACCTCGCACGTGGTGACACGGGCCATGTACGGCTACATCTACGACTTCAGCCGCGTGCGCGGCGCCCCGGCCGACTGGCTGGCCGAGCGCCGTAAGGAAGCCACCGAGATCACCGACTGGCCCGCCGATCTGGAGAAAGACCTGATCGCCCTCCGCCTGAAGGATCTGCGCGACTTCCTCGGCGCCAACGATCCTACCGTGCGGCGCCTGCTGGGTGGACAAACGCCCGAAGCCGTCGCCACTGCGCTCGTCGATAGCACGGCCCTCACCGACTCGACGGCGTACCAGAAGCTGCTCGACGACGGCTACCTCAGCAGCGGGGACGCCACAGTGGCCTTTATCGAGGCCATTGCGCCCGTCTTCCTGGCCCTCTCACAGCAGTACAGCGACCTCACCACGCGCGAGCAGAACTTCAACACGAAGCTCGCCACGGTAACGCGTAAGGTCTTTGGCGACACCATCACGTCGGACGCCAGCGGCACCCTCCGCATCGCCGACGGCGTGGTGCAGGGGTACGCCTACAACGGCACCCAGGCCCCGCCGTACACGACCTACTTCGGGCTGTACGAGCGCGCGGCCACGCACGACGGCATCGCCTGGGATCTGCCCGAGCGCTGGCAGACACCGCCGTCCACCTTCGACCGTTCCACGCCGCTTAACTTCGCCTCGACGAACGACACAACGGGCGGCAACTCGGGCTCGCCCGTGGTCAAC
>JBCCMF010000420.1:0-3603 GCA_039026435.1 Bacteroidota bacterium
CTGGTGGTCGGGACGCTGGCCAGCGTCGCCATTCCGGCTTCGCTCGTCGACATGGATTTCTTTGCCGACGGCGAAGCAGGGCGCTCCATCCAACTCCACAACCACATCAACGGCACCTACCAGATCGAGCGCGTAGAGGCCGCTGTGGATGAGGTGGAAGCCTACCTGTTCGAGAACGAAGAGGCGTTCGAGATCACGTCCGTCTACTCCTACTTCGAGTCCGGCTACGCAGTGACGACGCTCACGCTGACCGATGGCGACGCCATCGAGAAGGGCAACGAGGAGATCCAGGCGCTCATCCGCAAGAACATGCCCAAGCTGGCCATCGGCAACCCGACGTTCAGCTCGCGGTCGGCGCGTGGCCGCGACCGCACCAGCTTTGTGGTGCAGGGGGAGTCGAGCGAGGTGCTCGCCGAGCTATCCATGGAGATTGCCCGCGTGCTCGACACCATGCCAGGCTTCATGGATGTCCGCTCCGATGCCGAGGCGGGCCGCGAGGAGGTGCGCATCGCCGTGGATCGCGACCGCGCCGCGCAATACGGCCTCAGCACGCAGCAGGTGGCCGGCACCGTCTCGTCGGCGATGCGGGGGCAGAACCTGCGGCGCTTCCGCACGCCCGACGGCGAGGTGAGCTTCCGCATGGAGTTCCAGGGCGCCGATCAGCAGTCGCTGGAGGACTTGCAGAACCTCACCATCGCCCCCGGCGCCGAGGCGCCTGTGCGGCTGGCGGCCGTCGCCGACTTCACGTCGAAGGCGGGGCCGCGCGGCATCTACCGCGAGAACCGCACCACGATGATGCGCATCCGCGCCAACCTGGACGGCCTCACGACGAACGAAGCGCGCGACCAGATCCGCACCGTGATGGCGCAGTTCGAGCTGCCCGACGGCTACGCGTGGGGCTTCGGCAGCAGCTTCTCGGACGAGCAGAACTCGGAGAACATCATGCTGATGAACCTGCTGCTGGCGCTCATCCTGATCTACCTGGTCATGGCGGGGCTGTTCGAGTCGCTGATCCATCCGGCCGCCATCTGGTCGTCGATCGTTTTCGCCATCGTGGGCGTGTTCTGGTTCTTCCTGATCACCGGCACCACGTTCTCCGTGACGGCGTGGATCGGCGTGCTGATTCTGGTGGGGGTGGTGGTCAACAACGGCATCGTGCTCATCGACCACATCAACAACCTGCGCGCGGGCGGCATGCCCCGCACCGACGCCATCGTGCGCGCCGGGCGCGAGCGGCTGCGCCCCATCGTGATGACGGCGCTGACCACCATCCTCGGCCTCATCCCGCTCTGCCTCAGCAACACGCTCATCGGCGGCGACGGCCCGCCCTACTTCCCTATGGCACGCGCCATCGTGGGCGGCTTGGCGTTCTCCACCGTGGTAACGCTGGTGCTGCTGCCCACCATCTATATCTGGCTCGACGACCTCCGTTACTGGGGCCGCCGCATCGCGCATGCGTCTACAGCGTGACCGCTTACACTTGCCTACTGCGCGAACATCCTCCGCAACAAAACCGCGGCGTACGCGCATCAGGGCTACCATCTTCGCCATCAGCCACTCGCGCCCATGCGCCTTGCCTCGCTCGCCTTCGCCCTGCTCCTCGCGTGGAGCACCGTCGCCCTAGACATACACGCGGCATCTAACGCTGCCCGCGCGGATACCACCGCCATCGTCACCGTGCCGTTCGTTGTTGACATCGGCGGCTTGGGTGGCGTGGAGACTGAGGGCGCGCTCACACACCCGAGTCCCGATGGGCGCTTTGGCCCAGGTCCATATCCCGTCGTGCTGCTCATCCACGGCAACGGTCCGCAGGACATGGACGCCACGCTGCCCACACCCGAGGGACCGCAACGCCTATTCTATGATCTCGCCCATGCCCTCTCAGCGCGTGGGTTTGCCGTGGTGCGCTACCACAAGCGCTTCGTGTACAGCAACGGTCGGATCAATGGTGGCTTCTGGGAAGAGCAGTCCACCGTAACGTTCACCGATGATGCCGATAAAGTCCTCAACGCGGCGTTAGCACTCGGCCCAGCCGATGCGGATCGGGTGTTTGTCTACGGATGGAGCGAGGGCACGGCCGTAGGGGCCGCGCTGTCCGCACGGCGCCTCGATGTGGACGGCCTCATTACTCACGGCGCTGTTGGATTGCCGTATCGCGACATGGCGCACGCATGGATCGCCGAGGTGGGCGCCACCTACGCTCGCTCGTTCGCCGCGTCCGACACGATCACTGCTGCCAGCCTCCGCCAAGCCGGGAGGGGGTCGGGCGGCATGGTCGCTAAGCTGGGCGCGGCGTTCCTCACCGACCCATCGTTCCAGCAGACCGGCCAGTATGCCGTCAGCCGCTACGTGGATGCGGATGGCGATGAGCAACTCAGCCCCGCCGAGGTGGAAACCAACCTGGGCGCGGTGCTCGACTTCATGTTCAGCCAAGCGGGCAACCTGTATATCTACGCCGACGGCCGCACCGTGCCCACTGTCACGGAGCAAGCCGAGGCCCTCGCGATGCCGGTGCTTATCCTGCAAGGCGAGCACGACGCTAGCACACCCGTGCGGGGCGCCCAGGCCCTTCACGACGCTCTACGCACCGCAGGCAACTCCGACGTTACGCTGAAGCTGTACCCTGGCCTGGGCCACGCCCTCGGCCCAGCCGCCTCGCTCACCGACGACATCCCACGTCCCATGCCTGCCACTGTCATCGACGATATTGTGCAATGGCTCCAGGATCGCAGCGGCGAATAGTATCCACCTCGGCAGCGGCCAACGCGGCTACTTCATCGCGTCGATGTACTGCTTGACGCGCTCGGCGCTCTCTTGTATCCGCTCCATCAGGGACTCGGCGGTCTCGTCTTCGGTGAAGTGGGAGAGCACGGTGAGTCCTTTGTACGGCCCCCCGTGGGGCGGCAGGTCGTAGAGCATCGCCTCGGTGTGCGCGCTCGCGGCGCGCAGCGCCCATGCCAAGGCCTGCTCAAATGTATCCTCGATCTTTACCGGATTCAGGTAGTAGCCCACACTCTGGGTCAGCTCGTGGCTCATGCGCCAGCGCTGGAGCGCGTACCGCGCCACATCCTGATGGTCGAAGCCAAAGAGGTCGCGTTCTAAATCAGCCGACGGCGGCTCGCCGTGTACCCGCGCCCGCCACAGATCGCCGTAGGCCTCGGGGCGGTTGTAGAGCAGCACCAGACGGCCAATATTGTGCAGCATGCCTGCCGTGAAGCTCACCGACCGCAGCGGCAGCTTCAGGTACTGCGCCAGATCGTTGGCGTAGTACGCTGTACCCAGGCTCATCTCCACCAGACGGTCGAAGAAATTCAGCTGGCGCGGCGTCTTGAGAATGTCCTTCATCTTCAACATGCCCGTGGAGATGACGATGTTGCACACCTCCGAGAAGCCCAGCAAGAACACGGCCCTTCGGATGTCGTCCACGGGGCGGCGCAGGCCGTAGTAGGATGAGTTAATGCGCTTGAGCACCGCCGCGGCCACGATAGGATCGGCACGGACGATGCGGGCCAGCTTGGGCGTGTCGGGCACGTCTTCGCTCTCGGCGATCAGGCGCGTGACTTCGCCCAGCGTCTTAGGGAGCGGCGGAAAATCCATGCCCCA
>JBCCMF010000421.1:0-3600 GCA_039026435.1 Bacteroidota bacterium
GGCGCACTGGCTGGAGGACCTCTCCCGATGCCACCAGAGCTTCAAGCTCAACGGCGCGCCGTCCTACGTTCACGCCCGCACCGACCGCATTGCGTCGCGCTACGTGCGGACGCGGGGCGCCCACTTTCGCATCTTCGGGCGACAGCTGGCGGCGGCGGCCATCTTCCGAGCGCTGATCGTGGGGCTGGCGCTGGGCATCGGCGGCTACCTCGTCACCCGTGGCGACATCACGCTGGGCCAGTTCGTGGCCGCCGAGCTCGTCATCGTGTCGCTCACGGCGGCGGGCTTCAACCTCGTCAAGCTCTTCGAGCACGGCTACGACCTGCTCACGGCCATCAGCAAGATCCTGCACATCACCGACAAGCCGCTGGAGGCTGTCGGCGGCGAGCCGATGCCTCGGAAAACAGGCCCCGCCACGCTCGAACTGCGCAACATCACCGTCGGCTATGGCAACCGCCCTGCACTGAAGTCGGTCTCGTTTCGCGCCGATGCCGGGCAGCACGTCAGCGTTGTGGGCGTGGGCGGCGCGGGTAAATCGACGCTCTCGCGCACGCTCGTCCGCCTGCACGCGCCCGACGCGGGGCGCATCACGTTCGACGACTACGATATCAGTCGCCTCGACCTCAAGGCGTACCGCCGCGACGTGGGCATGGCGCTCTCGACGGATGAGCTGTTCAAGGGCTCGCTGGAGGACAACATCACGATGGGCCGCTCCTTCTCGTACCCCGAGATGCGGCAGGCGCTGTACATGGCGGATCTGGAGGACGACGTGCTGGCGCTGCGCCACGGACTGGCCACGCCCGTCACCTCGGCCGGGCTGGAGTTTGCGCAAGGCTTCGTCCGCCGCATCATGATCGCCCGTGCCATCATCGGCGAGCCGCGCCTGCTGATTCTCGACGAGGCGTTCAACGGCATCGAGGAGCCCGTGCGCCTGAAGCTGATGGATCGCATCTACAAGCACGATGCCTGGACACTCATCACCGTCACCGACGACGACCCCGAGACCGTGCAGCGCGCCGACCATGTGGTGGTGCTTGACCGTGGATCCGTCATGTGGGCTGGCCCGCCAGGCGACTTGGGCCGCCAGCCCGACGCGTTTCTCGACCACCACTTCCCCCAGCTGGTCGCGGCCGTGCGCAGCAGCCAACCCGCGCTCGTCTGAACCGCCGTCTAGCACCGCACGACCTCTCGAAACAGCAATTCTGCGTCCACGCCGCTCTATGTCTACGCCCTCCTCATCGTCACCGACCGATTCCAACGCGACGCCGCTTTGGGGTTGGCGCGATGCGCCGTCTCCAGAGGAGCGGCTGACCCGGGCCGCGTCCTACGACTCGCCCCACGGCCTGCACTCTAGCGCCCTCCAAGCCGCCGAGACGCCGAGGCTGGCGCTCCGCGTCATGCTGGGCTCGCTGCTGACCATCGTGTTGCTGGTCGTGGTCCTGATGGTGACACCGTGGCAACAGACTGTCTCGGGCTCAGGCGCGGTCACGGCGTTTTCGCCCGACGCTCGCCCGCAGTCGGTGGAGGCGCAGATTTCGGCGCGCATCCAGCAGTGGAACGTGGTGGAGGGCGATGCCGTGGCGGCGGGGGACACCATCGCCGTGCTCGAAGACATCAGCACGTCGTTCATGGACAACCGCTTCGTAGAGCGCATCGCCGATTCGCGCACGAGCGAGCTGCGCGTCCTCGAACTAGATACGGAGCGCGCCCGCCAGACGCAGTCGCAGGCCCAGCAGAAGCTGCGCGCCGCACGTGCCAAGCTGGACAACGTCACGCTGGAGGTGATGACTACGCGCGACCGCTTGCAGCGCACCGAAACGCTCTACGCCGACGGGCTGACGTCGCTGCGTTCGCTCGAGAGTGACCAGCTGGCCTTCCAGAAGACGCGCGCCGACTCGGTGGCTGCCTCCGCCGATTGGGAGGCCGCGCGGCAGGAGGTACAGTCGGCCCGGCTCGACGTAGACCGCAAGGTCAGCACGCTTGATGCCCGCCGTGCCGAGTTGGACTTGCGGCTGGACAATGCGCAGGAGCGGCAGTCGGCCTCTGTGGTGCGCGCGCCCATCGACGGTATCATCGCCCGCGTGCGCGAGGCGGGGCCGGGGCAGACGGTGAAGGAAGGCGACCAGCTGGCGCTCGTCGTGCCCGAGACGGACGATCAGGCGGCCGAGCTGTTCGTCAGCAGCTTGGATGCCGCCATCGTGGAGCCCGGCAGCCGCGTGCAGCTGCAGTTCGCGGGCTTCCCAGCGCTGCAGTTTGCGGCCTTTCCCGGCGTCTCCGTCGGCATCTTCACCGGCACCGTGCGCGTGGTCGATCCCGTGGACGACGGCGCGGGGCGCTACCGCCTGCTCGTGGTGCCTGACACCGCGGGGACGAATCCAGCGTGGCCCGACCAGAGCTACCTGCGGCAAGGCTCGGGCGTCACGGGCTGGGTGATGCTCACCAACGTCTCGCTGGGCTACGAAATCTGGCGCCGCATGAACGGCCTGCCCCCAGAGATCCCCGTCCGTACATGACCGCATCGCGCCATTGCCAGCTTATACCCATTCTGCACAATCACAGCGCACCGCGTCGGTTATGAGTCGTGAGTGTGTAACTACGTCAACCCCTCCCTTGAGGGAAGTGGGCCGCCGCCAGGCGGGTTGGAGGGTGTCTGATGATGTCCGGAGCTCGGTACACCCCCAGCCCTTCGGGCAGCCCCCTGGAGGGGGCAGTTCTGGGAGCGGCCTTGACTTGATCGTACACGGCCTGTCCCTATCTATCGTCCTCGGGCTCTGCGTCCTAGCGGCTCCGCTAGCATTGGCGCAAGATGTCGGCGACCCGCTGTGCGAAACGCCCGCCGCGTGCCCCGTGCTGACGCTCGACGACTTCCTCGATCAGGTGCTGCGTGCCAATCCGGCGGCGCGGTCGCTGCTGCTGGAGACCGACCGTGCGCAGGCGGCACTCCTGGACGCTCGCGGTGGCTTCGATCCGTACCTGACCTCCGGCTACGAGTACAAGACGCAGGAGGATAAGGCCAAGCTGAACGTGTTGCGAAGTGGCGTGGCGCTGCCGTTTGATCTGCCTATGAGCCCCAGCCTGGTGCTCGACTATCGACGCGGGCGCGGGTCGAGCATCGACCCCTCGGTGCTGACGACGCGGGGTGGGGAGACGCGCTTCGGCGTGTCGGTCTCGCCGCTCCAAGGCTTCGCCACCGACAAGCGCCGCGCCGCGCTCAGCAAAGCGCTCATCGAGCCCGACCTGGCTGTGGCCGTGCAGGATCGCGGGCGCAACCTGATCGTGCTCGATGCCACCGAGGCGTTCTGGATGTGGGTGGAAGCCGGACGCATCTTGCAAATCAACCAGGAACTGCTGGATCTAGCTACACAACGGCTCGACCTCGTCGTGCGGCAGGCGCGTGCGGGCGAGACCGCCGCCGTAGACAGCGTGGAGGCCGAGTTGGCGGTCGTCGGCCGCGAGGGCAAGGTGGTCTCGGCGCAGCGCAAGGCGGAGGAGGCGCGGGTCAAGCTAGATGTTTTCCTGTGGAACGAGGATGGCACGCCCCAGACCACCCGCTACACCCCGCCGCCCGTGCCCATGCTCCCCCCACCCCCCGACGCCGAC
>JBCCMF010000422.1:0-3590 GCA_039026435.1 Bacteroidota bacterium
GCCAACACCACGCGCAACGCCACCGGGCCCAGCGTCTCGGATCCGCGCTCGGGCGAGATCATCGAGAGCGACATCATCTGGTACCACAACCACATGCGCTCCTACCGCAACCGCCTCATGATTGAGACGGGCGCGGCTAACCCACATGCGCGCTCGCTCGACATCGAAGACGAACTCATCGGCGAGACGATGCGCCAGGTGATTGCCCACGAGATCGGGCACGCGCTGGGGCTGCCGCACAACATGATCGCGTCGGCGTCCTTTCCCGTCGACTCGCTGCGCTCGCCCACGTTCACGTCGGAGTACGGCGTGGGCGCCACCATCATGGACTACACGCGCCAGAACTACATCGCCCAGCCCGGCGACGGCGTGACGCGCTTCGTGCGGATGATCGGGCCGTACGACCACTACTCCATCGATTGGGGCTACCGCTGGTACCCCGATATCAACAACCCCGAGGACGAGAAGGCGATGCTGGATGCGATGATCCTGGACCACGCCGACGACCCGCGCTTCCGCTTCGCCTCGTCAAACGGTGTAGACCCGCGTGCGCAGACTGAGGACATGGGCGATGACCCCGTGCGCGCTACCACCTATGCCGTCGCCAACCTTAAGCGCGTGGTGCCCAACTTGATCGACTGGACCTCGCAGCCGGGCCAGGACTACACCGAGCTGGAGGAGATCTACGGCGAGCTGCTGGGCATGTGGGGCCGCTACATGGGCCACGTCGTCACGCTCGTAGGCGGCGTCAACGGCGATGCCAAGACCAGCGACCAAGACGGCGTCGTGTACACGCCCGTGTCCCGCGAGAAGCAAGAGGAGGCCGTGCAGTTCATCGCCGACAACGTGTTTGACACACCGACGTGGCTGCACGACACCGAGATCCTGCGCCGCATCGAGAACGCGGGCGCCGTGGACCGCATCCGCTCGCGGCAGGTGCGCGTGCTCAACAGCCTCCTCGATCCCGGCCGCATGCAGCGCCTCATCGAAGTCGAAGTGCTCGACCCCGACACGGCCTACCCGCTGCTGGACTTCATGGGCGACGTGCGCGCCAGCGTCTGGGGTGAGCTCGACGGCCGCCGCCCGGTCATCGACACGTACCGCCGCAACCTGCAGCGTGGCTACCTGGAGCGCATGGCGTACCTGCTCAACGAAGAGCCGCCCAGCTTCTCGTTCTTCTTCGGCACCCGCGTAGACGTGAGCCAGTCCGACATCCGCGCGTTCGTGCGCGGCAGCCTCCGCGACCTGCAAGCCAGCGTAGATCGCGCTGCCCGCCGCACACAAGACACCGCCACCCGCTACCACCTCCAAGACGCCAGCGTCCGCATCGACGCGCTGCTCGACGAGAGCGATTCGTGACACTGCAATATGGCTTAGGCCAGTCGCAGGGTATCGGCAGCAGATTCTGTTTGAGGCATTAGGTGATGCCGACACTCGATTGCCTCCATGTGCGAAGTCACCACTTCGCGCCGAATTGGTGGGTTTTGGCAAAAAATCGCATCTGTGCGGCATGCCTTCAATGAGATGCCTCTGACGTAATAATGCACTATATTCGCATTGCTTCTCTGCCGCAAATGACTGAGAGGTCAAGTAAAGGACACTGGTCGTGAATGCGGACAAGGGGCACTTCGCGTGCCTACCCGTTAATATGAGCCCTATGGAACATGACAAAGCGCGAAAAACTCCTTGCTGAGGTGGCCGCTGCACGGCCCTTCAAAAACTCATCCTCTCAGGATGCCGTCACGGTTGAGGTGACGTTCTCGGTAAAAAACTCGGATATCGCCTTGCTCAAGATTGGTGGTCGGGCGGTCCGTAGGGACGAAGAGGGGAAGGCGTCCCTGAAGCTTCCATCTGGAGCACATCTCATGGAATGGCGAGCGTACGGTTCTCCTAAGCAGGAGTATGTGATCTCCATTGAGGCTCCTGAGCGTGTGAAGTGGAAGCCACACCCTCCACTGTCAAGCGATAGTACAGGCTTCGTTGCCAACCAGAAGACTTTTACCCTCTAAATTTACTATGATGATGAGAGTTATTGCATCTATCAATATTTTGCTATGGGTTTTCATTCTAGACTGCTGCATCCTTAGTGCGGATGCTCAGGATAGCGGCGACCCCGGATTCACACCTGCCATCACTGCACGCTTCAAGCCACATCTAACAGCTGCAACTATTTCGGCAGGTACTACCGACACCCGTGCGGAAATTCAGACGGCCCTTTACTCGAATGGATTCGGCATAGCGGTCTCTGCCGCGGCACCCATCGCAAAGTCTGGTAGCACGCAGCTTGCTAGCTTAGACGGATTATCAACGGGTACAACTGCTTCCCTCTCCATCAATAATATAGTGTGGGAGTTTGGTGGTAGCGAAGTGGCCAAGAAAGCCTGTATGCGCCTTCTGCAGAAGGGGAAACTGCGCAAGGCAGATGGTACCGCCGTTGACCCTGATGCCTCTTTGAATCTTGATGGCGAGGAAGTAACATGGGCTGCCGTATGTGGAGATTCAGGCGGCACGCACCGCTTTAACCTCCTCCAATCTGATCAAGAAAGGAGGCTGCAGTCAATCATAGAGAAACAGGATAGTCGGCCAATCCTATTTGAGGTTGCCGGAGAGGTTGGCCGGGAAGATGCGAGCCACATTGATGCTACAACCTTTGAGTCTGTAAGTGAAACAAACACGCCTTTCTCAATAGGGGCAAGTATAGGTACCGTGCTCCCTAGTGGCACCCTGATGGGAGTAGGTATCGAATACAAAAGTGTGTACCGAGCTGGAAATCAGGCTGAAGTATGCGTTCCGGTAGGGACCAACGGAGCACTACAGTGCAGGAGTGGCCCGCTCGGTATGCCTACTTCACGAGAAGGTGCTATGCTAAATGCACAGGTGCGCCGCTTCCTAGGTTCTCGTATTGGAGTTAACCCACAATTCCAATATGCGGTCTCTGACGGCGATTGGGCCATCAATATGCCAATCTATTTTGCGCCGGATGAAGACGGTGGTCTTGTAGGTGGTATTGTCCCAGGCTATGACTCTGAAACTGAGGATTGGACGTTGCAGTTAACTGTAGGTGCTGCGTTTAGGCTAGGGTTGTGAATCCCATTCTGTGTCTTACTGTGCAAACAGTCGGTCGGCGCAGGTGATGCACTCTCCCACATGACACTACCGATAACAGTCCAGCGCGTGCTTGAGAGCAAGACCAAGCCGCCTGGGTCGCTCGGGTATCTGGAGACGGTCGCGGCTCGGCTGGCTGCGCTGCAACACACGTACAGCCCCCGATTGGATCGAGCGCGTTGCGTCGTCTTTGTGGCCGATCACGGGGTGGCGGAGGAAGGCGTGAGCGCCTACCCCAAGGCCGTGACGGCAGAGATGGTGCGCAACTTCGTCCGAGGGGGCGCGGCGGTGACGGCGTTGGGTCGTGCCGTAGGCGCCGAGGTTGAGGTGGTGGATATCGGGACGGACGCCGAACTCGACGATAGCAAAGGCGAGGGCGCACGGCTCATCCATGCGAAGGTGCGACGTGGCTCGCGCAATCTCCTGCACGATCCGGCGATGACGGAAGACGAACTGCGTGCTGCCTCGGAGGCCGGGCGATACGC
>JBCCMF010000423.1:0-3577 GCA_039026435.1 Bacteroidota bacterium
CATGGCGGTGACTGAACCTGTCGCCAGCGCCGCTTTCATCCCTGGCCCTGAGGCGCGCCTTGTGCTGGGCATAGGCTTTGGCGCGATCGTGCTCACACAACTTGCTTGGGGGGCGTGGCATGGCTGGTCCGATGCTCGGACGGCATGGCTCATCGACGTGGGCGAGACAGTACTGTTGACGCTGTTCTTTGCGCTGATCCACCCCGTTCTGGCCATCGGCGTCTACTTTTGCTGCTGGCATGCCCTCCGCCATATCGTGCGCCTGCTCAAGACCGACATCGGGCGCCCAGGGCCGCCGCCGTACGCGCCCATCCGCGCGAGCACCATCCGTCGCACAGCCCTACATGCCGTGCCGACCACGCTCGCCGCGCTGCTGATGGTGGCCGGGCTGTATGCGCTGATGCCCTCTGGCGCGGCAGTAGATGTGGCCGGCATCTACCTCTTCGTCATCTCGGTCCTCACCTTCCCCCACGTCTGGGTGGTCTGCCGGATGGATCGCGACGAGCGCATCTGGCGGGCTTGAAGCTAGCGATGATCCAGATTATGAGGCCGCGGGGAGCGTTATCATAAACACAGTGCCTTGTCCTGGCGCGCTCTCAACGCGCATCGTACCGCCGTGCCCTTGCGTCACGATGTCGTAGCTGAGCGACAACCCCAAGCCTGTGCCCTGCCCAGCGGGCTTCGTGGTGAAGAACGGCTCGAACACCTTCTCGCGCACCGCCTCTGGCATCCCAGGCCCGTTGTCTTCCACGCGGATCTCCACGTGACCCTCCGTCCGCCGTGTGGATATGGTCACCCGAGGATCCGAGGTGCCTGCTTCCATCAGGGCATCGAAGGCGTTGCCGACGACGTTGAGGATCACTCGGCCGAGGTCTTGCGGCATCACGGAGAGGTGTCCCACTTCCGCATCGAGGTCGCGCACGACATCCGCGGTGAAGCCAGGGTGGGAGGCACGCTTGCCGTGGTAGGCCAGGCCGATGTGCTCATCGACCAGCGCATTCAGATTGGTCTCCTCGGCGGTGCTGCTGCCCGTGCGGGCGTGCGCCATCATGCTCTTCACGATGCCGTCGGCGCGTTTGCCGTGCTGACGGATGATGGACGCGTTCTGACGGAGGTCGTCGAGCAAGTCGTCGATGGCGGCGAGGGCGCTGGGGTGGTCTTCGAGGTCCTCGCGTAGTTCGTCGGCGAGTTCTTCGTTGACCTCGGCGAAGTTGTTGATGAAGTTGAGCGGGTTCTTGATCTCGTGGGCGATGCCCGCGGTCAGCGCGCCCAGCGACGCCATCTTCTCAGCGTGGATCAGTTGCTTCTGCGTCGTCTGCAAGTCGGCGAAGGATTGCTTCAGCTCTTGGGTGCGCTCGGCGATGGTCTGCTCCAACGCCCGTTGGCGGCGCTCCAGCGCATCGGTGCGGATGCGAACGATGAACGCGACCAGGGCAATGCTGCAGAGGACGTACAGGATAATGGCCCACGGCGTCTGGTACCACGCCGCTCGGATACGCAGCATGTAGACGGCCTCGCGGGCGCCTGCCTCCGCGGCTACGCGGAAACGGTACGTGCCCGGCCCTAGGTTGGTGAACGTGCGCGACGTAGCCGTAGACCACTCCGACCATTCCGCCTCAAACCCGTCCAGGCGGGTACGAAACCGGGGCTCCGAGGGGGCGCTGGGCTGGGCAAAGGACACGGTGAGCGCGCGGCGGCTGTGTACGACATCGGCTTCTTGGGGCGCTCCGAAACCGCCATGGAGCACGGCATCACCCAGTGTCACATGACGAATGCGGGGTATCCGGTCGGCCTGGAGCGCCTGGGCTTGACGTGTATCGTACCGGATGAGTTCGCGGTCCCCAAGGAGCCATACGATTCCATCGGCATCGGGTAACATATCGAGGACCCGATGCGAGCGCATGTCGTGCAGGGTGGTGATGGCATAGGTGCCGTCAGGCTGTGGGTGCGCTACCGAGGGTGCGCCGTGGCCTTTGGCAATCCAGATGGCACCTTGGTCATCGGGCTGGAGGGCAAACGCCGCAAGGGGGTGGCCACCACGTGCCGCATCGAAGCGGGTATCGGGCACGAAGCGCTGGGCGTTTTGGTCGAAGCGGGCCACCGACTCGCCTGACCCCATGGCAAGGACCTCATCGCCCAGCCGCTGAACAGCCATGTCCCCAGCGGGGACGCCGTCTTCTGGACCGAAGCGCGCAACCTGAGCGGTTCCGGTGAAGCCAGAGCCGTCCGGCGCGAACGCGGGCAGTTGGATGCGCAGGGCCTCGCCAGCCAGCGTAGTAGCCCACAGCACGTTCGCCTCGACCGACGAGACCGATAGCAAGTCCTCATCGACGCCCGGAACCCGCCCTGCATCTTGCCAGCCGTTGGGTCCACGCTGCAGCACCGCCAAGCCATCGAGCAATTCGACGAGCACGGTTCCGCTTTCCCGCTCCCAATCGAGGAGCGCCATGACGCCCGAGTAAAGCGCGCCTTGCGCAGGGCCGAGCCGTTGAACGCGGTCGCCTGCAACCGTGTAGAGGCCGCTGCCCAGGATGCCAGCCAGCAGGTCGCCGCCCGCGGCCCACAGCGTGAACGCCTGTTCGCTGGGCCCTACCACGGGTCGAAAACGACGCGCTTCTGTGTCTAGGTAGTGGATGCCTGCGGTCGTTCCCAAATAGAGCTGGCCGTTGTGGCGGCCCATCGTCAGAGGGCCACCTCTCATGCCATTCTCTGCATCGTAGTAGGTGAACGGCGCACTGACCTCAGCGCGGGTGATGCCGCTGTCCTGACCCAGCCACAGGTTTCCGGCCTGGTCTTCGTACGGCACGTACACGGTGTTATCCACCAGCCCATCGTCTTCGCGCAAGTGCTGCAGGAGCGCGCCGTCTTGGCCGAGCACAACCACGCCTTCGGAGATCGTGCCGAGCGCGATACGCCCGCCGGAGAGCACAGCGCCGGGCTGATACAGGCTACCCTCTGCGAGGATGGCATCGGCCTCGGTGGCGAAGCGCTCAACCGTTTGCCCATCGTAGGCAAACAGCCCGTCTGCTCGCGTCCCCACGAGCATCCGCCCGTCGTCGAGGGGGAGCAGTACAGACGTGTCTACCTCAGCGAAGCGTTCGCCAGCAGGTACGAGCTCGAGTGTGTCGCTGCGGGGATCTCCGCTGGCGCCGCGGATCATGCGCATCAGACCGTACCCGCGGTGCCGGATGTACAACGTGCCGTGGACGACGGCGCTCATGTGGTAGCTGGTCTCGGCGGGCCACGCCTGCATGCGCTCGCCGTCCCAGCGGAAGAGGGCGGTGTCGCTGGTGAAGTACACACCGTCGGGGCTGGCATGCGTCTCCCAGATGTCGGTGAAGTCGCGATGAGCTTCGGGGATTTTATCGCGGAGCGACGCGAACGTCATCTGCCCCACGCTGTCGGCGGCGAGGTAGCCCAGGTCTCTGACGGCGCCGACCCAGATGCGCCCGGAGGCATCGCGGGCGAGCGAGCGCACGTCGCGCTTGTTTGACATAAGGAGCAGCTCCCACGACAGCCCATCGTAGGTGAGGAGGCCACTGCCGTTGCCGAAGTAGAGCACGCCCTGCTCGTCTTC
>JBCCMF010000424.1:0-3573 GCA_039026435.1 Bacteroidota bacterium
CACGGGCGATACTACCGCCGCGTTTGCGGCGCTCACGACCGCCATCGCTGCCGACGGCACCGCTGCGGATGCCTTCTACGCCAAGGCGCGCATCCACGACGCCCTCGGGCAGTACGACGCCGCCGCCGACGCTTACCTGGCCGCGAAAGACCGCGACCTGCTTCGCTTCCGCGCGCCCGAGTGGTTCAACACGATCCTCCGCGACGCCGCCGAGGCCACAGGCGCCACAGTGGTGGAGACGCAAGCGCACCTCCAGGCCAATTCCACCGGCGGCGTCATCGACGACGCGCTCATGCTGGAGCACTTGCACCCGAACCTGCAAGGCTACTTCCTCATCGCCGACCGCTTCTACGATGCGCTGCTGGATGCAGAGGTTTTTGGCACGCCTCCGCGGCGGCTCGACCGCAGGCAAGGGCGGCAGACGCTGCTCGTCACCCCGGTCGACTCGCTCACGGGCAACATCCGCGTGCTGCGGCTCATGGCGAGCTGGCCGTTCCAGCCGCGCGGCACGCTGAGCAACCCCGTGGACACAATGCAAGGCGCCACCATCCCTGAGCGCCTCGCCCTAGATGTGTTTCGCTCCGACAAGCCGTGGCTCATCGCTCACCGTGCGCTGGCCAACCATTACGAGAACACAGGCGGGTTTCGGCAAGCCGAGTACGTGTGGCGCACCATCTTCGACGCCTACCCCTTCCTGGAGATCGCGCCCTTGGCCCTGGGCAACCTGAAGATGAAGCAGCAGGAGTACGGCGCGGCGTTTCGTTACTTCGAGCAGGCCAACACAATGGCGCCATCGGCCGAGGCGCAGCGGATGCTGGGGGCGCTCTACATCCAGCGCGGCGACCCAACCTCGGCCATTCCGCTGCTGGAGCAGTCCGTTGAGGCCGCGCCCGACCACATCCAGACCCTCTACAACCTCAGCGGCGCGTACGCGCTCACAAGCCAAGCGGATGCCGCACGCCGGACCCTAGAACGCCTGCTGCAGATCGAGCCCGCTCATGTAGATGCACGCCGCCTCTTGTCCAGTCTGCCGCGCTAGCCAGCCTAGGCCGCTCCAGGCGCATCACGCATAGCCCTCCCCAATCGGGTCGGCCTCCTTAATGACCTCCTGCATCTCCTCTACGTCTTCGGCATCAGCACGCTCAGGCGGATTGGGAGAAGGTACCAGCGGCTCGAGGCCCAGTTCGACGTAGATGGGGAAGTGATCGGAGCCCCAGGCGGGTCCGCGCTCCAGGCGCGCCAGCGTGAAGTGATCGCTGTGGTAGAGGTGGTCTAACGGCCAGCGTAGCAGTGGCCACTTGGCGTTGAAGGTGCTGTACGTACCCCGCCCGCGCCGTGGGTCTAGCAAGCCACTGACGCGCTGAAACACGCGCGTGGTGTGGGACCACGCCACGTCGTTGAAGTCGCCCATGACCACAACGGGGCCAGCCTCTTTCTCTGCCGCGCGCCCCACGATGAGCAGTTCTGCATCACGCTCGATGGTCCGTTCAGCGTAGACCGGGTTGGGCGGATCGGGATGCAGCCCCCACACACGAATGCGATGCCCGGCGGGCGTACGCACCAGCGCCTTTACCGAAGGCTTGTCGTCCTCCACCAGGAACTGCGTCTCGAGCTCATCAGCGGGGAGGCGTGAATAGAACAGCAGGCCGTACGTGTTGTCCAGCGGATGCCGGAGGGCGTGTGGATGGGAGGCTTTGAGGTAGTCCATCTGCTCGTCCCACCAGCGGTCGGTCTCGATCAGGAAGATCACATCGGGATTGTAGCGGGCAATCACACGCTTGAGGCCCTCGGCGTTGCGGTTCTCCATGTACACATTCGCCACAAAAAACGACAGCCGCGTGCTGCACGTGAGCGAGACGGCTGCCACCTGGATGCGGCCGAGGGGCGTATACGGCCAGATGAGGTACACGTGGTAGACTACGGCCACCATCGTGAGCGCCAGCAGCACGACATCCACCGTGGTGAACTGGGGCCACCACATGAGGCTCACGAGCACGCTGCAGCTGCCGATAGCCGCGAGTTGGGCGCGCGGATAGTCCCAGCCGCGGACCCACCATGCCCTGTGGCGAGAGACCCCAACCAGTGTGCCCAGCAGCACGAACCCGCAGAGAATTTGGGCCAGGATCACAGGGACGAGGAGCAGAGGACCAACATGCTATTCAGATACGCTTAACCTGCGGTACGTGTTGACGCGGGCGCCCGTTTTTACAGGCCGACGCTGTAGGACCAGGCTTACACTGTTGGTTTTGCACCGCTTACATCAAACCAGCCCGCCTCCTTGTTATCCTATGCTGGTCAAACCGAAACACGCGAGTGGTGTCATGCAAACCCGAACTCCCGCCAGCGCTCCCGACCGGGTAGACCTGGACGACCTGAGGTCGCGCTTCGACTTCCAAGCACAGCTGCTGTCTGCATACTTGGGAGACGCGCTACCACAGCACACGACGCGTCAGGCTCAAATCCTTCTGGACAACCTCGTCCGTACCGGGCGGGAGACCTTGAAACAGGTGGCTTGACAGCCGCACGGACAGAAGCTGCCTACTCAAACCGCACGATGCGTACATCAAGCGTGCGCTGCTGCTCGGGCTTGCGCCCCCACTGGATCAGGATGGGGCTCTGATAGCGCCCGTTCAGAATCTCGCCTTTGCCGGGGATGTTGCGGTCAGAGACGAGCAGGCTGACATCGCGCTTCATGCTGAGGAAGTGCTTGGCGGGTACCGCCATCATACGCTCGATGGCGCGTTCAAGGTAGGATTCGCTGAGGTTGAGCCGGTTCATCAGGCCGTGCAGCACACGCACGAAGTCGTACTTGGCGTAGGCCTTGGCGCGGCTCGGGATGTTGCGTGGGTCGCGGAGGATGCTCTTGCCGCGTTCGGCGATGAATCGCATCGGCCCCTCCAGCACGTCGCGCACGTCGTGGCGCATGAGCAGCGTCTCATACTCGTTGACGGTGAGCCCCGCTTGCTCCTCATCGCGCGCTAGCGAGATGTCGATACGGCCTTTTTGCACGCCGTACGCCGACAGCACGTTGTTGAGCTGATCGTAGACGCCCAGCCCGTCGTCGCGCAGGTTGACCGAGTCGATGCGGTGCGCCGAGACGGGCACGTCGATCTGCGTCTCGATGACCTCTTCCTCGCGATCGTAGCCAATGATGGTCGTCGTGCGGGTGCGCGGGCGGTCCTCGTTCACGCCATCAAGCTCCACGAAGTACACCGGATGCTCGGCGTGCTGGTCGTAGGTGACGCAGTTGCGCAGGCCCGAGCTGATGAAGGTGAGGTGCGAGTCGCCGTTGCGGGGCTCTACACAGCGCTGCTCCTCGCTCAGCTCAAGCCGCTCCTCCAGCTGATCGTGGCGATAGTCGGCGCCAGCGGGGAAGAGCGCCTTGTGCGACCGCACGTAGGCCTCTACCGTCTCGCGGTCGTGCTGCAAGCGCCGGACCATCCGCTGGTCAACGAAGCCCGCCGTGGTGTGGTGTGAGCAGTAGAGCACCTTGCGGTAAGACGCAATCGAGCGGTGGAGATCGCGATCGATGAAGCGCGTGAGGTCGATGATGTCGAAACGCTTGTCTGGCCG
>JBCCMF010000425.1:0-3572 GCA_039026435.1 Bacteroidota bacterium
CACGATGTCGGTGATGAGCGCTTCGGAACGCGCCACCACGCTCACCTGCGTGCGCTTGGCGTGGTCAAGGGCCAGCGGATAGCGCTGCACCAGGTCCTGCTCGGCCCACACCATCACGGCCTGTGCCTGCGCGATCATGGCGTCGGTGAGGAGAGGATGCCAGGTGATGCGGTTGGCGACGGGGTCGAAGCAGCCCGCCCCGGCCTCGAAGAGCATCGGCTGTTGGATGCCGAGCACCTGCCCCATCGCCTCTACATACGGAAACGGCCGGCCAGAGCACAGCGTGACGCGCGGCAGCGTGGCGTGACCGTGTTGCGCCGCACCGATCATCTCGGCAAGCTGACCCAAACGCTCCAGGTCGAGCGGCGCGTACGGCTCGCTCAGGCACCCGTCGATGTCGGCCACGAACAGCTCGACGGTCACGCGTCGTCGCTGCCGAAGGCGACTTGGAGCGACTCGACCAGTTCGTCGGAGATGCCCATCGCGCTGAAGCCGCCGTCGTGGTAGAGGTTTTGCATGGTGACCATGCGCGTGAGGTCGCTGAGGAGCGTCACGGTGTAGTCGGCGCAGCTGGCGGCGTCGGCATTGCCCAGCGGCGAGAGCTGGTCGCCGAAGGTAAACATGCTGTCGAAGCCCTTGATGCCGGAGCCCGCCACGGTCTTGGTGGGGCTCTGCGAGATCGAGTTGATGCGGATGCCGCGCCGCCCCAGGCGGTAGCCCCACGAGCGCACGATGCTCTCCAGCAGCGCCTTGGCGTCGCCCATCTCGCTGTACTTCGAGAAGATACGCTGGGCGCCGATGTACGAGAGCGCTACAACCGAGCCGCCGTCGTTCATGGCGCCCGACTCCATCGCGTGATGCACCACGCGGTGCAAGCTCACCGCCGAGATGTCGAGCGTCTTGAGGTACCAGTTGTAGTTCAGCCCTTCGTACGGCTTCTTCTTGCGCACATTCAGGCCCATCCCGATGGAGTGCACCACGAAATCGACGCCGCCGAGCTTTTCTTTGGCTTGCGTGAACAGCGTTTCGAGGTCGTCGTCGCTGGTGGCATCGGCCCAGATGAGTTCGCTGCCCGTCTTTTCGGCCAGGGCATCCACGCTACCTAAGCGGCGCGCCACTGGGGCGTTTGACAGGACGAACTCGCCACCCTCACGGTGTACCGCCTCGGCGATGGCCCAGGCGATGCTTTGGTCGTTGAGCGCGCCAAAGATGACGCCTTTCTTTCCGGCGAGAAGTCCGTGTCCGTTTGCCATAATGATGTGCTGGGCTGGATGCTGCTGATTGATAACGAATCGCCAAACTAGGCAAAACGAGGCGTGGAAGGGCCATCGTGGCCTCAACTAAACACGTCTTTCATACTCGCCACCTGCGCAAGCAGCGCGTGGTGAATGCGTCCGTTCGACGCCACCAGCTGCCGCCCGAGCACGTCAACGTCCTGACCGCTGTTGTCGGTGACGCGCCCGCCCGCTTCGGTCACCAAGAGCACGCCTGCGGCCATGTCCCACGGGCGATGGCCTGTCTCGTAGAACGCTTCCGCCACGCCCGCGGCCACATAGGCCAAGTCTACCGATGCGCAGCCCGGCCGCCGGACGCCCCGACATCGGCGCAGCATCTGCTCAAAGATGGCCATGTATCGCTCCACATACGCGACGGCGCTCGACGGAAACCCCGTCAGCACCACCGACTCATCCAGCGTGGCTGCCGCGCTCACACTCAGCCGCTGCCCGTTCTTATACGCCCCGCCGCCTGCCGTGGCCGCGTACAGATCGCCTGCCGAGACATCGAGTACGACGCCCACTTTCGGCTCGCCGTCCTCCAACAGGCCGATGCTGATGGCGTAGGGCGGCAGGCCGTGGGCGAAGTTGGTTGTCCCGTCGATGGGGTCCACGATCCAGACACGCCCCGTGCGATAGGCGTCGAAATCAGTCTCCTCGCTCTCTTCCCCCAAAAACCGATCATCGGGAAACGCTGCCACCAGCCGTTCGTGGATGAGCTGCTGCGAGGCCACGTCCAGTTCGGTGACCAGGTCATGTCTCGCCTTCTCCTTGATCTGGCTGGTGCGGACGCGCCCAGCATGCGGCTGGATGAGACGTGCCGCGGCCCACGCCGTGTCGATGGCTGCGTCGCGTTCGGGTTGCCACGGGGGCATTCTCCTCTTCATGGGTGTAATTTTCTGAGCGGATGTTGAGGCGGAGCTTTTTCAGCCGATGTACCGTTTGTCAGCCCTCTCGATCCTAACCCGTGGCGTTCTTGCGATTATGCGTGCGTTACGCTTGCTGCCTCTGCTCTGCCTAGCCACCCTCAGCGCCTGCACGGTGCCCGAGCAGTTCGATGGCACCCCAGAGGATGAAGCCATCTGGAAGGCCCAGTTCGCGCAAGACCCGTCGGAGCAGCGCGTCGTGTTCGATCTGATGGGCGAGATGAGCACGTCAGGGATGGACAATGCGTTTGGTAACCTGCGCTACTACGACTTCACGCGCTACACCCGCGTGGACCAGCGCGATGACGAGGAGCGTCTGCAAGCGTCAGAGCAGCACGAGGTGCGCCACGCGATGACCAACCAGGGGCGCACGTTCGAGGTGCTGCGCGAAGGCCTACAGGGCGAGTTCGACTACGGCTTCTTCCAGAACTTCGTCTCGACCAACGTGGAGGCCGAGGACCCCGGCGACGTGACGCCGTACGTCATGCCCGATGACCCGCCCTACCTCAAGCCGGAGTTCTACGAGGCCTACCAGTACCGCCTCCGCCCCGATACGCTGCTGTTCGACCAAGCCGCCCGCGTCGTCGAGATCCGCGCCCGCCCCGACGACGGCGACGACCTCAACATCCGCCGCGTGAGCCTGTACTTGGATCGGCGCAGCAACCAGCTCGTGGCGGCGTCGCTGGACCGCATCGACCTTGCCTTCCTCTTCCGCGAGGAGAGCAGCTTCTTCATCCACATCCGCCAGACCGCCGAGGGCGACTGGGTGCCCTACAACACGCGCTTCGAAACGCTGATGATGATGCCGTTCGAGGGCAGCCGCACGCTCCGTACCGTGTCGTCGTACTACGACTACGCGCCGTCGCGCTGAGGCGTCCAGACGCCCACCACCGTTTTGCCTGTTCTTCTTCGCAATAACGGATCAATCAGCCGCGACATTGGCACCATCACCCGGTCCCACAGCGCGATCTGCCCGGCCGTGGGCGCGGCCTGCTGGAGCAGCACCTTGTTCGCTGCCGAGGCCAGCACCATCCCGACGCTGTCGAGGTAGAAACTCGTCGCCAGGCGCAACGTGGGCGGCGTAATCGCGCGCAGCATCGGCCGATTGTAGCGGCGGTGGTGGCCGATGGCGGCATCGAAGGGCGTAAAGAGCCATTGGTGCGCCGGGCTCAGCACCACGAGGTGCCCATCGGGCGCCAGATGCTTGGCGGCGCACTCCAGCTCCCCCCCGTCGTCTTCGATGTGTTCAAGGACGTCGATATACACGATGGTATCAAACTCCACCTTCTCGTCCAGATCGGCCAACGTGCCGAGGCAAGCGTCAACCGTTGGATGGGCTAGGCGCAGTTGCTCAAGGAGTTGCGCATCCGGC
>JBCCMF010000426.1:0-3554 GCA_039026435.1 Bacteroidota bacterium
GCGCTCGGCCAGGATCTGCGCCAGCTCGGGCAGCACCTCCTCGGAGCGGTACTCCTCATCGCCGCTGACGAGCACGATCTGCTTGCCTGTGCCCGGTCCGTCCTTGCCCTCGTACGTCACCCACTGCGGCGGATCATCGGAAGCGGCATCGGCGGATGTGGCTGCGGAGTCCGTATCGGAGGCGCAGCCGAAGCCAATCAGCAGCAGTGCGAGGAGCGAGAAAGCGAGCGATTTCATGGTCGTACCTGACGAGGGGGAAGAGCGTGATCCTGGAATATATCGTTTCGACGGGAAAGAAAACGGGACGGCGTTACTTCTTGCGGCGGAGCGCATAGGTACGGAGCAAGCCGCACTCCTCACAGCGGTAGGACTCGGTGTCGTAGATCGGGCGGTTCTTGATGACAGTACCCGTCCAGATGCTTTTCTGGTGCGGGCCTTCTACCCATTGGAGGGCTTGGCGACCGCCGTGTGTGACATCGAGCAAGAATCCCTCCGTCATGAACGTGTCGCAGTCGGGGCAGCGGGGCGGTGTGGCGTTGGCCATGCGTCTCGGTGCGTATCGATGTGGTGGTGATGGAGCGTCAGCGTTCGGCGTCGTACTTGTCGAACCACGCGAGGATGTAGCCGACCTTGGCCATCAGGTTGCTGGGGCGTGCGGCGATGCCGTGGCCCGCGTTGGGGATGCGGACGAGCGCGCTGGGGATGCCGCGCAGCTGAAGCGCATTATAGTACTGCTCGCTCTCGGTCATCGGCGTGCGCCAGTCAGACTCGCCCGTGAGCAGCATCGTCGGCGTGGAAACGTTGCCGACGAGGCGGAGCGGTGAGCGTTGCCAGTAGTGCTCGTAGTCCTCCCACGGCATCGACGGGAACCAGTATTGGCTGGTGAACGCCTGGATGTCGGAGGTGAGGACGAACGAGGCCCAGTTGATGACGGGCTTGGCGACCACGGCCGCCCGGAAGCGATCCGTGTTGCCGATCGTCCAGGCCGTGAGCACGCCGCCGCCGCTGCCGCCGGTCACGTAGAGCCGCTCGGGATCGACGAAGCCGCGCTCCAGCACCGCATCGACGCCGCTCATCAAGTCGTCGTAGTCGTACTGCGGGTAGACGTGGTGGATGGCGTTGCCGAACTCGGCGCCGTAGCTGGTGGAGCCGCGTGGGTTGGTGTAGAGGACCACGTAGCCCGCCGCCGCAAACAGCTGCACCTCCATCGAGAAGCGCCAGCCGTAGTTGGCAAACGGGCCGCCGTGGATTTCGAGGATGAGCGGATACTGCTTGGATGGGTCAAAGTCGGGCGGCGTGACGATCCAGCCCTGAACGCGCTGCCCGTCGTGCGAGGACTCGTACCAAAACTCCTCCGCCGCGCCCAGTGGCTTCGCGCCGAGCAGGTCGGCGTTGAGCGTGGTGAGGCGCTTTGGCGTCTGTCCGGGTGTGACCACGGCGACGTCGGCCGGATGCTCGGGCGAGGTCATGGTGAACGCCAATACGCCAGCGTCTGAGGCCGAGAACGAGCCACCGCCATACGGCCGACCCAGGCTGAGCCCGCCCACGTCGTTGGCGATCTGCTCGATGTCGCCGTCAAGTGTAATACGAGCCAGGCGCGTGTGGCCTTCGTCGTCGTACTGGAAGAAGAGCGAGCGGCCGTCGGCGCTCCACATCGGACTGTTGGCGTCGCGGTCGAGGTCGGGGGTGAGCGAGCGCGAGCCGGTGCCGTCGGCGTTCATGACGTAGAGCTGCGTGACCTGGTAGCCCCGGTACGTGTCGTCGTAGCCCGTGTAGGCGATGTATTGCCCATCGGGCGAGGGCGTCGGGTTGGCGTCCGGGCCGAAGCGGTCGGTGAGGGCAGTGAGCGTGCCGTCGAGCGTGAGGTGGTAGACCTCCGACTGCCCGGGCTTGCGCTCGTAGTCGGGGTCGCGGTTGGCGGAGAAAACGACGGCGTCGGTGCCGTGCCATGCGGGGGCGCCGTGGCTGAAGTCGCCCGTGCTGATCTGGCGCGCCGTGCCGCCCTCGGCGGGGACCACGAAGAGGTGCGTGGAGCCCGTCGGCAGGAAGCCTCGTCCGTCGCTGCGGTAGTTCAGGTTGGTGATGACACGGGCGGGCTCGGCCCACTCGGCGCCAGCAGGTGCGCTCGGCAGCGTTGCCAACGGCTCGGCCGCGCTCGGGACGAAGGCCGTGAAGGCGATGTGCATCCCGTCGGGCGACCACACCGCGTTTCCGGGCGACCGCATCACATCGGTGATGGCGACGGTCTGCCCGGTATCTATCCACCGCACCATCAGCTGGCGTTGTCCATCGCTGTCCGTGGCGGTGTACATCAGCCGCGTCCCATCGGGCGACCAGCGTGGTCGGCTCGGCTCGCCCTCGGTGACGAGCGGGCGGTGCGCCGAGCCGTCGGCCATCACCGTCCACAGCTGCCGCGTGGGGCGGTCTGTCATCACGTCCATCGCCGTGCGCACGTAGACAACGGTCTGGCCATCCGGCGCGATCTGTGGATCGGCGGCGTATTCCAGCTCGAACACGTCCATGTAGGCCAAGTGATCGCCATCCGATTGGGCATGAACGGGCGCGAGCAGCAGCGCGGCTAAGACAAAGGAGAAGAGACGCATGTCTAGAAGAGGCATGAGGTTGAGCACAACGCCGCCAAGCTACGCGGGTGCGCTGTGGCTTGCAACAGCAACTCAAAGAGGCCTAGCCGTGTCTGGATGCATAGTCAGGCACAAATGCTCAGCATGGCATAGGTTTATGCGTTACCATCCATGCAGGCTTGAGATGAAGCCCAGAGAGGAGACAGCATGAGCCTACTCAATGCACATCGACTGGCAGTACACAGAGTGTGGCTCGTTGCCGCATTTCTGGTGAGTGCGTGCCCTGCAATGGCACAGGAGGACCCTCCAACAGCCCCCGACAGGCCTACTCTCGCATGGCATGAGACACAGGACGCGTCTGCGCTATGGGGATCGCCCGTGGTCGCTGCGCAGACAGGTGAGATGGTTCGGGTGGGGCAGAGAGACGGACAGGTGGCTGTTGCCTTCTTTGACGGGCAGGGGCAGCATCAGTGGACGAAGGCCGTGCCTAAACCTGAGCGCTGGACCGAGGACGTCTATACGAGGGGCCAAATTGCTGGCAATGGGAGCCGTATTGTCGTTTCCCTTACGCCGCCCGGCGATCACCTCTTGACAGCCGTTGTCGTGTTTGACCGCTATGGCGACGTTGTGGCCTCGCCGCCGGAATTCATACACATGGCCCCAAGTGGACGGTACTTCTACGGCAGTAACTATAGCTACAGGGAGCGCGAATTCATCCTTTACGACGACCAGCTGCAGACCGTTGACACGGCAATCGAAGAGGCGCTTGAAATAGATCGCAGCCGTTACAGGTATAGCCTCACATATAAAGTGCTGGACAACGATGTTATGTTCATAGACCTGTACGAATATGTCTATGTCTCGCAAACGGGGCGCGTTCAGCGCCACTTGCGTCACGGTAAGCAGAAAGCGTTTCGGAACGTATTGTACTGGTACGATCTCACGGGAGATAGTCTGCTGACCAGCTACACC
>JBCCMF010000427.1:0-3553 GCA_039026435.1 Bacteroidota bacterium
CTGGAACGCCGACCCGTTCGCCAACGGCGCCTACATGGTCGACTACGAGGACTGGCGCCGTGTGCGCACCCTCGGCGAGCCCGTCGGCGACACGCTCTACTTCGCAGGCGATGCCTACACGACGGGCGACGACTGGAGCAGTGTACACGCCGCGGCTCGCTCTGCCCGCCGCGCCGTCGACGCCTTCACACGATAGCAGGTACCCGAGAGGGTGTACCAAGTAGCGCTTCGTGCGGTTAATCCTCGTTGTCAGCCGGACGATTGACCGCATCAGCACAAAACGCGTCGGACGCGTGGTCCATCGCCATCGGCTATATGCCCAGGGTGGTCACGCGTGGCCTTCGTCGTAGAACAGGTTGGCGTGTTGCACGCCGGGCGTTTGCTGGAGCGTCTGGATGAGCCCGGCCGTCTCGCGGCGGCGCTTGGGCGTGACGAAGAACATCAGGTCGAGCGTGTCGTCGTCGAGCGTGCGGATGTTGATGACGCGAGCGTGCTTGCTGTAGCGGTCCAGGACGCGCTGGTAGGCGGGCTCGGCTTCGCCTTCGGTGGGCGCGTAGGTGATCTGCACGATGAACGCCGTGCGGCTGACGCTGGCATAGTTGGCTTTGCCTACGATGGCGATGACGGTGCAGATGAACGCCGTCCCGATCACGGCCACGGTGTAGCTGCCCACGCCTGCGGCCAGACCCACGGCCAGCGAGAGGAAGATGAATACGATGTCCTGCACGTCCTTCACCGCCGTGCGGAAGCGGATGATCGACATGGCGCCTACGAGGCCAAACGCGCGGGCCAGGTTGTCGCCGATGACCATCATGACGATGGCGGTGATCATCGAGAGGTAGATGAGCGAGCGGACGAAGGTGGACGAGTAGTTGGCGCCGTGGTACGTCCAGCGGTAGAGCACCGAGATGACGAAGCTGCAGCCTAGCGCCACCACGAGCCCTACCACGATGTCGGCGGGGCGCAGGTGTGGGGCGAGCAGGCTGTCGAAAGCGTCAAACATGGGCGGTTAGATCAGGGCGAGCCGTTCAAGACAATCCGTTTAGGGCGTGTAGCGGACGGGCCAGCATGCCCTGTTGGTGGTCCACGTCGGTGGCCTTGCATTCGTCGAGCACGCGCTTGTACTTCGAGATGGCCTCGCGGACGAAGTTGTACTGGCCCAAGAGCGGGTTCAGCCACCCGTGGAAGAACGTGTTGAACTTGACCTCCATGATGAAGTGGTCGCGCAGCGACTCCACCAGGGTCAGGTCGTTGTCGAACATATCGCCCAGGCCGGGGTGGGTCTTCCCACGCAGGTCGCGGTCGAACGTGATGCGCAGGGTGGGGTCGCCGGTGCCGAGGTAGGCCTCGCGCTCGTAGACGACGAGGTTTACTGGGCGGAGGTGGTACCCGTAAATGTGGTACAGGAAGCGTCGTGCCTCTTCTTGCGCCGCCGTGTTGCGCTCGGGGTCGTCGGGGTACGGGTTCACGTACGTCTGGTAGTGCCCCGTCCGCAGCAGCGGCTCCAGGTCGGCGTAGCGGAGCAGCGCGCGCGCCTTGGCGATGGCCATGTTGCGCTTCCGCTTGATCTCCAAGAAGACGCGCGCATCGGGGCTGAATGCGTTGTAGGCCCGCACGCGGATCTTGCGGCGCGTGTGGATGCCCGCGGCCTTCTCATGGTAATAGCGCAGGTTGAACGAGTCGAAGTAGATGCTGCGGATGGTGTAGCCCTTGTTCTCGTAGCCGCGCCCGTGCTTGTCGAGCTTCATGAATGGCGCGATGGCCTCTCGCATCTCGTCGAGGAGGTGGCTGGGTACGCGGTATTTGTATTCGAGCCGCATCGCCTACCCTCCCGTCTCGAACCAGCGCTGCACGTACGCCCACGTGGGGATCGCAGGGAGGGTGATGGTCGCTTCGCCCAGGAGCCCGGGCATGGCCGCGATGGCCTCGTCCACGCGACCGAGCGCCAGCGTCATGGGCTGCTCGGCGATGAGGCGCGTCTCCGAGCCGAGGTCGAGCAGCGTGGCGGCATATGTGGTGGTGTCGCCGGGGAGGGTGATGGTCAACGTGGCGCCTTCGCCCATCGCCGAGCGGTCGGTCCAGGGCAGCGGCATCGTGAACAGCATGGGCGCGGTGTTGCGGAGCGTGAGCAGCGTGTCGCTGGCGGCGTTGCGCGCCACCGTACCGCCGATGGGGGCGGTGATGACGTACCGGCTCTGCCGCTCGCGCAGCGTCTCGGCCTCCTGCTCCAGCGCCTCGGTCTGCGCGATGATCGCCGCCACCTCCTCCGGCTTGACGCCTGTCTCGGCAGTCCACTGCGCCGCCTCGGCCAGCTCGACCTCGGCCTCGAACACGGCGCGCTGCGCTTCGGCCACCTCCAAGTCCTCATCGGCGATGAGCTGGCGCGCGTGGAGGGTGCGCAGGCGCTCCAGCGTGCGGAGGTGTTCGTTGAGCCGCTCTTCGGCGCGCTTCACGCCTACCACGGCCTCTTCCACTTCGGACGGCTTGGCGCCCGTCTCGGCCACCTCCAGCGAGGCCCGCAACGCCGCCAGGTTACCGCGCGTGCGCACCATCTGCAGCTCGGTCTCGTTCGAGTACACCCGCGCCACGGTGTCGCCCACCTGCACCGCGTAGCCGGGCTCCAGCGCGTTCGCCAGGGCAAACTGCACCACATCGCCCCGCTCAAAGCCCTGCACGGCAAACGACGGCGTGGTGCCGCGAAGGGCGTCGTGCAAGACGCTCTGCACCGTCCCGTCGGCGGCGCGGATCAGGTGCCACTCCTGCGACGGCATTAGCTGTACAGGTAGTGTCAGCGTGGGCACGATCGTCTTCGGCACCACCAGCAGACCAATCACCACAACGACGACCCCCAGCGCCCACGGGATGAGCTGCGCAGGACGAAACGGCAACCGGGCGGTGCTGACCATGCGAGAGGAAAGGGGATACGACAAGGGAAGCGCTTCGGCCAACCGCGACCGTTTCGCTGCGAGCGCAAAACAGCCCCCAATTTAATCATTTGGTAATGAGACGCTAATCCTTTCGTCAAGCGTTTTGTGAAAAGCGGTTTCAGTGGGCCTTCACCCACTACCACAGAGCACTACCGGGCAGACCGCTCTCAGTGAGGTTTTAGGTTCCAGTGATCTGATCTGATAGCTCGCCAGCTTTCGCTATCTCGTAGCTGCATAACCCGTCTTGTGAATCCATGCTGACAACGTCCTGGAGAACAACGGCAGCCTCTTCCTGCTTACCCATCTGAAGCAACAACTCTCCTAGGCAGCATGATGCTGCAGCAAATGTAGCCTTGTCTTTCTCTTCTGCGGCAAGTGCAATGGCGGATCGGAGAAACTCTTCTCCACGCTCAATGCTTTTCCTATCGAGAAGAAGGAGCCCTTTATGAAAAGTATCTCTAGCAGTCATCTCGCCTAGCTCTTTCGTTTTCAATACTCCGGGCAGAATCACTCTTTGCTCAGGCGGCCTTCCAGCGAATCTCGCCCAAACGAAGCACCTGCATCACACCCACATCGCTTAACGCCAACTCCGCCCTCGGCCTGAGTTCGCACCAAGCCGACTCCAC
>JBCCMF010000428.1:0-3523 GCA_039026435.1 Bacteroidota bacterium
CGCTGGACACAGATCGAAGACTTGTATCACGACGCCCTCGACCTTCCTCCCGAAGAACGAGAGGCCCTCGTGCGCCATATCGCTCAGGACGATACAGCGCTATTGGATGCCGTCTTGCGCCTGCTCAGCCACCACCAGGAGCCGATCCAGTGGCTCGAACACGGCTTGGGCCATACTAATGCTGAGCATTCCCCTTCTGCTGCTGGACAGGATAGTCTGATTGGCACCCGCATCGGCCCCTACCGCATCGACCAACTCATCGGTCATGGAGGCATGGGCGTCGTCTACCGCGCCCGCCGCGACGAGGGCGGCTTCGAGCAGCAAGTGGCGATCAAGCTGCTGCATCCCACTCGCGCCACCGACAGTCTGCGCGCACGCTTTCACGCCGAGCAGCAGATTCTGGCTGGCTTGAACCACCCGCACATCGCCCGGCTCTACGACGGCGGCTTCACCTCGGATGGCCTTCCTTTCTTCGTGATGGAGTATGTGGAGGGCCAACCCATCACCGCCTATTGCGATGAGCAGCGCCTCTCCATCGAGGAGCGTCTGCGCCTCTTCCAGATCGTATGCGAGGCCGTCCACTACGCCCACCGCAACCTGGTCGTCCACCGTGACCTCAAACCCTCCAATATCCTCGTCACGACCGAGGGCCAGGTCAAGCTGCTCGACTTTGGCATCGCCAAGCTACTACGGCCCAACGGTGGGGAGACCGTCATGCCGGTGACCGCGCAGCCACTACTTACCCCGGAGTACGCCAGCCCAGAGCAGGTGCGGGGCGAGGCCATCACGACGGGCAGTGATGTCTACAGCCTGGGTGTGCTCTTGTACGAGATGCTAACGGGACATCGGCCTTACCGCCTCACCAGCCGGATGCAGCGCGAGCTAGAGCGCGTGATTTGCGAAGAGATGCCGCTGCGCCCCAGCGCACGCGTTATCGAAGCAGCCACTCGGGTAACGGAGGCTGGCACTACCGAAACGCTAGCGCCCGACACGCTCGGCCAAGCGCGGCAAGTCAGCCCCGATCGCCTGCAACGCTCGTTGCGCGGCGGGCTCGATGATGTGATCTTGATGGCCCTGCGCAAGGAAGCCGACCGCCGCTACAGCTCCGCCGAGCAGTTTCGCGCCGACATCGCACGTTACTTGCACGACGAACCCGTGGTGGCGCGCGGCGAAAGCGTGGGGTACCGGGCCGCCTTATTCGTACGGCGGCATCGGTGGGGCGTCGTGGCAACCGCGCTTGTGCTTATCTCGCTAGTCGGTGGGCTGGGGGTGTCCCTCTGGCAAACCCAGCGCGCCGAGGGCGAACGAGCAGCCGCCGAGCAGGTGGCGGCGTTCATGGAGGCTGTGTTCGCCGGTGGCAATCCGCTCGACGCCACCTTCAGCGACACCCTGCGCGTCGTCGATGTGCTGGCACAAGCCGAACAAAAAGCGGATACCGCGTTGGCGGCTCAGCCTCGGATTCAAGCCCAGGTGCTGCGTACGATCGGGCGAGCATATGCCAGCCTGGGCCGTTATGCCTCCAGCGAGGTATTGTCCGAGCGGGCCTACACGTTGTACAAAGAGACCGTGGGCGAAGCGGATCCCCGGACGCTCAACACCTTGAGTGAGTGGGGCATTGCCTTGCTGAATGTGCAAAATTACGAGGGCGCTCTGGAGGCTGTATCGGGCGTCATCGAGCGTGCCCCGGCCAGCGAACGGCTGGTGCTTGCCCAAGCACACCAGTACGCAGCCGTCATCCACCACCGCCTCTCTCGCTTCGACGACGGGATTGGCCACGGTGAGCGTGCGCTTGCGATTTTGACTAACTCGCGCAGCTTTGACGCCCTCGACATCCAAGCCGACGCACACAACGTGCTAGCGCTCATGCACAGCGAGCGAGATGGCGATGGCGACTTAGGAAAGGCGGCGATCTACGCAGCCGAGGCAGCCGAGGCATGGCGGCGCCTTATGGGCGAGAACCACCTCCAGACGGCAGAAGCCCTCAACACCCTGGGCATCCTACAATCCCGACTGCAACGCTTCGAGGACGCAATGGCCTCCCATCAACGCGCCCTTAAAATCAGGCGCCGAGTTTTGCCATCCGATCACCCCCACATCGCCGCTTCGTTGCTCAACATGGGCGTGGTTCGCCACCGCAAAGCGCGCTATGACGACGCGATTGCGCTTCATGAACAGGCGGCAGAGGCGTTTCGGATCGCTTTGGGGCCGCAAGATGGCTACTACTACGGCTACACCCTGTATTCGCTCGCGGTCATCCTCAAAGATACCGGCGAGTACGCAAGCGCGCGGTCGCTTCTCGATGATGCCCACCGCATACAGCGCGATGACTTATGTCCTGACCATGCCGATGTACTGGAAACTGGCCGTGCCATTGCCGAGGTCGATTCACTGATGGCCAACCTGCCTGCCGAGCGGTAGCGGCTTTCCTGGGCGGTTCCATGCGCCGCACGTACTTTACGGGCGGGCAATTGTACGAGGTATCGATCTTTGCCTCCTACAAATCGCGGCGGTTTCGTAACCTCTCCAGGTCGGATTCGTCGAGACTGCCGTGTTTCCCACCACCTGCCTGCCCCAGATGCCTCGTCTCCTTCTCCTGCTTCTCTGCAGCCTGCCCCTTGCCACCACAGTTTTCGCCCAGGGCCGCATCGCAGGCATCGTTACCGACGCCGAGACGGGCGAGGCGCTGATCGGCGCTAACGTGGTGATTGAAGGCACGACCACAGGCAGCGCCACTGATGCTGAAGGGCGCTACGAGATTGGCAACGTTGCTCCTGGCATGTATCGGCTGACAGCTTCGATGCTCGGCTTCGAGTCGGTCGCGTCTGATGAGGTGATGGTTCGCGATGGCGTCACCACCACGGTTGACCTAACACTACAGCCGCGTGCGGTATCGCTACGCGAGGTGGTCGTCACGCCAGGGCGCTTCTCGGTGATGCAGGCGCGGCCGACGGTAGAGAACACAATGAGCCGCGAGGACATCCAGGGCGTTCCGCAGCTGGGCGAGGACGTGTTTCGCGCCGTCACGCGCCTTCCGGGGCTCTCTGGCAACGACTTCTCGTCGTCGTTCAACGTGCGCGGCGGGGCCAACAACGAAGTGCTCGTCATGCTCGACGGCCTGGAGCTCTACGAGCCGTTCCACCTCAAAGACATCGGCGGCGGCGGGCTCAGCATCCTGGACGTCGAAGCCATCGGCGGCATCGATATGATGACGGGCGCCTTCCCCGTCGAGTACGGCGACCGCCTCAGTGGCGTCTTCAACATCACGAGCCACACGCCGCCGCCCGGCGAGACGCGCTTCGGGGCAGGCATCAGCCTGACCAACTTCCGCGCGATGGGCGCGGGCACCTTCGACGGCGACAAAGGCGCCTGGCTTGTCCTCGGGCGGCGCGGCTACCTCGACATCATCCTCACGCTGCTCGACGAAGACGACGCCTTCCGCCCTACCTACTATGACCTCTTCGCCAAGACGAGCTACCGCTTCAACACCAAGCACCGCCTCGGCCTCCAGTTCATCGGCTCACGC
>JBCCMF010000429.1:0-3521 GCA_039026435.1 Bacteroidota bacterium
ACGACCACGGCCACGCACAACCTCATCGAACGCACCATCCCAGGCCATCTCAACGCTGCGGTATGGGAGGCAATAGTCAGCGATTTGCATGGCCTGATCCACATGCCCGGTGAGGACACTGCTACGGCTATCGGTACCACGCATGAGTGGCGGCACGCGAACAAGTCAGGCATAACGACCACGGCCACGCTCACCCAGCGCGATGACGGCGTGGCGCTGCGCCTCTCGCAGCGGGTGGGGATAGCCAGCCTGCTCACCGAAAGCCTGCTCTACGGCGGCATAGGCGCGCTGCTCCTCGCCCTTGTCATTGGAGGAGCCAACGATTTTGCCTTCCTGGAGGGCATCGCCTTGTTTGGCGTTCTGCTGGCGGCGCTCGCCACGCCGTTGTATGCGCTTCTGGCATCGTGGCGCAAGAAGATGCACCGCCGGATCAGGGACATGGCCGACCGGATTGAGGCGTTCGTCACTGCTGAGGCTGTGCCCGTGGAGACCGCCACGCCCGTTTCCGATGCGCACGTTGAAGCTCTCCTCGACCTGCCCGGGGAGGAGCCGCCCAGCACCACATCCCCATCGACAGCCAACCGCACCCGCGCCTGATCCTATGATGCTACTCCGCCTCTTCGCTTTTATCGTCTTCGCCGCACCGCTCGCGGTGAACGCTCAGTCGCTCACGGGCTTCTCGCCCGCCACCGTCGAGGACCAATTGGCGTGCGAGGCGCGCTTGCAAGCGCTGCCGTCTTCCGAGGCGTTCCGCACGCACCTTCGGGAGTTGACGAAGGAGCCGCACATCGGCGCGACGCCAGCCAACGACCGCGTGGGCGCCTACATCGCCGAGGTCATGGCGGCGGCGGGGCTGACGGTGACGCAATACCCGTACGACGTCTACCTGCCCTCGGGCAAGGACACCGAGATCGACGTGGCGCTGGTCACGCCCATCCGGCTGCCGCTCAACAACCAGGAGTACATCCTCTCGGAGGATCGTTTCTCCAGCCACCCCGACTTGCTGCAGGGCTGGAACGCGTACTCGGGCTCCGGGGATGTGACGGGTGAGGTCGTCTACGCCAACTACGGCCGCAAAGAGGACTTCGAGCAGCTGGCCCGCATGGGCATCTCGGTGCAGGGTAAGGTGGTCATCGCCCGTTACGGCGGCAACTTTCGCGGCTTCAAAGCCCATTACGCCGAGCAGTACGGCGCTATTGGCCTCGTCATCTACTCCGACCCGGCCAACGGCGGCTTCACCAGCGGCGCGCCTTACCCCGAAGGCCGTCAGATTAACGCAAGCTCCGTACAACGCGGCTCCCTGCTGACGTTGCCCTACACGGGCGATCCGCTCACGCCGTTCGAGCCTGCCCTCCCGGGCGACGACACCAATCGACTCGATCCCGCTGACATCGCCGACTTGCATACTATCCCCGTGGCGCCACTGCCGTACGGCTCGGCCAAGGAAATCCTGAGCCGGATGGCGGGCGAGGTGGTGCCGAGCGGCTGGCGAGGCGGATTGCCCTTCGCCTATCGCGTGACGGGCGGCCCTGACCTGACGGTGCGCGTGCGTGTAGACCAGCCGCACGGGCTGCGCCGCGCCACCAACGTCATTGGTACGGTGCCAGGGACGGAGCATCCAGACGAGTGGGTGATACTCGGCTCGCACTACGATGCCTGGACCTTCGGCGCCGTGGACCCGCTTGCGGGCACCGCCATGTTGCTCACGCTAGCCGAAGCCCTGGGTGAACTCGCTGCCAACGGCTGCGCACCACGCCGCTCGATCCGCATCGCGCACTGGGACGTGGAGGAGTATGGTATTATTGGGTCGACGGAGTGGGTAGAGCAGTTTCGCGACGCGCTGACGGAAGGGGGCGTTGCTTACCTAAACGCCGATGCGGCCGCCTCCGGCCCGAACTTTGGCGGCGCGGCCTCCCCCTCGCTCAAGGGGCTCATTGAGGACGCAACGAAAGTCGTGATGTATCCCGGTAGCGAGCAGACGATCTACGACTGGTGGGCCGAGCGCGCAGCACGCGGCGGCAACGACGCGCCCACGCTGGGCAACCTCGGCGGCGGCTCCGACCACGTCGGGTTCTACACGCATATCGGCGTGCCCTCGGCGGGGTTGTCCATGAGCACCTCGGCGCCCATCTACCACTCCAACTACGACACCTTCGCGTGGTACGAGCGCTTCGGCGACACCGACTTCGTGTTCGGCCCAGCCTTGGCGCGCCTGGACGGCATCATCGCCCTCCGCCTCGCCAACGCCACGCTGCTCCCCTACGACGTAGCCCGCTACGCCACCGACCTGCGCCGCCACGCCACCGACCTCGCGCGGCGCGGCGAGGTTGCTAGCCTACCCATCGGCTTCGACGCGCTGATGACCAGCATCGACGCGCTTGACGCAGCGACGGCCCTGTTCGAAGAGCGACGGGAGGCGGCCGTTGCGGCGGGGCTATCCGGTGCAGAAGCCGCCGCGCTCAACGCGCAGCTCATCGCCTTGGAGAAAGCGTTCATCCACCAGCCTGGCCTGCAGGACCGCGCCTGGAGCCGGTCGCTCTACGCCTCGCCCGATCCCTTCAGCGGGTACGCCTCGTGGATGCTGCCCGGCCTGCGCTACGAAATCGAGACGACGAACGGCCCCGGTCTGGAACAGTGGTTAGTCGTTTATGTCCAATCTATTGATGCTTTAGCGGAAAAGATTCGTACCTTATCCGCCGCGCTGGAGTAATTGTAACGTTCTCCTACGCTCCGCGCCATCGCCATATCATCCAACCAACCCAGTAGTGAGCAGGTATGCAGACGAGGATCCGAGGGGTGTTTTTTGACATGGACGGCGTTTTGGTGAACGTGTCGGGCTCGTACCGGCGCGCCATCCAGGAGACCGTGGAGCACTTTGCAGGCCGCGCCATTCCGGCCAGCACCATCCAGCGCTACAAGAACGGCGGCGGCTACAACGACGACTGGAAGCTTACGCACCGTATCATCTCCGATGCGGGCATCACCGTTTCGATACGCCGTGTGGTGGACGAATTCCAGCGGCGCTACCGCGGCGACAACGGCGACGACGGGCTGATCGCACAGGAGCCCGCGCTCATCTCGACCGAGACGCTAGACGCGCTGTGTGGCCCTGATCGCCTGATGGCGATCATCACGGGCCGCCCCGGCGCCGACGCACAGTGGACCATCGATCGGTTTGGGTGGCAGCGGTACTTCCCGCTCCTGATCCCTCGCGAGAAGCAAGAGCGCCGCACGAAGCCCGATCCGTACCCGCTCCAGCGCGCCCTCGCCGTCTTCGCAGCGGCAGGCCGCCGACTACGCCCCGACGAGGTGGTCTACATCGGCGACACGGTGGATGACATGGTGGCTGCACGGGCGGCGGGCATGTGGGCCATCGGCATGGTGCCGCCGTACCTGGATCGCGTGGCGCACGAGGCCTTGTTGTACGAGCGCGGCGCGCACTACGTGATCCACGACACGAGCATGCTGCCCCGCCTCATCGAGCACTTTAGCGCGTACGTGCAGGCCGAGCCCGTCGCGTC
>JBCCMF010000430.1:0-3518 GCA_039026435.1 Bacteroidota bacterium
CTCATCGGCGGCAACCTCACGGTGCTTTCGGCGATGAGGCGCCCGCGCGCTTTGCCCGGCATGAGCGTGACGGTGCGGTCCTTTGCGCGTGCCAGCCGGTCGCCCGGGTCGGTGGGGTTGGCGAAGTGGACGGCCTCGGCCTCGAAGAGCACGCGGCGGACGTAATCGACGGTGAACGTATTCCACGTGGACATCCCCGGCGGCCCGTGGAACGACACGAGCCCCGCCTTCGCATAGAGCCCCACGAGCAGGCCCGTGATGTCGCTGTAGCCAAGGAGCGGCTTCGGGTTTTGAGCGATCAGGCCGTAGTCGAGCAGCGGCAGGAGCCTGTTGCAGCCCCACCCGCCGCGAAACGCCAGCACCACGTCGATGTCGGGATTCGAGAACGCCCAGTGCACGTCGGCGGCGCGCTGCTCGTCGGTGCCGCCCAGGTAGCCGTAGCGCGCAAACGCGTTCGGCCCGAACACCGTCTTGAGCCCCAAGGCCGCCATCGTGTCCTCGATGACGCCGACATCCGCGCGGTCGTGCGTAGCGCTCGCCGGGCTGATCACGCCGACGGTCTGCCCCGCCCCCATCCGCTTCGGCTTGACAATCGCCTGCGGACTCGTGATTGTTGAGGCCGGCATCAGCGGTAGCGCGGCGACGGCGGCAGTTTGCCCGAGGAAGTGGCGGCGCGAGATAGACATGGACTAGACCTGGGAACGATGGCGTACGCCCCGAAGGTAGCACAAACGCCCTACTCCTGCCGCAACGCGTCCACCGGGTTGAAGCGCGCGGCGCGGAAAGCCTGATAGCTCACCGCACTCCACGCCAGCACGAGCGTCAGCACGGCCGCCCCCACAAACGTAGGCCACCCCAGCGTGATGCGGTACGCGAAGTCCTGCAGCCACAGCGTGGACACGTAGTACGCCACGGGCATCCCGATCACCAGCGCGATCAGCACGAGGCGCGTGAAGTCTTTCGAGAGCAGCACGAGCACGTCGGGCACGGAGGCGCCCAGCACCTTGCGCACGCCAATCTCCTTCGTCCGCTGCGTGGTGATGAACGCCGCTAGCCCGAGCAAGCCCAGACAGGCGATCAGCATCGCAATCACGGCAAACACGCTCACCAACTGCCCGATGCGCACGTCCGAGGCATACATACGGTCGTAGGCGTCGTCCAGGAAGGCGTACGCGAACGGATAGTCGGGCAGGAAGGCCGCCATCGTCGCCTCCAGATGCTCCAGCGTAGCGGGCATGTCCTCGCTGCGGACCTTGACCAGCATGCGGTAGATCCAGCTATCGTCTACGTAGAGCACCAGCGGCTCGATCTCCTGGCGGAACGAGAGGTAGTTGAAGTCTTGCACCACGCCGATGATACGCCCCGGGCGGCCCTGAAACTCGAACGTTTTCCCGACAGGCTCTGCCCATCCCAGTTGCTTGACCAGCGTCTCGTTGACGATGTAGCCCTCGCGCCCATCCACGGGTCGGTCCTCGGTGAAGCTGATGCCCGCCACCAGTTCGAGCCCCAGAAGTTCGACGAAGCCCGGCTGCACGGCGGTGTTGTACGCCGAGAGCCGTTCGCCTTCCTGCGTCCCTTCCCAGGTCGTCGTCGTTGACTTCCCGACAATGCGGACAGGGCTGTGTGCCGTGGCCGAGACGGCCAGCACGTTGGGATCCTGGAGCATCTGCTCTTTGATGGTTGGGTACTGGTTCTTGGCCGCCGGAAGGTCTACCGTCAGGATGTGCTCGCGGTCGAAGCCCGTGTTGGCGTGCTGCACGTAGCGCAGCTGCTGGAAGATGACGATGGTGGCAATCAGCAGCACCGCCGTCACCGCGAACTGCGCCACGACCAGCGTATTGCGCAGCCGCGACTTGCCACGGCCGTGGCGCAGTACGCCCTTGACCATACCCGCTGGCGCAAACCCCGACATCATGAGCGCCGGGTACACGCCCGAGAGCGTGCCGACGACCACACCAGCCAGCACCGCGCCCATCCAGAACAGCGGGGGCGTGCTCCCCATCGTCAGGCTGAGCCCAGTGAGCCTGTTGAACAGAGGCAACGCCGACGCCGTGAGTCCGATGGCCAGGATGACGCCTGCCGCGCACAGCAGCACGGCTTCGCTCATAAACTGGCCGACCAGCTGCCGCCGATGCGCGCCCAGCACCTTGCGCACGCCCACCTCTTTCGCCCGGACGATGGCGCGCGCCGTGGCGAGGTTCGTGTAGTTGATGCAGGCGATCAGCAGGATCAGCAGCGCAATCGCGGTGAAGATGTAGATGTAGCGGATGTCGCCGTTGGCGCTCAGCTCGAAGTTGAGGCGCGAGCGCAGGTGGATGTCGAGCAGCGGCTGGATGTGGTAGACCGAGATGCGCTCGGGGTTTTCCCGGTAGTAGTCCATCTCACCCAGGCGCTGCTGGGCGAGCGCTTGCAGCTTGTCACGCACCAGCGGCAGCGACGCATCGGCCCTGAGCAGCGTGTAGGTGTAGTAGTTGCTGCTGTCCCACTCGCCGCGCTCCACGTTGCGCCTGTACCACCTGTCCGTGGTCAGCGAGGCGAGGAAGCTGTACTGGATGTGGCTGTTCTCCGGCGGCGCCTCTACCACCCCGGTGACCGTCAGGTCGAACGCCTCGCCGTCGCGCAGCATGGTCACAACGCTGCCTACGGGGTCGGCGCCGTCGAACAGCTTCGTAGCTAGATCCGGCGTGAGCACGATGGTCATCGGCTCTACCAGCGCGGTCGCTTGCACACCCTGCAGCAGCTCGAAGCTGAACACGTCGAAGAAGGTGGTCGTCGCCAGCAGACCGTCTTCGCTGAACTGGCGCTCGCCGATGGCCAGGCGCATGCCTCGCGGCTCGATCAACGTCGCCGCCTCGACCTCGGGAAACGTCTCGACGAGCGTGGGCGCCAGCGGCGCGGGCGTCACCGCATACTGATCCGTCCCGAGGTAGTCGCCGCCCGGATCTTGCTTGTAGACGCGGTAGATCCGGTCAGCGTTCGCGTGGAAGGCGTCGTAGCTCAGCTCGTGGCGGATGTAGAGGCCGATCAGGATGATGCACGCGAGCGCGACGGCCAGCCCGCCGAGGTTGATCAGCGTGTAGCCCCACTGCTTCTGCAGCGCACGGAGCGTGGTGGTGACGTAATTCTTGAGCATGGCGCCTCGCCATTGTAATTCGTAACGGATGGTCTTCTCCCGCCGCACCTTGCCCCAATACACGGCCTGAAAGCCGCGCTCCATCGTGCCATAATGGCCGAGTCTACGCGCCGCTTCGTGAAACGCGTCCTCCTCCTCGTATCCTGCCTCGCACAGCCCTTCGATGCGGTCGATGAGCGCACCCTCCAGCTCTTCCAAGTCGTCCGGTGAAAACGTACGGCTGACCTCGAACGGACGCCGCCATGCCGCCAGTGCGGCGTCTAGATTGAATCGATTGGGCATCTACACCTCGCTCACGTGAGCCGAGGCTGCAAGCCCCAAAGCTGCGCCAGCATGGCATCGACCTGGAGCCACTGCTGCTTCTCGCGCTCCAGCGCACGGCGGC
>JBCCMF010000431.1:0-3504 GCA_039026435.1 Bacteroidota bacterium
CCAATCGCGTTCACGGCAATACAACGAGGCAGAACGTTAAAGCTCTAGCCAGCGTTCACCCCAGGCCAGGAGGGCGAGCAAAATGACGAGGCCGTTCAGCCATACGACGACCGTGCATACTAATGCATGCATCACGCCGAGTACAGGGATCAGGCTTAGGCCCAGCGTTACACTGAGCGCCGTGTTGACGATGAGTAGTACATCGGAGTGCCGGGTCGCTGCGAGCCATTGTGTGGCGCGTTCAGCAATTTTTGATGTGGAGGAGAGAGGTTGCTGCATATGGGATAACGTCTCAAGATGGGCCTAACGAGGGCCTTCTTTACCATCCAGATGGCTTGACAAGGAAGGTACCCATTTGGTGTAGCGTCGTGACCGCCCAAAAAGGATCAGCCATGCTGCACTGTGGCCGACATTTTTTACGCAGTGGCGTTTTTCGGTCAAGATGAGGTAGACGGAGTGCTCACCATAGCTAAAATCGGCCTAAAAACGCACTTCAAGCTTTACCCGCCGGAAAGTGTCCGTACTATTGGGGGTGGTTTTCACCCCACTCTACCTGCACACTGCTACACGGTATCCCATTCAATCTATCATGATGCGTTGGCACCTCACGCGCAGCCGTAGCCTCCAGACAGTCTGCCGTGCCATGCAGGCAGGTGTGCTGCTGCTCTGCCTGTGGGTCTCGCCTAGCCTGGCGCAGATCGTCCAGCCGCTTGGCCGCATCGGCAACGCAGACCTGGGCGCACGTAGAGCCATCGGCCTGACCGATTTTGGCATAAGCATGGCCAACGTGGGCGATCTCAACGGCGACGGCACACCCGACGTCGCCGTCCTGTCTCACCGAGGTGACAGCCAGCAGGGCGCCCTCTGGTTGCTGTTTCTGAATCCCGACGGCACGGTAAACGACCGCTCCCGCCTCTCTGCCGCCACCGATGAACGCCTCCCGAGGGTCTTTGGCTGGGGGCTTGCCTCCCTGGGCGACGTTGATGGTAACGGCAGCGTAGAGCTGGCTGTGACGGGCGTGACCACGGGCCAGTCTCTAGATCGAGCGCGGCTAGACCAGCTCTGGCTCCTCTCGCTGAGTCCTGGTGGCCAGCTCACCGATGTGGTGCCGGTCCTACTGCCTCAGCCGCTTAGCACCGCACCGCATCGCGTCCACAGCTTGGCAGCCGCGGGCGACATCGACGGCGATGGACGCTCGGAGCTGGCCTTGGGGGTGACCAATGAGACCAGCGGCGAGCGTTTCGGCCTGCTGTTCTTTTTGAAAGAAGGAGCGGTACGGACCTATCAGGCGTACCGGCCGGGGCAGGGCGCACTGCGTGGCCTAGGCGACCGCAGCGGCCTAATCGACTTCCGCGGCTTCGGCGAATCCGTAGCAAGCGTGGGTGACCTCGACGGCAACGGTGTCTCCGACCTAGCCATAGGCGCCGTCTCGGCTAGTGGAACATACCCGCGTCAAGGAGGCGTGGTCATCCTCTTCTTGCAGCGCGACGGCACGATGCTGATCGCACGGGCTATCACGGAGGGACAGGGCGGCTTCACGGATGCCTTGCAAGCCAGCGCTGGTTTTGGTGGCGCCTTGGCCAATGTGGGCGATCTTGATGGCGATGGACGTGCCGAACTGGCTGTGGCGGCTACCCGATACGACGGCCTCCTTGAGGATCAGGGCGCCGTATGGATCCTGTCCCTCGGGCCCGAGGGACGTGTGATCCGCCAGCAGCGTATTGGGCCGGGCACAGGTGGGTTTGCAGGCTATCTCCCGCCGCTGGCCCGCTTTGGGTTCTCATTGGCTGGCCTGGGCGACCTCGATGGCGACGGCACGCCTGACCTGATGGTGCGCGTCAAGCGACCGCGTGAGGACCTCGGAGAGCGCGGCGGGCTCTGGACGCTCTTCCTCGAGCCTGATGGATCGACTCGACATCAGCAGGCAATTCATGCAGAGGCGGGAGGGTTGGCCAACGCATTGAGCAACCAGGATTACTTTGGCGCGCACGCCATCCGTGTAGGCGACGTGGACGGTAACGGGGTGGTAGACCTGGCGGTAGGCGCACCAGGCGACGACGTAGACGGCAAGGATCAGGGCGCCCTCTGGATCCTGCTGATGGACAACAACGGCCGTGTGATGCAGCACCAGAAGGTGAGCGGGCGTGACGACCGTTTCCCCACCGCGCCAGTGAGCAAGAGCTCGCTCGGGATGCACATGGTGCCCGTTGGCGATGTAGACGGCGATGGCGTCCCAGACGTGGTGGTCTCACGGGCGTACATGCTGCGGTTGGATTCGAACCGCGGTTTGGCGTGGCTGCTGTTACTGGAGCGCACAGGCCGCTTGAAGCAAGCGTTCACCTTGGCCTCGATAGATGATCAGTTCGGCGGGGGTGACAGTAGCGCCGCGCCGATTGCGTACCGTCAGTACCGTCAGAACGGTAAGAACCTCGCCCGGCTAGGCGACCTGGATGGCAACGGCGTTACCGACCTGCTGCTGCGCACAGGGCCGCTCAGCACCACCGTCTTGTTCCTCGGAGCAGACGGGCAGAGCCTCCGGGAGCAGCCGCTTTCCATCGAAGAACTGGGCATCCCCGCTGGGGAGGCCATGCCGGACGATTACCATTACCAGCTCTACAGCGCGGGCGATTTTGATGGCGATGGGCGCGAGACCGTAGCCCTTGTCAGCACCCCGCACAACGACCAACCTAAACCACTGACGGTACGGCTGATAGACTTCGACGCGTCCGGAACGGTCGAGCGCAGCACGCAACTCCCGCTAGAGGGCTTGAACCTGCGGCCTGCCACCCTTCAACAATTCCAGCAATGGTATGAGCAGCAGATCATCGAAGGGTATCCGTGGAAGGAGAGGTTCGAGTGGCAAGAGGGCTTGCGCGTGTATCCCGCCGGCGACCTCGATGGCGATGCCGTACCTGACCTCGCCCTGGTGGTGTACCCGGCCTTGCTAAACACACCCGAGCAGGGCAACATCTGGCAGGTCTACATGACCCGTGCGGGCACCGTCAAACGCTTGCGACGCCTGCCGCTGCAAACGGCGAGGCCGCCAGGACAGCCCGCATCGGCTACAGGCAACGCCGTCACGTCCGTCGTCAGGCTCGATGCGGCTGCGATGGGCACTCAGCCTGTGCTGGGACTGGGGCGACCCTTCGACAACCGCGACGGGCGAGGGCGGGGAACGATTGACATCGTCCAGCTTGCACCAGCCTATACGGCCTGGCTACCTCGTCTTGGGTATGGGGTGCTGGCACTAGGAGGCCTGGTCGTTCTGGTGGCCCTGGCGGGCCGGGTGCAGACGCGGCGGCTGCGGCGCCAAAACGAAGCCCTCGAGCAGGTTGTACAGGAACGCACCGCCGAGGTGGCCGCGCAAGCCGATGCGCTGCAACGCGCGAATGACCTCAAGGCCCACTTCCTGGCCAACATCAGCCACGAGTTCCGCACGCCGCTCACGCTCACCTTTGGCCCCATACGCGATCTGCTGCAGGGGCACTACGAGAGTTTCGAAGA
>JBCCMF010000432.1:0-3495 GCA_039026435.1 Bacteroidota bacterium
CTTGAGTCGGCGCTGCAACGTCCAGAGAACCATTGGTATTATCAGCCCGATGTGTCCCTCACGACGCTGGCGGCACTCTACTGCCACGGCATCGTCAAGAACCATCCGTTCATTGATGGCAACAAGCGCACGGGTTTCCTGACTGCGGAAACCTTCTTGTTGCTGAACGACCTCACGCTCACTGCACCCGTTGGAACAGTAGCGCCGATGATTGAGCAGGTCGCCGCTGGCACGCGTTCGCTGGAGGAGTTGGCAGCCTGGATTGAGGAGCACAGCAAGCCCGATCCCTTGGCTTAATCCTCGTCCTTATACAGGTAGGCGAGATCCACGAGACGCGGGCCTGTAGCATCGGCGACGGCGAACTTGCCGTTGCCGCCACGGATCTCGGCTCCGCCTACATCGCCTGCTTTGTTGAGCGCGTAGAACTGCACGTTGAAGTCGGGCTCGCCCTTGTCGTTGAGTAGGCGGCGCAGCTTGGTGTGCTGCACGATGCGGCGACAGGCTTCGAGGCATGCCTCCTCTGGCGAGTCGCCCATGCGCATGCGCTCCACGATCAGGTAGCAGGAGAGGTTTTCGAGGTTGGCCTCGCCGCGCCCCGTAGAGCCCGAGGCGCCTACTTCGTTATCTACGTAGAGCCCGGCGCCGATGATCGGCGAGTCGCCCACGCGACCGGGAATCTTGAACGCGAGGCCGCTGGTGGTGGTCACGCCGCTGATGTTGCCTGCCTGGTCGATGGCCGAGCAGTGGATGGTGCCCCACGTGCGCTTCCAGTCCTTCGGCATCCCGCCGATGCCCACATCGTCGATGCCGTGCGGCGGCAGGTAGTCGTCGCGAGTGGAGAGGTTTTCCTTCCAGCGCACCCACAGCTCGCGCGCCCTATCGGTCAGCAGGTTCTCGATGGGGATGCCGTGCATCCGAGCGAAGTCCTGCGCACCCTTAGCTACCAGCAAAACGTGGTCGGTGCGCTGGAGCACGAGCCGCGCCACCTTGGAGGGGTACTTGACGCCTTCGAGCGACGCCACGGCGCCAGCGCGACACGTGGGGCCGTGCATGCAGCACGAGTCGAGTTGCACCACGCCGTCTTCGTTCGGCAAGCCGCCGAGGCCCACCGTCAGGTCATCGGGATCTTCCTCAACCAGATTAACACCTGCGATGGTAGCATCTAGCGCATCGGCGCCCGCCTGGATGCGGCGTATGGCTTCTTGCACGGTCTCGTACCCATTGCGGCTGGAGATCGCGACAGGTCCAGCGGCCGAGCGGAAGGGCTCGGATGAGACCGGACGCGCTACGGCGGGGATACCGTGCAGCAACGTGGTGGCCGCTCCTGCCGCGAGGGAGCGTTTAAGAAAATGGCGTCTGCTTTGGTCGGAAGAGTGGTTGGGCATGGAGGAAGGTCGTTAATTGCGATGCAGCATGAGTTGGTGCCGCAAGCTATCGTCGAACGATCACAAAGTAAAGCATGACGGACCTCGGCCGCCTGCTCGTCCTCACGGACTACACGTTCCAGCAACGGTACTCACACGCCGCGCTCGCTCGGCTAGCGCTGCAGGGCGGCGCCGACCTGATCGAGTTTCGGCAGAAGCACGCGCCCATCCGCCACCGCCTCAAGGCGGCCGTTGAGACGGCAGCCGTCTGCGCGCAGTACACGCGCCCGCTGCTCATCGGCGACCACATCGACATCGCGATGGCCGCTGGCGCGCAAGGCGTCCATCTCGGCCCCAACGACATGCCGCTCGACGTAGCCCGCCAACTCCTAGGCGAGGACGCTATCATCGGTGCCTCGGCGACGTCGGTGAGTCTGGCCCAGCGTGCCGAAGCCATGGGCGCGTCGTACATCGGCTTTGGACCTGTCAACCGCAGCACCTCGAAGCCGACCTCGGCGCCCGTGCAAGGCGTGGAGGGCGTAGCCCGCGTCTGCGCCGCCGTCTCGATTCCCGTCTTCGCCATCGGCGGTGTCACTGTTGATGACGTCGTGCCTCTGCTGGAGGCCGGAGCGCGCGGCGTGGCCGTGATGAGCGCCATCTCTACCGCCAAGCATCCCGAGATGGCCACGCGCGCCTTCCGCGGCGCCATCGACTACTTTGTTCAACGTTCTGCCTGACCTGCCATGTCTGCCTCTGCTGACCCACGTGCGGCCCGCGTAGCCCGCGCCACCGACCTACTCGCTGCACACAACGTGGATGCGCTCGTCCTCAACCCGGCGGCCAGCTTCGCCTACTTCACCGGGCTGCCGTTCCATATGTCTGAGCGGCCTACGGTGGCCCTGCTGACGGCGGAAGGGCATGCGTTCGTGCTGCCCGAGATGGAACGCGCTCACCTGGGGCACTTGCCGTACGATGCCGCGGCGTTCGCCTACACCGAGGACGTGTCGCTGTGGCCGGAGGCGTTCTCGAAGGCGATAGGGCTCCTCGGCTTGGACGGCAAGCGCATCGGCGTAGAGCCCCGGGCGCTGCGCTTCCTGGAGCTGTCGTACCTGCAAGCCGCCGCGCCCAGCGCCTCGTTCGTCTCGGCAGAAGGGCTGCTCGCGGGCCTGCGGATGCAGAAAGACGCGACAGAGATCGCGTTGATGCGTGAGGCCGCGCAGATGGCCGAGACAGCACTGGAGAACACACTGCCGCACGTCCGCGCAGGCATGACCGAGCGCGAGATGGCCGGCGAGTTGACCGCGCAGATGCTCCGCGCAGGCTCGGCGCCCGCGCTGCCCTTCGACCCGCTCGTTAGCTTCGGCGCCAACAGCGCCAACCCGCACGCCTCGCCCGGCGACTACGCGCTCAAACCCACCGACATCATCCTGATCGACTGGGGCGCCAACAACAACCACTACTTCTCCGACCTCACCCGCGTCTTCGCCCTCGAACCGCCCGCCGACGAGCTGCAGCAGGTCGCCGAGATTGTGGCTGCGGCCAACGAAGCGGGCTTCCAAGCCGCCCGCCCCGGCGTAGCCGCTGGCGCCATCGACGACGCCACCCGCAGCGTCATCGCCGACGCAGGCTACGGCCCACGCTTCCTGCACCGGACGGGCCACGGCCTCGGGCTAGAGGTCCACGAGGAGCCCTACATCCGCAGCGGCAACACGGCGACGCTCGACGTAGGCATGACGTTCACCATCGAGCCCGGCATCTACCTCGACGGCCTCGGCGGCATCCGCATCGAAGACGACGTGGTCATCACCGCAGACGGCGCCGAACGTTTGAGCACGCTGCCGCACGAACTGCGCATCATCGGCTAGGCAACGAAGTCGGCTAGCAAAACCGCTGTGTTCGGAAACAGGCGCGCCAGCTTCTTGTCTGCTGTGACGAGCGGAACGTTCTCAGCTTGTGCTAACGCGACGTACTCGCAGTCATACGCCAAATGCCCTATCAGTTGGACGAGCTTAAGTACGTCGGCCGTGTCAGCTTCGTAGGTGTGAGCGCGCATGACCGCATGGATGCGCTTGTAGGCCCACAGCGCATCGGCATACGAAATAGCATCGTGGAGGAGGTATTTCCGCAACAC
>JBCCMF010000433.1:0-3444 GCA_039026435.1 Bacteroidota bacterium
CGTGTATGCCTTCACGCTGCTGGGGCTGTTCATCCTGCTGATTTCTGGCCTAAATGTCATTAACCTCACCGTAGCTCAGCTAACGGAGCGTATGCGCGAGGCGGGGGTTCGAAAGGCACTAGGCGCATCGGGAAAGCATCTGATCTTGCAGTTTATGAGCGAGTCGGTGCTGCTAGCGCTTGGTGGAGCCGTACTAGGGTTTGTGGGAGCGGCCATACTGATGCCTGGTTTCAATGAACTTGCTGGGGCGCAACTCACCACCACTCTGCTGCTCCAGCCGCAGGTTGTGCTCCTGTTCTTTGGGTTCAGCGTGAGTATTGGCGTGCTCGCTGGGTTGTATCCGGCTCTCCTTTTTGCGCAGTCAAGCGTGACGCGCGCGCTCCGAGGCTCCTTGCCATCGCGCACACCCCGTCGTAGTGGATACCGAGGGCTCGTAATGCTGCAGTTTGGCCTTGCAACTGCGCTTATGACATGCACGGCAGTTGTGTACCTTCAACTCCAACATGTTCAAGACGTAGATCTGGGATTCGATTCAGCAGAGACCCTCATTGTGGATTATCAAGGAGTCGGTGAAGTGAACAGGAGCCTGGACGCGATCAAGGAAGCACTACTCCAGCATCCTACTATTCAAGGTATATCGGCTTCGCGCCTTGTGCCGGGTGAGCACGTCCGTCGTACATCGGTTAATATCCAGCATCAATATGCCGAGAGTGACGTGCGCCAAGTCGTTGACTACCGGGTGGACTATGCCTTCATCACTCAGTACGGTCTCACACTTTCTGGGGGGCGACTGTTCGATGTGCAACGCAGAACCGATGCAGTCAACGCAATCATCGTCAATGAAACTATGGCACAGATGTTAGGTCGTGGCGATGCTCGGGCGGCCCTCGGTGAAACCATCGAGATATACGAAATTGATGGGCCTACAGGGTCCACAGGCATTGTTGAAGTGATAGGCATTGTCCGCGATTTCCACGTGACCTCAATGCATGATGTCGTGGAGCCGCTGATGCTACGTATTGATCCAGAGGCCTACCGTTTTCTTTCGGTGCGCATCGGAGTGGGTGGGGCGCGGCACGCTATGCCAGAAGTGAAACGGGTATTCGCCCAAGTGGTGCCTGATTTGGCTCTGACACATCGTTTTCTAGATGACCAGTTCGACGCACAGTATCAGTCCGATGTACGCTTTGGCCGCACGTTTGCTGCTTCGGCGACTCTAGCCTTGTTTCTGGCGTGTCTCGGACTCAACGGGATTACCGCAAGCGTAACCTTGCGGCGAAGACGGGAGGTTGGTATACGGAAAACCTTCGGTGCATCCCCGAGTGGCCTCATAGCCTTGCTGTCGAGAGATTTGCTGCTTTCAGTTGCTGTTGGTTTGTTTGCTGCCTTGCCTGTGGCATATGTGATCATGAGGCAATGGCTTGCTGAATTTGCTTACCGGATAAATCTGGGGCCAGAGCTCTTTGCCACAGTGGCTGTGTCGGCGCTCGTCATTGCAGGGCTGACCCTCAGTTATCAAACCGCCCGTGCTGCGCTGGTCGACCCTGTCCGAGCCTTAGGTCATCGGATGTGAAATCGATGCAATGGTGTTCGGCAAGCCAGTCATGCATACCGAACCGCTCGCCACGTTCAAGCCGCGCCTCGTGCTGATGGTGTAGTAGGTCGCAGGTCTAACGTCGGCAGGTCTCAGGTCTGGGGCCTGCCGGCGGCGCGACCGGCGAGCGATGTCATGCCGCTTGTCTTGCCGAGGCGGTGTTACGGTCGGTGAGGTAGAGCGTGAAGGTGCTGCCTTGGCCCGGTGTGCTATCCACAGCGATGCGCGCGTCGGCGCGGTCGGCCAGGCGCTTGGCGATGCTTAGGCTCAGGCCTGTGCCTTCGAAGGCACGTGTGTCGCCACCGCTCTCTTGCTCAAACGCGTCGAACAGCCGTGGCATGAACGCTTCGCTGATCCCAATGCCGGTGTCGCGCACGCGGACGAACGGGGCTTGGGCATCATGGCCTGCCTCGATCACGATCTCGCCGCGCTCTGTGAACTTGAGTGCGTTGTCCACGAGCACGCCCAGCAATCGCTCAAGTGCTCTCGGGTCGAAGAAGCCCAGGATGTACGGTTGGGCTATCGAAACGCGCAGGTCGAGGCCTTTATCTACCGCGGCAGGGAGGTAGCGCTGGTAGGTTTGCTGAATAGCGGGCACGAGGTTGATGTTCTTGGCCTGCCAGGCCGCGTTGCTGTCTTCCAACTCGGCAAGCTCAAGTACGGCGGCGAGCGTCTTGAGGAGCCGTTCTCCGTTGGTACGGGCGAAGCCAGCGAACTCCTGCAACTCGCCTTCCACTTCCATCTCGAGAATCTCGGCGCTGCTGATGATGGCGGACAGCGGCGTGCGGAACTCGTGGCTCATGTTGTTGAGGATGGTGCTCTTGAGACGTGAGGCCTCTTCGACTTTCTCCTTCTCCGCAATCAACTCTGCCTCGTACACCTCGCGTTGGTGCAATATGGTGCGTACCTGATCTTCGACCTTCTCCTCGAGCTGCTCGTTCAACTCCTTCAACTCGCGCTCTTGCGACCGCAGCTGGAGCAAGTTGGCGATTCGAATCTTGAGCTCACGGGCGTTGAAGGGCTTGGCGATGTATTCGTCGGCGCCGTGCTCGAGGCCGCGGATGACGGTTTCTTGCGACGTCTTGGCCGAGAGGATGATGACGGGTGTGTGGGCCAGGTCGTCGTCGGCGCGTACGTTGGCGGTGAAGGCATAGCCATCCACGTTCGGCATCATCAGGTCGGTTATGATGAGGTCCGGGCGGTGCTGCTGCGCCTGCTTGAGCCCCGCCTCGCCGTCGTGTGCTTCCACAATGCGGTAGGTCCCACCGAGACAGTCGGCGATGTACTGGCGGATGTCTTCGTTGTCGTCCACCACGAGCAGCAGAGGCGCGTCGGCGGGCGCCTCAACGACTGAGGCAGGGCGCTGCACCTCGTGGACCCGGTAGATCTGATCCACATGGCCGCTGCCCTGCTCAAGCAGCGACGGGGCTGCTGTCGCCTCCAACTCCTCTGCGCCAGCGGCTTGGATGCCGGCGCCGGAGAAGTGGGCGTAGCCTTGGCGCAGCCGCACAACAAACGTCGTGCCTTCGCCCCAGGTGCTCTCCACGTGGATGGTGCCATGATGCAGGAGCACCAGCTCGCGTACGAGAGCCAGCCCGATGCCCGTGCCTTCTTGGTCGCGCGTGTTGGAGTCATCGACCTGTCGGAAGCGATCGAAGACATGCGGGAGGTCGGCCTCGGGAATGCCGCGCCCGGAGTCCTGGACGCGCAGCTCGATCCAGCCTTCAGCAGCGTCCTCGTCAGCAGGAAGCGCGGCTAGGGACACGGCGATCTGCCCATCGGCGGGCGTGAACTTCATCGCGTTGGAGAGCAGGTTGTAGAGCACCTTCTCCAGCTTGTCGGGCTCGTAG
>JBCCMF010000434.1:0-3434 GCA_039026435.1 Bacteroidota bacterium
ACGTGGCCGTCACACGCCCCTCGCACCGCCTCGGGCTGCTCGTCTAGCTCACTCGTGCCGTAATGCCTTGACGGGGTTGAGGCGCGCCGCGCGCAAGGCTTGATAGCTTACGGCCAGAAGCGCCACAGCCAGCGTCACCGCGCCAGCTAGCGCGAACAGGCCAATGCCCAGGGGCGCTTGGTACGCGAAGTCATCAAGCCAACGTTGCAACGCGAAGTAGGCCACGGGGCTGGCAATGGCCACGGCGATGGCCACGAGGATGGCGAACTCCGCAGAGACCATCACGAGGATGCGGCTGGCGCTGGCGCCAAGCGTCTTGCGAATGCCGATCTCCTTCGTGCGCCGTGTCATGATCAGCGTGGCCAAGCCGAAGAGCCCCAAGCATGCTACCAACACGGACAGCCCCGTGCCGAAGCCCACGATGGTGCCCAAGCGCTCCTCGGCGCGGTACTGGCTGTCTACCGCCTCGTCCAGGAAGACAAAATCGAACGTCTCGCCGGGTACCGTCGCGGCCCACGTCTGGCGCAACACGTCGATGGTGTCCGTGAGGTCTTGGCCCGTGATGCGTACCACGATGTCGGGCGCGGGCGATGAGCTGAAGCTCAGGTTCTCTACGCCTTCAAACAGCGGCGCTGGATTGGCGAGGAGAACAACGGGCGATACGGCGGTGTGGAGCGTCGCAAAGTGGAAGTCTTTCACCACACCGATGATCTGGTGATCGCCGAAGCGACCTCCCGGTAGCTTCTTGCCGATAGCATCGTCCCATCCATAGTCGCGCACGAGTGCTTCGTTGACGATCCACCCTCGGCTCAGGTCGTCGGAACTGCCGCGGTCGAACGTGCGGCCAGCTACCAGTTCCAAGTTCATCGCGTCGAGGTATTCAGGGGTGACGCTGTTGAAGTTGAACGTTCGGTAGCGGTCGTTCTCATCGGTGTAGCCTGCTGCGGCCCACCCATCGCCCATGCCAAACCAGGCGGCCCCCACGTTGCGCACCTGCGGGACCTGCGACAACGCCTGCCGATAGCGCTCCACCGTGGCATCGGCGGCGGCGCCTTGAAGTTGCGTGGGAATGACGATGGCCTGCTCCTTGTCAAAGCCGAGGTTGGTGGTCTGCAGAAACTTGAGTTGCTGCCGCATACCGAGCGTAGTCACGATGAGGAGCACCGAAAGGGCCAACTGTACCACTACCATACCCTGTTGCACACGCTGCTGCCCGCCCTTGATGCGCAGGCGCCCCTTGAGCACATCGACGGGTTTGAATCGCGCTAATACCAGCGACGGGTAACTGCCTGCGATCACGCCGACAAGCACCATGAGGGCAATCAGTCCAAAGACCTCGAACACGCCTAGTCCCAACGTCAAGTCGCGCCCGGACAAGTCCTCAAACGTGGGAAAAGCCAAAAGCGCCAATGCTAGCCCAAGCCCGACGGCGAACGCAGCCATCAGCAGCGCTTCGCCCCAGAACTGCGCCATCAGTTGACCCCGATGTGCTCCCACCGATTTGCGTACGCCTACCTCCCGCGCGCGCCGCGTCGAGCGGCCCACGGCCAGCAGCATGAAGTTGATGCACGCAATGAGCAAAACCAGCACTGCGATACCGCTGAGGATGTACGAGTACCGCGGGTCGCTCGTCGGCTCGTGCCCGGCGGGCAAGCTGGTATCTAGGTGGATCGCTGTGATGGGTTGGAGGCCGACGTTGTACACGCCGGGCTCATACTGGTCGCCCAAGACGAGCTTGCTCAGTTCCGGCATCTGGGCCTCTACATTGGCCGCAGACCCTCCTTCGCGAAGCAGCACGTACGTCTCGGTCATCACGTTGAACCAATTCGTCCGCGCATTCTCGTCGTAATACGTTTCGGCATAGGGCACGAGCACCTCGGCTTGGATGCTCGAAGCGGCAGGGAAGTCACGAGCTATACCCGTCACCGTGAAGGGAGCCGCTGTGTCTCCCAGTTGCAGCACTAGGATCTCTCCCATCGGGTTGGTTGATCCGAAGTAGCGGGCGGCAGCCGATTCGGTGAGAATCACGCTGTTGATGTCGCCGAACGCCTGCTGTGGATCTCCGTGCATCAGAGGAAAGCTGAACAGGTCGAAGAAGGTCGGATCGACGACATGGACTTCTTGAGGTACGCGTTGGTCGCCTTGCTGGATGAACCCACCCTGGGCGAGGACGCGTGCAGCGGCTTCCACGTCAGGAAACAGATCGACCAGAGTTTCGCCGAGCACAAGGGGCGTCATTGTGTTGAGAAATCGCTCATCGGGGCCGTAGTCTTCCAAGACCCAAGTGCGATACAAACGCTCCGCGTTGTCGTGAAAGGCGTCGAAACTCCACTCGTGCTGCACAAATACGCCGATCAGCAGGCATGCCGCGAGCCCAACAGCCAGGCCGAAGACGTTGATGAACGCGTAGCCCGCTTGCCGACGGAGGTTGCGTAGGGCGGTGACCGTGTAATGCTTGAGCATGACGGGGTGGCGTGTGGGGTTGAGGAGGGCATCGGTGTCGTGGCGAAGCGAGCGGCGCAGGCAGATGCTGAGCGTGTCGCGCCAGAAGCGGTAGCGCGCGTACGTTTCGCCATGTTCGGCTGCGCGCAGGTCGAAGAGGTCCAGCAGATCACCAGCGAACTCGCTGTGGCGTGCGTTGCGCACGAGGCGCTCTAGCAGCCACAGCGCCAGCTTGGGCGGTTGCGGATCGGTCATGAGCTGAGGCCGAGGTTGGGTTGCCAGTCGGCCCAGAGGCGCTCACGACGTGCACGGACGGTGTGTAGGGCTTCGGCGCCCGTGTCGGTGAGACGATAGATGCGCTTGCGTTTACCGCCTCGGCGGTGGATGACCTCGCTCATCTGCGAGCGCACGTAGCCTTTCTGTTCGAGGCGGTTGAGGGCTGTGTAGAGCGCGCCCATAGCCGCAGAGCGGTCGGCACGCTGTTCCAGGCGTTGCTGGATCTGCACGGAGTAGGCGTGGGTGCCCAGCCCTGCTACGGCTAGCAGTACCAGCTCTTCGAACTCGCCCATGCGTGTCGTTTCAGGCATAGAGTAACGCCAATTCAGGGATAGGTAGGCAGTCTAACGAGGGTAGAAGCTATTTTGTTATAAATGTAGGTAAAATAGTTTTCGCTTGGATCTCTTCACAGGCATCTTGCTCCGTTCAGCTCGTTGCCCTACCCTCAACGCCCGACCCCACTACATGGAGCAACGCATGACCATCGCCAATCACGTCATCTGGGTAACGGGCGCCTCATCGGGGATCGGCGAGGCCTTGTGCTACACGCTCAGCGCCAAGGGGGCGCGGCTCGTGCTTTCAGCGCGCAACGCAGAGCAGCTGGAGGCCGTGCGTCTGGCATGCGCGCAGCCGGAGCAGCATCTCGTGCTCCCGCTCGACCTCACCCAACCCGACAGCTTCGCTGACGCGACAAATCAGGTGCTCCAACACTTCGG
>JBCCMF010000435.1:0-3399 GCA_039026435.1 Bacteroidota bacterium
AATCAACGCTGCCGAAACCATGCCTCGATCTCGGCCTGAGTCATTGTACGCCCCTCTTGGGCATCCCTGAGGCCTTGCTCAATCTTGTGCAGCACAAACAGGCGCTCAAAAGCATCATCAAGGGTTGCATTGTCGGGCAGGGTAGACACAGCGCGTACAATATCGCCCTTGGTGATTGTCTGCGGCATACTCGTTTCCGTTAGGTGTGACGCGGTCTCTACTTCACCTATCCAGAGAAGTTCTAGCCCAGGTCTATGCGATAGCCACGGCCACCTCGCGGGTGAACAGCTTGTAGAGCACGGGCACGACGAAGAGCGTCAGCAGCATCGAGACGGCGAGGCCGCCGATGATCGCCCAGCCGAGGGGCGACCAGAGCGTGCTGTTCTGGAGCGTCAGTGGGAGGAGGCCGCCGATGGTGGTGAGCGTGGTCAACAAGATCGGTGTGAAGCGCGTGGCGCTGGCTTCTTGCACAGCCTCGGCGATGCTGGCGCCCTCGGCGCGGAGCTGGTTGGCGTAGTCGACGAGGATGATGGAGTTGTTGACCACGATGCCGATCAAGCTCGTCAGGCCCACGAACGCCATGAACGAGAACGAGTAGCCGGTGAGGAAGAGCGCGAAGACGGCACCCGTGATGGCGAACGGGATGGCGGCGAAGACGATCATCGGCTGGCTGAACGAGCGGAACTGCAGCACGAGCACGCCGAAGATGCCTAGCAGCGCCACCAGCAGCGCTTGGCCCATGCCGCCGAACGACTCCTCGCGTGACTCCTGTTCGCCGCTCACCATGTACGTGTAGCCTGCGGGCCACTCCATCGCCTCCAACTCTTTGATGATCTGTCCTGTGACCTCGGCCACGTTGTATTCGGTGTCTACATCGGCGGTGACCAGCGCGTTGCGCTCCAGCTCGAAGTGCCGAATCTCCGACGGTCCAGACGCGAACTCGATGGTGGCGATCTGGCGGAGCGGGATACGGGCGCCCGTCACGGAGGCGACGGAGATCTGATCGAAGTCGTCGAGCGTAGGCCGCTCGTCGATGGGCAGGCGGACGACCACGTCGTAGTCCTCGCCGTCGGTGTCGCGGAAGCGCGCTACGGGCATCCCAGCGATGCTGGCGCGCACGGTCTGATCCGCCTCAACCAGCGGCACGCCCAGCAAGCCCGCCTTGTCGCGGTTGATGGCCACGTGCAGGTCCGTCTTGCGCCGCGCCGACGCGTTGTCGATGTTGATCGTGCCCTCGGTTTGCGTGATAATGCCCTCGACCTCGCCGGCGAGGCGCTCGATGACGGAGAGGTCGTCGCCGGTGATGCGGAAGGCGATGGGCGCGTTGAGCGGCGGCCCTTGCAGGAACTCGCTGACCTGGATGTCGGCGCCGGGGTAGCGGCCGAACGCCTCGCGCAGGTCGCGCATGGTAGCGCTGGACACTTCTGGCGAGCGGCTGTCGAGGTTGACCACGATCTGGCTGTACGTGGGCGTCTCGCTCTTGGGGAACAGGTTGTAGTAGATGCGCGGGTTGCCGTGGCCCACGTTCGTCGTGTAGCCGTCGATGTGCGGGTGCTCGGCCAGGAAGGCTTCCACGTCCTGCGTGACCGCGTCGGTGCGGGTGAGGGCGCTGCCTTCGGGCAAGTTGATGTCCACCAGCAGCAGCGGCTTCTCGGCTTTCGGGAAGAGGCTCACGCCCACGATGGGGAAGAGGGCGAGGCTGCCCACGAAGATGGTGATGGCCGCGCCCAGCACCAGCCACGGCCGACGAAGTGCGCCGCCTAGCGCCGACGTGTACGGCCCGCTCACGACCTTCTGCATCGCCCGCTGAAACGCGTTCGGGCCCTTGGGCGCCGCGTCTTCCGTTTCCATTTTCGGCTTGGCTTTCAAGAAGCGGCTGGCGAGGAACGGTGTGAGCGTGAGCGAGACGATGAGGGAGGCGCCGAGGGCGTAGATTACCGTCAGTGGCATCGTCCGCACGAAGTCGCCCGTGGCGCTCTGCAGGATCAGCATCGGCAGGAAGGACAGCATCGTCGTCGCCGTCGAGCTGACGACCGCCCATCCGATCTGCCCCGTGCCCTTGAGTGCCGCCTCGTTGCGCGAGTAGCCCATCCCGATGAAGCGGTTGATGTTCTCCGTGACCACGATGGCGTTGTCGACCAGCAGACCGAGCGCGATCACGAGGCCCACGATGCTGATCTGCTGCAGCGCGAAGCCCGTCAGGTCAAGCCAGTTGATGGCGATGAAGATGGAGATCGGGATGGCGATGATGACGATGGAGGCCGCCCGGTAGCCCAGCGCCAGCAGCGCGATCAGGCCGACGAGCAGCAGCCCCTGCATCAGGTTGCGGAAGAAGCCATTCACCTGATACGCCACGCTGTCGGCCTGCTCAAAGACGGTGACGAGCTGCACGTTCTCGGGCAGCGTCGCCTCGAAATCGGTAACGACGGCCTTCATGCGGTCGGTCACGTCGAAGATGTTGGTGCCAGCCCGCTGCGTCCCGCTCAGAAAGACGGCGCGCTCGCCATCGACGCGGCCCAGGTACGTCTCGTCGGCGTAGCCATAGGCCACATCGGCGATGTCGTCGAGGTAGACGATGCGGTCGCCCGCAGCGGTAATGACGGTGCGGCGGATGTCGTCGAGCGACGCGTAGTCACCGCTGGTGCGAATGTTGAACCGCCGCGTCCCGGCGTCCACGTTGCCGCCGGGGATGTTGGCGCTGCTGGCCTGGATGGCTTGCGTGACGTGGCTCAGCGTCAGGCCGAGCGGGCGCATCTTCTCCAGGTCCATCGAGACGCGCACCTCCTCCTCGGGGTAGGCCCACGTGTCGATGCCGCGCACGCCGCTCACGCGCTCCAAGTCTTGCTCCAGATCCTCCACCAGTCGCGTCAGCTCGCGGTACGACGCATCCTCCGAGACCAGCGCCAGCTGCACGATGTTGACGTCCTGCGGCGAGATCTTCTGCACCTCCAGCCGCACGAGTTCATCCGGCAGCTCGCTGCGCAAGTTGTTCACCGCCTGCGCGACGTCGTCGTAGATCTTGTCGGGGTCGGTGCCGTGCAAGAACTCGGGGCCGATGACCGCCAGCCCGTCCTGCATGCGCGTCTCGATGTCCTTCATGTTATCGAGCCCGTTGAGCGCCTCCTCGATGGGATCGACGACCAACTGCTCGACGTCGCTGGGTGTGGCGCCGGGGTAGACGGCGATGACGTTCACGCCCGGGAAGTTCACCGTCGGGTCCTCCAGCCGCGGCATCGTCAGCAGCGAGACGACGCCCATCAGCGTGAGCAAGAGCATCAGCACCAGCGTGAACTGGTAGTTTTCGAGGGCAAGTTTGGGGATGCGCATGGCGGATGCTCGGTCTAGGAGCTAGAAAAGCAGATTGGAATTGGCAACGTGGCCCGCACTTGTCATCCCGAG
>JBCCMF010000436.1:0-3389 GCA_039026435.1 Bacteroidota bacterium
AAGAGGCCGGACGTGGGCTGTACGGCGGCGTAGGTCGCGGCGATGTGTTGCGCCTCAGTAGCCAACTGGCGTTGCAGTCGCGGCGGATGCAGCACGCGAATCTGGCGTCCCCATCGCAGCAGATGCCCTACCGTGTCGATCCCGGGCAAGGCATGCAGCGTCACCTGCCAGCCTTCCGCATGCCGCTCTGCTCCGACGAGCGACAAGGGCGCCACTTGTGTGGCCGTGGGCGCGGCGTCCGTTAAGAAGAGGACGTCAATGACCACATCGATGCTGTGTGCGGGAAGGTCCGCGTAGCCTGCCGGACGCTCGAAGGTAGCCTCGGTGAGCGCGACGGGGCCGAGGTCGGTCAGCCGAAGGTGGCGCACACGTTGCTGGCTTGGCACCCACCCGATGACGTACGCCTGCTCGGCGTGCTGGACCACGGCATACGGATGAAACGCCATCGCCTCAGCGTCGCCAATGGCCACGGTGACGACTCGCTGGGCATCGAGGGCGTAGTGCAGCGTGCTCCAGCGCTGGGCGGCTTGGCGCGAGGGCGGTTGCTGCTGCTGCCACTCGGCACGCAGCGTATCGAGCGAAGTTTGTGCCGAGGCGGGGAGGCTGGCCGTCAGCTTTTGCTGTGCGGTCTGCAGCGCGGTGGGGTGTAGCTGGCATAGCTCACTGGGCGCCGCCTCAGCGGCCAAGGCGAGCACAGCGGCTTCGTCGGCGGTGAGCGCCACGGGGTCGAGCACGTAGCCCTCGAACAGGCTGTAGCCCTTGCCCGGCACAGCGACCACGGGGATGCCTGCGTCGTCCAGCACCTGCATGTCGCGGTAGATGGTGCGCGTGCTCACGCCCACCGTTTCGGCTAGGTCCAAAGCGCGTTGCCACGCGTTCGACTGCAGCGCGAGCATGATGTGACGGAGGCGGTCCGGGCGATCCATAGGCGAGGGCAGTCAGGTTATGCCCAATATCGCCCATCCTGGTCTCATCCTCCAATGGAGAATGGCTATGCCCGCCGCGCGTCGCCAGAAGGTAACGCTAGCTCATCACCTTGCGGAAGGCTGTGGCAAAAGCGGCCATGTTATCGTCCGTGCCGATGCTGACGCGTGCCCAGTCGAGGTACGGCGGAAACGCGCGACCGACCATGATGCCCTCGTCGTACATAGCCTCCTGGAAGTCGCGGATGGGCATGCCCGTGTGGAAGAAGACGAAGTTGGTCTGCGAGTCGGCGTGCTGGCGGCCCTTCTCCTTGCACAGGTCGTAGATCAGGTGGCGCCCTTTGCGCATCTGGCTCAGGCTGTGCTCGCGGAAGGCGTCGTCTTGCAGGCTGGCGATGGCGCCGCGCAGGCCCACCACGTTGGGTCCCGCCATGCCATACGTCTTGACGCGATCGGCGAGGTCGGGCCGGGCTAGAGCGTACCCGACGCGGAGCCCAGCCATGCCGTAGATCTTCGACATGGTCCGCGAGACGATGACGTTGTGGTCCTTCCGCACCAAGTCCACCATCGTGTTGGCCGCGGGGTCGTCGGTGAGTTCGATGTAGGCCTCGTCCACGAAGATGACGGCTTTGCGCGAGGCGGTGGTCACGAAGTCGCGCAGTGCGGCGGCATCGACGATGGTGCCTGTGGGGTTGTTGGGGTTGCAGACGAACACCAGCTTGACGGCTTGCGTGATGCGCCCTTCCATCGCCTCCAAGTCGTGCTCTAGCGCATCGTTGAGCGGCACCCGATGGGTGTACGCGGCCACCTTCCCGGCGTAGCGCGGCATCCCCTCATACGTGGGCGCAGCGGCCAGGAGCTCGCCGCCGTGGAGCCCGTACGCCAGCCCTGTCGCATGCAGAATCTCGCTCGATCCGCCACCGAGAATGACGTGCTCTGGCGTCACGCCTTCGCGCTCAGCGATGAGATCGATGAAGTCGCTCGCGGCGCCTGCGTACGGGTACTTCCAGCTTTCCTCGAACGCCGCTTGCATCGCCTTCCGTGCGGCCGCTGAGGGTCCGTAGGGGTTCTCGTTTGAGCTCAGCCGGATGGGGCCGTTCGCCACGCGTGGGGGGGCAGACAGCGGTGTGGCAGCGCCAGCGAGTTGGGGAGCTAGGGCAAGGCCAGCGGCGGCGGCGCCTGAGCGGCGGAACCACTGGCGCCGGGACATGGAGCGGGGCATAAGAGGACGATGGAGAACGAAGAGATCAGCGAAAAAACCCGAGGCGTCAGCCAGAGCCGCACAGGTGGCGCAGTAAGCGGCGCGTTGTGAAAATATGATATTGGCGCTCTTTAGTAAAATTATTTACTCAAATAATGTATTTTAGGCTTAAATAATTTTGCATTATGCTATCTGGGGCGCGTTCTTCGTCGCGCGTCATCCCTTCGCCAACGGCTGCCTCAATGTATCCTGCAGTTCAAACCACCCTGTCGTTGCTCTTGCTGATCGGGCTCGGGGGACTGTTGAAGAAGAAGCTGACGAGCCCCGAACAGCTCAGCGGCATCAAGATGCTCATCCTCAGCATCGCCCTTCCGGCCACCATCTTTGTGGCCTTGCTGAAGATCCAGGTTGATTCCTCGCTGCTGATGCTGCCCGTGCTAGCGTTGGCGTTCAACGTGCTGATGCTCGGCGCCACGTATCTGCTCTTGCCGTACGTGGGCGTTGATCGAGATACGCCGCGTGCCCGCACGCTGCTGCTGCTGTTGCCGTCGCTGGCGCCAGGGCTGTCGTGCTTCCCGTTTGTGATGGAGTACCTGGGCGATGCGGCCCTCGCGCAAGCCGCCCTCGCCGATGTGGGCAACAAAGTCTTTGTGCTGATTGGCCTGTACCTACTGGCCATGCACTGGTACCACCAGCGGAGTCGGCAGACCTCGGAGGGGACGTCTCGCCTGAAAGAGCTGCTGGTTGCGCTCGTGAGCGAGCCGATCAACCTCGTCATGATCGGTGCGCTGCTGCTGCTGGGCTTCGGCCTCAACATGCAGGCGCTGCCCGGCTTTATGCAAGATGCCTTGCTGCGCATGAGCGCCATGATGACGCCGATGGTGCTGCTGTTCATCGGCCTGGCGGTCACGCTCCGACGCGGCGAGGTGCGCCTCATCGCCTCGCTGCTGGGCATCCGCGCGGGCCTGACCCTGCTGCTGAGCGGCGCGCTAGTGGCGGTCCTCGGCCTCACCGACCCCGCGACCATCCTGCTCGCCGCCGCCTTTCCGCTGAGCGCGTGCAGCTTCTGGCCATTCGCGCACCTGTCGGCGGTATCGGCGCTGGAGAAGAACGGCGATGTAGCGCCCGAAGCGCCCACGTTCGACCCCGACTTCGCGCTGACGGTGCTGGCATTGTCGCTGCCGTTCTCGACGATCCTGATCCTCGGCCTGTTCTCCAGCGGGACCGCCTTCGCCGATCCGATGATGCTTGTGGCAGCAGGAGGT
>JBCCMF010000437.1:0-3382 GCA_039026435.1 Bacteroidota bacterium
GCAGCGCCAATGCGCGCACCTCTGTGACGGGCTCGTTCACGTCTGGAGCGGCCGTCAGCCTTGGCGCCCGGGTGGTGGCCACCGCCACCGACAGCAACGGCAACACGAGCGAGTTTTCGCCGTCGGTCCGCGTGCTGAGCGCCAACGAGTCGTTTGTGGTGAACACGCTCACTGACGAGGACAATGACACGAGCGACCCCGGTTTCGGCGACGGTACCAGCCTGCGCGAGGCCATCGATTACGCCAATCGCTTCGCCGACACCAACACCATCACGTTCGATGGCAGTCTGGCAGGCATCATCCAACTCACGGGCACGCTCCCTGCCGTTGCCAGCAACATGATCATCCAAGGGCCGGGAGCCAACGTCCTCACCGTACGCCGCAACTCAGGAGGCGACTACAGGCTCCTGACGGTGGATGCTGGCGCTACAGTCACCATCAGTGGCGTGACGTTTACTAATGGCATCACCACGGGCTCCGGCATCGTGAACAACGGCACCCTCACGCTGCGTGCGTGTGCCTTCCACGATAACGGTGGCGCCCAATCGGAGCGCGGGGGCGCTATTCGTAACAACGAGACGCTGACCGTGGAGCAGTGTACGTTTAGCGAAAACGAAGCGAACAAGGCTGGAGGGGCTATAGCAAATTACAAGACGCTGAGCGTAACGAACAGCACGTTCAGCGCGAATGCGGTGCTTTCGGTTACAGCTGAAGGTGGCAGTGCCATTCACAACGCGGCGGGCACGGCGACCGTCACGAACAGTACCTTTGCCGGCAACCGAACTCGGCTTGGCAGTCGTGCTGCCATTCTCAACAATCAAGCGGTTACGATTGGCAATTCGCTCTTCAGGCAAGCACAGGGACAGAACATCAACGCACCGAGCGGTGGCGTGACCTCTCAGGGCTACAACCTGTGCAACGACACCTGCGGCGGCTTCTTCACCGCCACCGGCGATCAGATCAACACCGATCCGCTCGTCGGCGGGCTGCAAGACAACGGCGGCCCCACGCAGACGCACGCCCCGCTCGAAAACAGCTCCGCCGTGGATGCAGGCAACTGCGCCGCCGCCAGCACCGACCAGCGCGGCGACGCACGCCCCGTCTCGCTCGACAACGCCACCTACCCCGATGCCACCAACGGCTGCGACATCGGCGCCGTCGAGATCCAGAGGGTGGCCGCCCTCCCCGGTGACCTCACCGCCTTCACCGCCACGCTCGACAATGGCGATGTGCTGCTGGGCTGGACCACAGCCAGCGAGACGAACAACGCCGGGTTTGCCATTGAGCATCAAGCGCCCGAGCAGGCCGCGTGGACGGAGGTGGCATTCGTCAGCGGTGCGGGCACCACGACCATCGAGCAAGCCTACGCCCACCGCTTCGTCTCCGAGGTGCCGGGCGAGCACCGCTTCCGCCTGCGGCAGTTGGATTTCGACGGCTCGTTCGACTACAGCCCGGAGGTAGAGGTGACGCTGGAGATGGCCGAGACGTTTGTGCTGTCTCCGGTGTATCCGAATCCGTTCAACCCGTCGGCGCAATTCAGCTTGCGCGTACGTGAAGCGCAGCAGGTGTCGGTGGCGGTGTACGATGCGCTGGGCCGCGAGGTAGAGCGCGTCTTCGAGGGCGAGCTGGCTGCAACCCGCTCGCACGCGTTCTCGGTGGACGGCAGCAATTGGGCTAGTGGCGTGTACGTGGTGCGCGTGCGCGGCGAGCGCTTCGTGCAGAGCCAGATGGTGTCGCTGGTGAAGTAGAGGCTGCACCTCAGTTGGTAATCTACCTCACCCCGACTCTCTCCTAGCTTATAGGAGAGGGGGCTCGTTTACGGCACTCATGAGAGCAGGTAGCTCGCTCTGCTCGTGGATCTAGCCGCGAGGTATCAGCCTGATAGCGCCTGTAAATTGTGGTAGGAGTGACAGGCCTACGTCCCCTCTCCCGGGAGCTGGGAGAGGGACAGAGTGAGGACGACACGAGGGTTGACGGCAGGGCTAATCTACCTCACCCCAACCTTCTCCTGTCAAGGAGAGGGGGCGCGTTGGTGACATTTCTTGTCCACTATGGTTCGCTCCACTCGCGTTAGCAAAGACGAGTTGCTCTGAGCCCGACGTGCCAGAATGCGTTCCCTCTCCTAAGGAGGAGAGGGCCAGGGTGAGATGGAAAACAGGCTGACAAATTGCCAAGGGGCCCTCACTTCAGATTGCGGCCACCGGCTCAGGGAGGCGAAATAATTCTGCGGCCTTGCGTAACTTTTATACTTTCTCTACTTAGTAGAAAAAGCCAAGAGCGCAGGTCCCCTGATGAAGCTCATTTCCCGAACCGAAGAACTTCTGCTCCTCGTGGTGTGCCGTCTGCAGGCGGACGCCTACGGGCTCAACATCCGCGATGAGGTGGAGGCGGTCTCGGGCAAGCGCTTCTCAGTCGGCGGCGTCTACGTGCCGCTCGATCGCTTAGTGCGCAAGGGCATGTTGAAGACGGAGAAGGGAGCTGCGACCGCCGAGCGTATGGGGCGCCCCCCGCAAGCGGTACGTCATCACCAACCAGGGCTTGGCGATGCTGCGCGAGGCACGGGCTATGCATGACGCCATGTGGACGGGCCTGCCCGAGCACATCGCCACGCAGCTGCGGCTGGTCGGATGACCGGGCCGCAACACCCGCTTCCCGGCTGGGCCGTCTGGCTGCTGGAGCACCTCGCCCCACGCGGCCGCCGCGACATCCTCTTAGGCGACTTCGCCGAGGCCTTCGCCTACATCAGCGATGAGGAAGGCCGCAGCTCTGCACTGAGCTGGACGGTCTGGCAACTCGTCAAGTCCACACCCGCTTTCCTACTCGAACGATCCTACTTCGGTGCCACCATGCTGGGTAACTACACCAAAATCGCAGCCCGCAACCTGAAGAAGCGCGCCTTCTTCTCGGCGCTCAACATCGGCGGGCTCGCTATCGGTATGGCGATCTGCCTCCTGATCTTCCAGTACGTCGCCTTCGAGAGCAGCTACGACACGTTCCATGAGAAGAGCGATCAGCTCTACCGCGTCGTGTCGGACGGCAACGTAGAGGGCGGCATCGACTCGCGCAGCGTAGACACGTGGTACGCCCTGCGCGGACTGATGGAAGATAATCTGCCGGAGGTAGAGCACGTCACGCGCTACCATCCCAACTGGGGCTCCAACACCGTCATCTACACGCCGCCCACCGGGGAGCGGGTCCTGTACCGCGAGCCGGGCATTGGCTACGCCGATTCCACGTTCTTCAGCATGTTCGACCTCAACATCTTCCGAGGCGAGGCTGATGGCGCTCTGGCGTCACCAGGCAAGGTCTACCTCTCCGCCACTACAGCCCAGAAATACTTTGGCGATGCGAACCCCATCGGCCAGACGCTGGAGTTTCATGC
>JBCCMF010000438.1:0-3372 GCA_039026435.1 Bacteroidota bacterium
ACGCGATAGACTCCAACGGTGTCCTCTCCGAAATCAGCTCTACCGGCATGGATCTAGCCATTCACAACTGGATGAAAGTCGAGCCGCTGGACGTCGCCGTGGCGCGGCTGGCGAAGTACGGCTACAAGCGCATCGAAATACAGGGCGAGCCCTACAAATACGACACGACGGCGGTCAAGGCGCTGCTCGACTCGTACGGTGTGGCCTGCTGGGGCTCGGTGACGCTGATGCTGGAGGAGCGCAACCTGCTCGCTAAGGACGAGGCCCAGCGCGCCGCCTCGGTACAATACGTCAAGGACTGCATCACGATGGTGGCTGAACTGGGCGGCGAGGTGATGTCGATTGTGCCAGGCACGGTGGGTAAGCTCGTGCCCGATGCCACGCCCGACGAGGAATGGGGCTGGGCCATCGAGACGATGCAGGCCATCTACGTGCACAGCGAGCCGCTGGGCGTGCGCCTGGCCATCGAGCCGATCAACCGCTTCGAGACGTATTTCATCAACCGGGGCGACCAAGCGCTGGCGCTGGCCGAGGCCGTCGGGCCCAACTGCGGCATCTGCCTCGACGTGTTCCACATGAACATCGAAGAGGCCGACACCTTCGCCATGTTCGAGCGCGCAGGCGACCGCATCGCCAACGTCCACGTGGCTGACAACAACCGCATGGCGCCCGGCATGGGCGACTTCGACTGGCCCAAGCTCATGGACGCCGTCAAGGCCACAGGCTACGACGGCGCGATCTCGGTCGAGTTCAGCCCGCCCGTGGACCGCACGCCCGCCAACCCCCATACCGATGCCATCGACACCGATCCCGAAGGCATCACCGAGAGCGAGCGCAAGTTCTTGGAAGACCACGGCAGCAACGTCATCAGCACGCCGTTCTACGACCGCCTCGTCAAGCAATCGGCCGATGTGCTGCTCCCGCTGATCTGATGGCTGCTTCCTCCTCTCGCATCACCGACGTCGAGGCGTACTGGCTGCGTGCGCCCATCCCCGAGGAGCGGCAGCACCGCTCTGACTTCGGCCTGCTCACGCACTTCGATGCCACCGTCGTCGTCGTCACCACCGCCGATGGGCGCAAGGGCTACGGCGAGGCCAAGGCGGCGGTAGGCAGCACGGGCTCGGGCGCGTCCATCGTCACCTGCGTGCGGAGCGAGTTGCGGCCGCTGCTGATCGGGCAGGATGCGCGGCACATCAACCGCTTGTGGGAGGTGATGTACAACGACACGCGGGCGCACTACGCGCTCCAGCACGGGCGCGGCTTCCCCGTGCTCGGTCGGCGTGGTCTGCTCGTCTCGGCCATGAGCGGCGTCGATACCGCGCTGTGGGACCTCGCGGGACAGCGCCACGCGGTGCCCGTTGTGGAACTGCTCGGCGGCGCCTGCCGCGACCACATGCCTGCCTACGCCAGCGGCGGCTGGGCCGACGCTGAAGGCATCGGTCCACAGTTGGAAGGCTACACCCAGCACGGCTTCCGCGCGGTGAAGATGCGCGTCGGCATCATGGATGGCTCGGTGGCGAACAGCGTCGCCCGTGTCCAAGCCGCCCGCGATCACCTTGGCCCCGACATCGGGCTGATGGTGGACGCCCACGGCACCATGAGCGTGCCCCAGGCGCGGCGCTTCTGCCGCCAGCTTGAAGACGTGGACCTCCGCTGGTTCGAGGAGCCCGTCAATAGCGACAACCGCGTGGGGCTGGCCGAGGTGCGTGCGCAGACCACCATCCCCATCGCGGCGGGGGAGAGCGAGTTTACGCGCTTCGACATTCGCGACCTCATCGACGCCCGCTGCATCGATGTGGCCCAGCCCGACGCCGCCATCATCGGCGGCATCACCGAGACGATGCGCGTGTGCCACCTCGCGCACGCCTACCAGGTGGAGGTGGCGCCACACCTGTGGGGCTCGGCGCTGTCGTTCCACGCCGGACTCCACATCGCCTTTGCGGCGCCCGCTGCCGTGATCCTAGAGTTCTCGCTCGGCGGCAACCCGATGCTCCACGAGATGATTGAAGAGCCTATCGCCGCGCTCGCCGACGGCACCCTGCCCGCGCCCACACGTCCTGGCCTCGGCGTCACGGTGCGTCAAGCCTTCCTCGACAAATATGCGCAATGAGGAGATTCGGTTTTAGGTTTTGGGACGCTCGCGGTTTCGGGATTGGGAGCTGGGACGCTCGCTTTCGGTTTTCGCGCTGCTATCCTGACCATTTTTCGCTTAAACATACCTTTTGTATCAAACATCGAGTTTTGCTTGATCTCGCGAACGCCCGTGAGATGTCATCCCGAGCGGAGGCCGCAGGCCAGAGCCGAGGGATCTCCCCCTCTGATGTCTTGCAGAACCTACGCGTGGGAGATCCCTCGACTTCGCTCGAGATGACAACCCTGTAAGTCGCAAGTCGAGTTGTTGAAATACACTTGACCTAAGAAAACGCTCACCTCGACCAATCCCCGAACCCCAATGGCCATCACACGCATCAACCACGTCACGCTCGTCGTCAGCGATCTGGAGGAAGCCGTCCAGTTTTATTCGGATGAGCTTGGCCTCGAGCCGCTTCCGGCGTTCAAGTTTGACTACCCGGCGCAGTTCTACAAGCTCAACGACGCGCAGCAGCTCCATCTGACCGAGTGGGAGGATGTGTTCTCGTTTCGCGGGCACGTCTGCTTCCAGGTGGACGACTTCAACGGACTGTTCCGACAGATGAAGGCGCTGGGCCGGATCGACACGGCCCCCTGGGGCAAGGTGCGGCGGCTGCCGGATGGCGCGCTGCAGATGTTCATCCGCGACCCGTCGGGCAACCTGCTGGAGGTGTCGGCGGCGCCGGGCACGCCGCTGGATGACGACATCCAGGCCGATGCCGAGCTGGTGCAGCAGCACGAGGGGCTCTACGTCTCCAACCGCGACGATGCGCGGGGCTTGCAGGCCGAGTCGGGCACGCTCTACCACGAGGATAACGCGTGACCATCCGCCTCCTGGAACGCCTGCACCCCGACGCCGAGGCGGTGCTCGCCGATACGGGCACGGTGCTGTTGCCCGACGATCCGCTCGTCCCCGCCGACGCCATCCTGACACGCGGGCGCGGGCGCGTCACGTCGGCGGTAATGGACGCTTCGCCCGACCTCAAGGCGATTGCCCGCGCAGGCGTGGGGGTAGACAACATCGACGTGGCGGCGGCGACCGAGCGCGGCATCCCGGTTATCAATGCGCCGGGCAGCACGACGCTGGCGGTGGCCGAGCATACCATGCTGCTCATGCTCACTGCTCTGCGCCGCGCAGATCTGTTATATCGCTGGGTGAAGACCGACGCGTGGGAGCGGCGGCGGCAGTATCAGGGCCAAGAAGCGCACGGCCGGACGCTCGGCCTCGTCGGCATGGGCGAC
>JBCCMF010000439.1:0-3366 GCA_039026435.1 Bacteroidota bacterium
CGTACACCCTCGCGGACGCGTTCGACGTGGAGGTGGTGGGTATTCTCGTCCTGCTGCTGCTGGTGACGGGTTTGGTGGCGGGCAGCTACCCTGCGCTGCTCCTCTCCGGCTTCCGGCCCATCGAGACCCTCGGGCGACGGCTGAAGCTGGGGGGCACCAACGTGCTCACGCGGTCGCTGGTGGTGATCCAGTTTGCACTATCGGTCTTCCTCATCATCAGCACCCTGGTGATGCAGCAGCAGATGCAGCACACCCGAACGATGGACCTCGGCTTCAACCGCGACCATATGCTCCAGATCAACACGGAGGGGATGGACGGGCGCCGCATGGTCAAGCGCCTGCAGCAGCAGCTAGCCAATGAGCCGCGCATCGCTGGGGTCACGGCAGCCGGGGTGTCGATGGGCTGGAGCGGCTCCATCGGGACGCGCTACACGCACGGCGACCATCAGTACACCCTCAACATCTTCACCGTCGAGGCGAACTACTTCGACGTCTTCGACATCGCCTTTGCGCAAGGGCGTCCGTTTGATCCTTCGACCAGCGCGGATAGCTCGTACGTGATCGTCAACCAGGCGGCGCTCGACGACTACAGACAGAAGAACGGCGGCCTGGAGGAGCCGCTGGGTACCGTGCTCCCGGGCATGGACGGCATGGGCGTCGGGCAACTGATTGGCGTGGTGGAAGACTTCAACTACAACGTGCTCTACCAGGACCACGCGCCCGCGATCTTCATGCTCCACAGCTTCTTCGGCGTGAACTACATTTACATCCGGCTGCTCCCGGGCGATGTGGCGGGTGGGCTCGCCGCGGCGGAATCAGCGTGGCAGGCCGCCATCCCCGATGTCCCGTTCCGCTACCGCTTCCTCGACGAAGACATGCAGCAGTACTACGAGGACGACCAGCGCTGGAGTAACATCGTCCGCTATGCCAGCCTGGTGGCCATCTTCCTAGCCTGCCTCGGGCTGCTGGGGCTGGCGGCGCTCACTGCCGCGCGCCGCACCAAGGAGGTCGGCATCCGCAAAGTGCTGGGGGCGTCGGTCCCCTCGCTGGTCGGGCTGGTGACGCGCGAGTTTCTGGTGATGGTCGTGCTCGGGATCATCATCGCGGTGCCTGCAGGATACATCGTCATGCAGCAGTGGCTCAACGACTTCGTGTTTCGCATCGAACTGGGGCCAACGCTCTTCGTGCTGGGCGGCGTGTTGGCGTTGCTGCTGGCGGGCAGCGTCGTGAGCTACCAAGGCTTCCGCGCCGCGCGGACAAACCCGGTCGACAGCCTGCGCTACGAATAGAAGGACTCTGCTTTACGCGGCGTGACCAAGATTTATCGATAAAGATCAGGCTTCAAACAGGGAGAATGAGTCTAAATAGTGATACGTTTACACGCGATCGACGAAACCGTGTGGGCGAATGCTGCTGTCTTTCTTGTCGTCTGATGATCCTGGATGGGCAGACGCTCGTCCGCGCCGACGCGACCGGGAGGCCTCTGAGACGCAGAGCGACGCCGATCTGTTGGCACGCATCCAAGCCGACGATCACGGCGCCTTCAAGGTGCTCTTTGAGCGCTACCACACCTCGCTGCGGGTCTTTGCGGCATCGGTAGCCGGGGACGATGAGGCCGATGCGGTGGTGCAGGATGTGTTCGTGGGCGTGTGGCGTCGAAGGCGCGAGCTTGTGGCCGATCCATCGCTGCGGGCGTACCTGTTCCGCGCGGCGCGCAGCCTGTCGCTCAACGCCAAGCGGGGGCGCACGCGGTGGGCGCTCCGGTTCACCGACCTCGACGACGCACAGCATCTCACTGAATCAGCGCAGACAGCGAGCAACGACGAACTGACCGCCGCCGTTGTACGCGCCGTGAATCAGATCTCGGACCGTCGGCGGGAGGCGTTTCTGCTGCGCCATGAGCACGGACTGTCGTACGCCGAGATCGCCGCGGTCATGCAGACGTCGCGCCACACGGTCCGCAACCAGCTGGCCCAAGCGCTCCGGTCGATCCACGACGCCATCCCGCCCGAGCTGCTGCCGTAGACCAGCGTGCAGGTGATACCAGCGCGGTACGATGGTTCTGCGCTCGGTATGACGACGTTGGGCCGCACGTCGCGATGTGAATGGACAAGGCGGGAACCAGGGCGTTGTCCATCGCACGAGATTGTGAGAAAAATGTGACGCGCTCGTAGTACATCCGCGTCGTGGCGGTGCTCTGTAGGTGAATCAACCCACCTACACCTATGCAGCACGACGATTGGGTGCGCATCACAAGCTACCTCGACGGCGAGGCCACGCCTGCCGAGCGTCGCGCTCTGGAACGCTGGCTGGCCGAAGATCCTGCGCGGCAAGCGGCCTTCGAGCGCGTGCGGCAGGTCCATGAGGCGGCGAAGCCAGACGCTCTCGAACATAGCTCTGCTGAGGCACTCGTGAGCAACTGGGAGGCCGTGCGGCAGCAGACCGAACAGGCTGGCGGAGACGGTTACCGCGATGAGCGAGCACCCGCCCGAACTCGCCGCGCACCCGTCCGCCGCCGTCGGCGCTTCGGCGCTGTGCAGGCCACGATGGCTGTCGCGCTCATCGCCTGTGGCATCTGGGCTGCCCTGACGTTGGGCGATGCGGGCCTTGGAGCGGCCCCCGAACTCGCGCAGACCTGGACCACGATGTCCACGCAAAACGCCCGTATCACGCTGGCCGACGGGTCACAGGTACGCCTCGGTCCCGAGACCACGCTGACGCAGCCCGACCCGTCGGCACGGCAATTCGAACTGGTGGGCGAGGCGCGGTTCGAGGTCACGCGCGACGTAGCCCGCCCGTTCGTCGTGCAGACGCAGCACGGCTCGACGCGGGTGCTAGGCACGACGTTCACGGTCGACTCAGGCGCGAACGATGCGGCAATGGTGGTCTCGGTAGAGGAAGGCCGCGTGGCCGTGCGCTCGGTGGATGCCGAGGGCGAGGTGGTGTTGGAGGCGGGGCACATGGCTCGTGCGTCGCTGGGCATCAGTCCCGTGCGACTCGACGCCCTCACCCCTGCCCGCGATGCTCCTGTTGTGGCGTCGCTGCGCTTCGACGACGCGTCGCTGGCGGACGTCGCCGCCGCGCTTGCCGAGGTACACGGCATCCGTCTCGTAGTCGCCGACTCTGCGCTGGCCCAGGTCCCCGTCACGACCGACCTCACCGATCTCTCGCTGGACGAGGCGCTGGAGGCCCTGGAAGCCTTTGTCGGTGTCGCTATCGAACGCCAAGGCGGTGCCATCACCCTCACCCCTGCGGATCAATGAGACTCAGTAGATCAAGATTTGGGCGCTAGCCTCTGTTCGTCGCCTTAACGAGGACACGGGCCTGCCACAGCAGCGTTGACTTGGAAATCGCCAAACCCCCAAG
>JBCCMF010000440.1:0-3323 GCA_039026435.1 Bacteroidota bacterium
CACGCGGCGGCGGCGACCTCAGCCTCGGCAACGGCGCACACATCGCACAGCGCCTGCGTCACGATGAGGTCGGGGGCAAGGGCTGCGAGGGTGTCTTCGTCGAGCGTGTAGAGCGCCACCTGCGTCTGCAGCCGCTCGCGCACGAGCGCGTCGATCTCGGCGCTGGTCGCGTCGTGTGGGATGAGCGTGCGCGTCACGATGGGCAGGCCGCGCACGGGAGCGGGCCAGTCGCATTCGTGCGTCACGCCGACAATATGGTCCTCGAGGCCGAGGGCACACACGATCTCAGTCGCGCTGGGCAAAAGGGATACGATTCTCATGAGGCCAACTGGTACGTGGCCGGGCGGAGCACGGGGAACCGCCACTCGGCCAGGGCAAACCCGCCAAACAGCACCGCCGTGAAGAAGGCGTCGCCGAGGAGGGTGTTGTAGAAGTACGGGAGCGCCGCGACGTAGCACGCCACGAGGCCTTCGAGCGTCTTCGGGTAGAAGCTCTCAATCGCCCAGAGCCCAAAGTTCGTCACCACGAAGAACAGCACCGACCCCGCCAGCGTGGCCCCGGCAACGCGCAGCGGCGAGCGGCGGCGGCGCAGGAGCAACCCGATGCCAACCGTGGCGGCAAACGCGCCGTAGACGACGGGCATCAGGCTGTGGAAGCCAATCAAGGCATCGCCCAAAAGCATGGCTACCATCGGAACGGCGAAGGCCCATCCCTTGTGCGTGAAGTGCGCGCCGCCGAAAAGCGCCAGCGCCGCGATGGGCGTGAAGTTGGGCGGGTGGGGGAGCCAGCGCGACAGGACGGCAAGCACCACAAGCCCGCACAGCGCGCCAAACCGTGGCGTGAACAGGCGTGGACTGGAGCGAGACGCTTCAGGTGTGGACATCAGACGACGTATGGTTGGGGTTGACAGGGTGAACATGCCTGGCGTGCGCGCCCAGGAGCGCGAGTGCCCACCCGCCGCCGGGCTGGCGGTCGAGCCGGGCTGCGCGGAGATGCTCGAAGCGGAAGCCGAAGGCGGCACCAGGAGGCAGACCCAGGGCAGAACAGATGAGCGCCCGGAGTGCTCCCGCATGGGCCACGACAAGTGTGGGACGGACAGGGCGTGCGACGAAATCGGCCAGCCACGCGTCTACCCGCGTCAGCAGTGTGCGGAACGACTCGCCCCCCGGCGGTGGCGTATCCACCCAATCGCTCATCCACGCTGCGAGCGCCGCCCGGTCGGATTGCTCCACGGCGTCCCATGTCTGCCCTTCCCAGCGCCCGAAGTGGACTTCGCGGAGACGGTCGTCTTCCTGCGGCGTGCATCCCCAGCGCGCAGCGAGCGGTGCTGCTGTGGCGCGTGCCCGCACGAGGTCGCTCGTGATCAGGCGCGGCGGATCGCCACTCCACGCATCGGCAAGGGCTTTGGCGAACTGATCGGCAGCGGTCGTTCCTTCAGCAGAGAGTGCGACGTCGAGGTGACCGACGATCTGACCGGGCGGTGCTGCTGTCGGGGCGTGGCGGACGAGCCACAGCGGAGCGGGCGTGCTCATGGCAAGACCTCGGCGAGGGCGAGTGATCCAGAGCCTGCCGCAAGGGCGAGGTACACCGCCGCCTCGGTCAGGCTGTTGACCGCGCCGAGCGCATCGCCGGTGATGCCGCCGAGGGTGCGCCGGAGGTAGCGCCCGCCGACTACGGTTACGCCCGCTGCTGTGCCGAAAGCGGGCACGGCCTGCCAATGCAGCGCGACGCCCACGAAGAGTAGCGCGGCGAGCGTCCCCACCACCAGCCGCCCGGCCGTCACGCTGGCCGCAAACGGCTTGCTCTTGGCCCCGCTGTGCTGCACGTATGGAAGCCGCCAGATGAGCGGCAGGCTCGACCACCGCCCCAACACATGCCCCGCGACGAGCGCCCCCGCCACCGCTGCCCCACCCTTGGGCACCACCACAGCAAGCGCACCCAGCTTAACCGCGAGCGTCAGCACAAGCGCGACGGCGCCGTACGTGCCAACCCGGCTGTCCTTCATGATCGTCACCATCTCATCCACCGTCCAGCCGCCGCCCAGGCCATCGAACGTATCGGCGAGGCCGTCCTCGTGGAAGGCGCCCGTCAGCCAGACCGTCGCGGCGATGGCGGCGACCAGGGCGATCAGAGGCGGCCATAGGAGCGCGACGGCGAGATAGACTGCGGCTCCGAACAGCCCAACAGCCAGGCCAATCACGGGGAAGTATGGCGTGGACCGGGCCAGGTATTCGGCGTCGTGTCCTACCCACGCCGGGCACGGGAGGCGCGTCAGAAACATCACGCCCGTGAGGAACGCCCGAAGCTGCTGCCGTGCCCATGACGGCTGCTGATCAGTAGTGGGAGTGCTCATGCGTCCGCCTCCTCCGAGAGCGCGCCGGAGACCTCGGCCTCGGCAAACGATGCCATGTCGAACAGCGCGCAGGCGCACCGCAGCAGCGGCAGCGCAAGCGCAGCGCCGCTGGCTTCGCCGAGCCGCAGGTCTAGCTGGAGCAGCGGTCGGGCGTCGCACCCCGCCTCGGCACAGGCCTGCAGGGCGTGCTTGTGACCACGCTCGGCGCCTTCATGCGCGAAGAACAGCACGGGCGCCACGGGCTGCTTCGTCTCCTGCCCCAGCCGGACGGCGACCAGCGCCGCCACCGTCACGATGAACCCATCCACCACGATGAACATGCGCCGCGCCGCCGCCTCCAGCATGGCGCCGACGAGCGCGGCAATCTCCAGTCCGCCCAGCGAGGCCAGCGTGCCGTGCGTACTGCTATCGCCAGTAGCTCGATGGCGCGCCAGCGCTTGCGCCACGACGGCCCGCTTGTGCGCGATCCGCTCGTCACTCACCCCCGTGCCTCGGCCGACAGCCTCATCCACCGAGCACCCCGTCAGCGCCGCCAGCAGCGCCGAGGCCGATGTCGTGTTACCGATGCCCATCTCGCCGAGCGCGAGCGCCTGAACCCCGTCGGCATGCGCTCGCCGGACAGCGTATCGCCCGGCCTCCGAGGCAGCACGCAGTTCGTCTTCCGTCATCGCCGGATCGTGCAGGAGATTGCGCGAGCCACGTCGCACCTTCGCATGGATGAGCCGTGCGCTCCCTCCTTCGGTTTCATCCAGATCGGCATCCGTCCCCACGTCCACCACCTCGACCTCGGCACCTACAGCACGGCCCAGCGCCGTCACCGCCGCGCCGCCTCGGACGAAGTTGCGCACCATCTCTGCCGTCACGGCTTTCGGATAAGCGCTCACGCCCTCCTCCGCCACGCCGTGGTCCGCCACGAAGACCACGCAGCGCGCTCGATCCAACCGGGGACTGTACGTGTCCTGCAGCGCAG
>JBCCMF010000441.1:0-3312 GCA_039026435.1 Bacteroidota bacterium
GTAGCCATGCGGGTGCCGTGAACGTGCGATTGATCGTGGGAGGTATCAGGCGCGAGCGGGGTCGTATGGTACGGCGCACACGCCGCGCACGCAACATCGTTGACTGCTCGTTGACCTACAAAAAAGGGCCGATGCGCAAGCTGCACACCGACCCCTCTATGCTAGCATTCAGGCGCTTGATTTACTGCCCGAGCGTGAACATAATGCCACCTCGGAGTGCCAAGCTGCCACCCACAATGGCGGTAAGCTCGGCAAACGGCATAAATGGCGAGTCTTCCAACTCAAGCAGGGCACCTGCTTTTAGGTTCAGCCCGAGGTTGGTCTCGTCGGCATCCGAGTTTTCCTCAGACTCGAACTCGATCAACAAGCCCGCCCCCAGGTAGGGCACAAGGCTTTGCAAACCAAAGGGGTACAACACATCGAGGTTAAGCCGTGTCCGATTGATGTCGTTCTCGAAAAGATAAAAGTCCACGTTAGGATTGCCAACGAGTTCGTAGTCGCCGATGTTTAGGTCAAACTGAGCAGAGGCACCGACCGCGAGGTCGCTGGAGTCGAGGTTGAACCCGGCATGCGGGCCGATGAGGAACTGGGCCTGTGCGGGTACAGCAACAAGTACGAGAAGGCTAAGGAGCGTGAGGAAACGTTTCATGCGCGTAGCGGAGGTTGTGGGACAGATGGCAAAAACGGGCTTCAAGTTCAAACGCGCACGAATAGTCCAGGTGTTTCACCGTGCGTCGTCTTCGTCAAGAACGAGCAAAACGCACAGCGACGCAAGCAGCTGCACGTTTGCTCGGATGAGCACTTACAGACCAAGGCGAGCCAGGTTATCGAGGTTAGCCTGCACGTGTGCGGCCGACGTATCCATCAGCTTCTGCTCGTCGTCAGCCAGGTCCACTTCGATGATCTCTTCCACACCGTTCCGGCCGATACGCGCCGGGGCGCCGATGAACATGTCGTTGACGCCGTACTGACCCGTGAGCCACACGGCGGCGGGCAGCACGCGCATGGAGTTCTTGGCGATGGCTTCCACCATCTGCGCGGCAGCGGCGCCTGGCGCATACCACGCGGAGGTGCCCATCAGCTTGACGATCTCGCCACCGCCCGTCTTGGTGCGCTGCACGATGGCGTCGATCTTGTCGGCCTCCATCAGCTCAGGGAGCGGGATGCCGCCGATGGTGGTGTAGCGCGGCAGCGGCACCATCGTGTCGCCGTGGCCCCCCATCAACAAGGCGCTGATGTCTTTGACCGAGACGCCCAACTCCATCGCGATGAACGAGCGGTACCGGGCCGTGTCGAGCACGCCCGCCATGCCCATCACGCGCTGGCTGGGGAAGCCGCTCTTCATGTAGGCGACGTAGGTCATCACGTCGAGCGGGTTCGAGACCACGATGATGATCGCGTTGGGGCTCTTGGCCACAAACTGCTCGGTCACCGTGCCTACGATGTTGGCGTTGGTCTTGAGCAGGTCGTCGCGGCTCATGCCGGGCTTGCGCGGGATGCCTGCGGTGATGACACATACATCGGAGCCTGCCGTGGCGTCGTAGTCGTTGGTGCCCACGAGGCGCGTGTCGAAGCCGTGGATCGGGGCGGCTTCCCACATGTCGAGGGCCTTGCCCTGGGGTACGCCCTCCTTGATGTCTACCAGCACGACTTCGTCGAGCACATCGTACCGGGCGGCACACTCAGCAACGGTGGCGCCTACATTCCCTGCGCCGATGACCGTCAATTTCATAGGGGTCTCTCTGTATCGGTTCTACGTATACTTGGTAACGGATGTGCGACTGCACAGCCCTCAATTTAGCTGCTCCATGCTCAGCAATTGCCAATATTCGACTAAGATGGCGTCTTGCCGATGGTGCGCGGCGGCGGCGTCTGCTGCGATGCATCGAAAACGCCATCGTAGGCGTTGGTAGTGCCACACTCAGATCATGCCCACGGTGTCCATGCCTGTCCCTCGCGTCTCTGGCGAAGAACTCGTCAACAGTTTTATCAAGTTCGGCATCGGCTTTATCGGCACGGCGGCCACCATTGTATTGCTCCCCAAAACGGTACGCCTCACCTTCCGGTTGGTACTCTGGAATGTGCTCCGCAAGGCCCTGCTTACGGCGGCCGTTGGCTTCGCCTCGGGCCAAGCCGCCAAGTACGCCGCGCGGCTCTTGCAGCGCAAGCGTTGACGGGATTGCAGTGCATTAGGTCGTGGCCGACGTTGTATCTTCGCTCACCCGCTCTGCTTCCCCTCCGCTGACTCATGCTCAACGACCGTCCCGGCAAACTCGGTGTCATCACCCACGGCTCGCTCAACCAGGGGGTGGAGATGAAGCTGGAGGCCAGCGAGAGCATCGAGGACGTCGTGGCGGGCACGTTCGTGGTCATCCAAGGCGCGCAGTACGACTTCTTCTCGATGATCACGGATGTCGAGATCGCCGCGGCCAACGACAACATCCTGCTCAACCCGCCGTCGGTAGACGACGAGGTGTTACGGCGCGTGATGCAGGGCACGGGCACCTACGCCACGGTCTCGCTCAAGCCGATGCTGATGATGCCCAACCGCGAACAGCAGGAGTTTACCGAGGCGAAACCCGTCAAGACAGTCCCCACGCACTTCTCGGTCGTAGCGAAAGCCACCGAGGACGACGTGGCGCGCGTCTTCGGCCACGAGGCCAACGCGGGCGGCGACACCTACTTCAACCTCGGCGAGCCGTTGGGCATGGACGGCATCCCCGTCTGCATCGACCTCACGCGGTTCGTGGAGCGCTCCAACGCCGTTTTCGGCAAGACAGGCACGGGCAAAACGTTCCTGACGCGGCTCCTGCTCTGCGGCACCATCAAGACCGGGCGGGCGGTCAACCTCATCTTCGACATGCACTCGGAGTACGGCTGGACGGCGCGGCAGGAAGGCGGCGGACCCAACGTGATGGGCCTCAAGCGGCTCTTCCCGGGCAAGGTGCGCGTCTACTCGCTCGACGGCGAGACCAGCCGCAAGCGCGGCCAGTCGCCCGACCAAGAGGTGTTCCTCTACGCCAACCAGATCGAGCCGGGCGACATCCTCCCCCTCCGCGACACGCTCAACCTGACTTCTACGGCTGCCGAGAGCACGTACTCGCTCCGCAGCCGCTACGGCCGCCGCTGGCTCACCACGCTCCTCGACGCCGATGGCGAGCGGCTCAAGGAGATTGCCGAGGAGTGCGGCGCGCACGAGCAGGCCATCAGCGCGCTGCACCGCAAACTGAAGCTGTTCTCGGGCTATGGCTTCTTCAAGACGGAGGCCGCACACGGGTACGACGTGATCGAGGCGCTGATGGAAGACCTAAC
>JBCCMF010000442.1:0-3280 GCA_039026435.1 Bacteroidota bacterium
GCGGCACCCCTGACCAAGCCCCCGCCCACAAGTTAAAGGATGAAGACCGTGAGACCTTCGACAGTCTCATGACGACGCTGACTGCAGCGACAATCGAATATCTCAGCGCTCAGATTGAGGCCGGGGCCGAAGTGGTGAAAGGCATACATCCCCGGTAGCGCCACCATGACGGCGTAGAACGCCAGCCCGTTCGGCGACGCCCCGCGCGCCATGAACGGCTTCGAGAGCACCGTGTAGAGCCCCCAGAACAACGCCGCCGCGAGCATGAGCAGGTTGCCGAGCAGCTTATCGGTCCCGAGATCGAGCGTCTGGCCACCCGCGAGGATCACCACCACCGTACCGGCGAGGCTGACCGCGAGGCCGAGCCACGCGCGTCCGCTCAGCCGCTCCTGGCCGCCGACGCGTGCCATCAGCGCCGTCCACACCGGCGTCGACGCCATGATGAGCGCTGCGCTGCCCGCCGCCGTGAGGTTGACGCCGAGGATGAAGCACGTCTGGTAGAAGATGTTGCCCGTGATCCCCAGCGTGATGACAGCCCGCAGGTGGTCGCGCAGCGGTGCCACGAACGCCTCCCGGACACCTCGGCCATGACGCCCCGTCCCGTACCGATGTCCTTCCCAAGCGAGCATCCCCGCGAGCGTCGCGGCCGCGATCAGGAAGCGCGCGATGTTGACCGTGAACGGGTGCAGCGCCGCCAGCGCCACCTTGATGACGGCGAAGTTGAGCCCCCAGATGAGGATGATGGCGAGGAGCAGCGCGTCGGTGCGCCAGGAGCGGTCGGCCACGAGGAGACGTGTGAAGGTGGGGACGTGCGAACGTATGCACGAGCAGCCAAGTCAGACTCCGCCGCGCGAAACGTTCACACGGCCTCGACCCCTATGCTTGTCATCCCGGACTCGATCCGAGATCCATACGATGCATCAAGCCTGCCGCCGGTGCCGCATGGATGCCCAAACCGCAGGTTCACGTAGGTAGCAGGTCGGGCATGACAAGAGCTACCATCGTAGCTGAGCAAGGTCCTCCACGAGATCCTGCCACGTCGGATTTGAAGCGCGAATCAGATCCAGCTTCCAGGCGCGGTTCCAGCGCTTTAACCGCCGTTCGCGCTCGATGGCATCGTGGATGTCCTCGTATGGTTCGACATGCACAAGCCGATGGACGCCATACCGCTTGGTGAAGCCCTCCACGGCTCCATCGCGGTGCTCCTGCATCCGTTGCATCAGGTCACTCGTCACCCCGATGTAGAGCGTCCCATTTGGTTTACTGGCGAGGATGTAGACGAAGCCCGAGCGAGGCATGAGACCGCAGTGCAATTCATTGCTTCCCAACGTACGTCATCCCGGACTCGATCCGGGATCCATACGATGCACCAAGCCTGCCGCTAAGACCGCATGGATGCCCGATCAGGTCGGGCATGACTCAAGGGACCATGAAGAGATAGACGGGAATCTGTCGCTGTTTAGCCTCATCACATAGAGCGATAGCGGCTTCGAGAGCGGCGCGTGTGTCTACACAGATCCAGTCCTCTCGACCCGAACAAACACCTTCGACGCCGTCCTTGAGTTGGCTCAACATAGCGCCGACCAGAGCAGGGTCGTGCGGCGTGAGGGCGAGGCCATGGTCTGGGGTGTCGAGCAGATCCAGAGGCCAATTCGTCAAGGTCGCGCGCTGACGCTGGCTGAGCGAGCATCTAGGTAGATGCGATACGCGCTCAAGGAGGCCTTTCTGTGTTCGGTCGAAGAAAATCCGGGCCCGGCGCTGCTTCTTCGATGTCGAGATGGCGTAGTGGTAGCCCATCGCTCACCACCGGAGCAGCGCGAGGTCGGCGGCGAAGGCGGGGCCCATCGCGAGGAGGACGCCCGTGTCGCCCGCCGCGTGGTCGCACTGGCGCAGCACGCGGTCGAGGATCAGCAGCACCGACACCGACGACACGTTGCCCACGCGGCGGAGCACGTCGCGGCTCATGCCGAGCGCCGCGTCGTCCAGGCCGAGGCCGCGCTCGATGGCCCCGATCACCTTCGGGCCACCGGGGTGGCAGAGCCAGCGGTCCACGTCGGCCAGCGTGAGGGCGTGCTCGGCGAGGAGCGCCGTCACGTGCGGCGGGACGGCCGCCTCGGCCACGTCGGGCACGTCGGCGGACAGGACGATCCGCATGCCCATCTCGGTCACGTCCCAGCCCATCGTGCGCTCGCTCTCGGGGAAGAACACCGAGCGTGTGGCGAGCACCTGCGGCCCGCGCGCGTCGGGACGTGGCGTTGCTACGGGCGCGGCCCCGTCGCCCTCGGGCTGTTCGAGGTCGATCTGCGTCGGTAGGCCCGCGACGGTGTTTGTGCCCGCCAGCGGGTGCGCGTCGCCGACCATCAGCACCGCAGCGGACGCATCGCCGAAGAGGCCGCAGGCGATCAGGTTGGCGACGGTCGTGTCCTGCTTCTGGATGGTGAGCGAGCAGAACTCCTGGCAGAGCAGCACGGCGGCCTCGGTAGGGTGACCGCGGAGATAGTCCGCCACGCGGGCGAGCCCCGCCGCCCCCGCCGCACACCCGAGCCCGTAGGCGGGCACCCGCTTGAGGTCCGTGCGGAACGGCACGCGGTTCATGATCCGCGCGTCGATCGTCGGGACGGCGATGCCCGTCGTGCAGGCCGAGAACAGCATCGACACCTCGCTGGCGTGGAGGCCGGCCTGCTCGAAGAGCCGCGTGAGCACCTGCGCGCCGAGGTCGACACCCACCTCGGCGTAGGCCGCGTTGGCGTCCTTCCAGCCGCTCATCGTGTGGTAGTCGGCCTTCGGGACGGCGATGTAGCGCCCCTCGACGGTCGTGTTGGCGTGCAGCCGCGCGACGCGTTTCAGGTTGATCCCCGTGTCGGCCCAGATGTCCTGGAGGTCGGCGAGGATCGAGTCCTGCGGGTAGTAGTGGGACGGGAAGCCCGTGGCGGTGGCGGCGATGTACGGCATGGCGGGTGCGGCAGAGCGGTGGATCGGTGAAGTGACGGGAGGCAGAATGCGGAAACGCCCAGCGGGGTCCGGGTATGCGAGAGGGTTTCGTGAGGAACGTCTCCTCGTCTTCGTCTCGCCCAAGTACAAACACTGAAGGTGTGTTGGGGCGATAGTTCACTGCTCAACCTTCAACGCAGGAAATACGGGCTAGGGCGTGTGGACAATCGGTCTGATCGGTGCTCACGGCCTCCGTTCGGCCTCCGCTGCGTTCCACTCGTCACTCGATCCTACGGGATCGCGCTCCTCGTGCGCCTTTCGGAGACGCAAACGGCGTCTCGTGAGCACC
>JBCCMF010000443.1:0-3254 GCA_039026435.1 Bacteroidota bacterium
CCCCGTGCGTCCTCCTGGATGTGCGGGGTTTGTCGTTTCATGGGTACATCCCGCGCAAAACAGCGTTGTTTTTCGCCTTCTCAAAGCGATATGTCGATGGAATAGCACTTTTATCGACACGTTGGGCAGACATGTCGATGACGTGTACATATCAACATCTTGACTACTGCGCAGTCTTGCAACATTCGCCATTCGCTGCTATATTCCATATTCTGGAATATGGAATTTTTATGCTTAGATCCATTGACCTCTATGTAGTGCTCAAGCTGGCTGTCAGCAGCAAGGAGCAAACCTATGAGGCGCTGGCCTCTGCACTATCGCTGAGCCCCTCGCAGGTCCACCGATCCGTTAAAAGCGCCCAGCAGTCCGGTCTAGTTGGTGTATCGAAGCACGACGTGCATCGGAAAGCCCTCCGAGACCTTGCCGTACATGGCGTGCGCTACGTCTATCCGGCACAGCGCGGTGCAGAAACACGGGGGGTGCCGACGGCTCATGCGGCTCCACCCCTCAAGCACGTGCTGACGAGTGCCGGGCTACCTCTCGTGTGGCCGAGCGCAACGGGTACGATGCGAGGGGAGGCGCTGACTCCGCTCTACAAGCACGCGCCCAAAGCCATCCAAGGCGATCCGCACTTCTACGAGGTCCTGGCCCTCGTCGATGCGCTTCGCGTAGGTCGTGCCCGAGACCAGAAGCTCGCGGGACAGCTTCTGACCGAGCGCCTGGTACAGCGACGCGGCACAGAGGCAAGAGGATGATGCTCGGAGTCAACGACCCCAATCGAGCGCGCCTGCGGCAGGTGGCCGAAGCACTCCATGACATCCTCGACGAGTTTGTGTTTCTCGGCGGCGCAGCCGTGGGCCTGCTCATCACAGACGCTGCCGCCCCGCCCATTCGGGTCACCAACGACGTGGATTGCATCGTCGAAGTCACCTCGCGCCAAGACTACGACGGCCGTGTGCGCAACCAACTGCTCCGGCGCGGCTTTGCAGAGATGCAGGGCGAGGGTATCCCAACTTGCGCGTGGTCACTTGGCGGCATACGTGTAGATGTGATGCCTTCGGATGAGCACGTATTAGGGTTCAGCAACAGGTGGTACCCGGCAGCGCTTGAGCACCCGCAGGCCTACGAGTTGGACGGCCTGCGCTTGCCGCTGATTACAGCGCCGTATTTCTTGGCGACGAAGCTCGAAGCATTTTTCGGGCGTGGCGGAGGCGATTATGTTGGCAGCCACGACTTGGAAGACATCGTGGCAGTCGTCGACGGGCGGGCCAGCATTGTTGGCGAAGTACAGGAAGCACAGAACGATGTGCGGCGCTACCTAAGCCAGACCTTTGCCAGCTTACTAGACGATCCTGATTTCCTCCTCGCGCTCAGCGGCCACGTAATAGATCCCGGCAGAGACGCCATTGTGCACGAGCGATTGGAATCCATCACTCGAGCAGATGAGGGCACTTGATCGGATAAACTGTACAGCTTATCCCCGCTGCACCCCGCCCAGATAAGCCTTGTTGCGGCGGATGAGTGCGATGCGCTGCTCCACGGAGGCCGCCGAGCGCAGCGGGTCGGGCGGCGTGTGCTGGGCGTAGTCGAGCAGCCGTTCTACCGACGTCGTGGCTACGTGCAGGCGCGTGTCGGACGAGGCGTAGTAGATGAACACCTCGCCGGTCTCGCGGGTGATCCAGCCGTTGCTGAACGCGACGTTCGACACATCGCCGACGCGCTCGGCGCCTTCGGGGGCGATGAGGTAGCCCGCGGGCGCATGCGTCACGCGCCACGGCTCGTCCAGCGCGGTCACGAACAGGTAGAGCACGTAGCGCAGTCCCGCCGCCGTGCCCCGCACGCCGTGCGCCAGGTGCAGCCAGCCCTCGGGTGTCTTTATCGGCGGCGGTCCCTGGCCGTTCTTGCTCTCCTTGATCGTGTGGTACAGCCGCTCATCGACGATGCGCTCCCCGGTGAGCACGGCGTTGGTCATGTCGGGACAGGTGCCCCAACCGATGCCGCCGCCGCTGCCTGCGCTGATGAAGCCGTCCTGCGGGCGGGTGTACAGCGCGTACTCGCCGCCGACAAACTCGGGGTGCAGGACTACGTTGCGCTGCTGCGCTGAGGGGGTCTTTAGATCGGGCAGCCGCTCCCAGGTCTTCAGGTCGTGCGTCCGGGCGATGCCGCATTGGGCCACGGCGGAGGAGGGGTCGCCGGGTGGGGCGTCGGGGTCTTTGCGCTCGGTGCAGAAGAGGCCGTAGATCCAGCCGTCTTCGTGCTGCGTGAGGCGCATGTCGTACACGTTCACGTCGGGGTCTTCGGTCTCGGGCATGACTACCGGATAGTCCCAGAAGCGGAACTGATCCACACCTGTCGGGCTCTCGGCGACGGCGAAGAACGATTTCCGATCCATGCCCTCCACGCGTGCCACGAGCAGGTATTTCCCGTCGTGCAGCATCGCCCCGGCGTTGAAGACCGCGTTGATGCCCATCCGCTCCATCAGAAACGGGTTGCTAGATGGGTCCAGGTCATAGCGCCAGGTGAGCGGCGTGTGCGCAGCCGTCAGCACGGGGTCGCGGTACCGCTCGAAGATACCGTTGCCGTTGACGGCGACGTTGGGTGTGCTCAGCAGGGCAGCGTGGTCTGCCTGTAGGCGGGCTAGGCGTGTGGCGAAGGAGGGCGGTGTGTGTGGCATTGCAGAAGATGCAGAGGGCTAGGCGGTGGCTACGCGGCGGTCGGTGGCGTCGGGCGCCTCATCGACGGACGGCGTGTAGTCGTCGGGGTAATCCTGGAGGCGGTCGTACCAGTTCAGCTTCAAGAAGGCCGTCGTGGCGATGATGACGGCGACGCTCACGAGCAGCGGCCGCCACGCCTCGATCACGAGCAGGATGCCCGTGGCGGTCAGCACGGTCTGCCACACGATGCCCACGGCTACGTTGACCATGTCGCGCTTGAAGTCGCCATTGTGCTGCACCTCGGGATGCTCCGCCACCACCTTGTCGTGGATCGGCTTCCAGAAGCCCCACGGCCGCACCTTGAGGTAGAAGTTCTTCAGCACGGCCTCGTCATCGGGTGGCGTCATGTAGCTGCCCGCCACGCACCCAATAATCGAAATAACCAGGATGATGGGGAAGCTGTAGAGCGCGGTGAGGTTGGGCAGGAGCGACGGGACGATCATCGCCGAGAGGATGCCCGCGAGCATGCCCCAGAAGTAGCCGTAGCTGTTGAAGCGCCACCAGTACCACTTGAGCAGGTTGGCCGCCGTGTAGCCGCCG
>JBCCMF010000444.1:0-3252 GCA_039026435.1 Bacteroidota bacterium
GATACACCGATCTTCGGACTGCCGAAAGACGGGACGCATGTGCGGGCGACCAATCTGCTCGTGGCCGTGTGGTACGGGCTGTTCAGCGTGCCGCTGTTCTTGTTCGTCAAGGACCGCGCCGCCGTGAGCACGGTTTCGGCGGGCGTGGCCGTCCGCGAGGCCGCTGCGCAGCTCAAGCGGACGTTCACGGAGCTGCGCGACTACAAGCAGATCGTGCGCTTCCTGGTCGCGCGTTTGGTCTACAACGACGGGCTCGTCACCATCTTCGCCTTCGGCGGCATCTACGCGGCCGAGACGTTCGGCTTCGCGACGGCGGATGTCATCGTGTTCGGCATCTCGCTCAACCTGGCGGCCGGGCTGGGCGCATTCCTCTTCGGCTTTATCGATGACAAGATTGGCGCCAAGATCACGATCTATATCAGCCTCGGCCTGCTCATTGTTGCCACCATCCTGGCCGTCACCACCACCAGCCTCACGGTGTTTTGGATCTCTGGCATTCTGGTCGGGCTCAGCGCAGGTCCCAACCAGTCGGCGAGCCGCTCGCTGATGGGGCGCCTAGTGCCGCCGGACAAGGTGAACGAGTTCTTCGGCTTCTTCGCCTTCTCGGGCAAGGTCACGTCGTTCCTCGGCCCGCTGCTCGTCGGCCAGTTCACGTACCTGTTCGCGAGCCAGCGCATCGGCGTCTCCACGGTGCTCATCTTTTTCGTGGTGGGCATTTTCCTGCTGATGCGCGTTCGCGAGACTGACCAGTACCAGCCGCATGTAGAAGCGTGAGGATCGGGGTTGGCGTGCGCTGCGCGCTGTTCGGGGTTCGGATTTCGTTCCAACCCTGCCTGTGTCCGTGAATCACATCTAAAGATCTCATGACGACCATCCACAACATCGCTGTCTTCCTCGAAACGTGGGCGCCCAAGGACACGGCGCAGTCGTACGACAACGTGGGGCTGCAGGTGGGCGATGCGGCGCGGGAGGTGACGACGGCACTGGTGGCGCTCGACCTGACGCCTGCTGTCATCGCAGAGGCCCAAGCGATAGGCGCCGAGCTGGTCGTGACGCACCACCCGGTCATCTTCAAGCCGATCCGCAATGTGACGGCGGGCGCGCTCGTGCCCGAGTTGATCTTCCGCATGGCCGAGGCCGGGATCGCGCTCTACACCGCACACACCAACCTCGACGCGGCCCACGGCGGCGTCTCGTACGCCCTCGCCGAGCAGCTGGGCCTGACCGACATCCGCTTCCTGCAGCCCGACCCGGGCACCAACGATCCGCCGACGGGCATGGGCGCTATCGGCACCCTAAACGAAGCCATGTCGCTCGCCGACTTCCTCGCCCACACATCTGCGGTGCTTGGTGCCGACAGCCTCCGCTACGCCGGCCCACGCCCCAACACGCCCCTCCGCACCGTCGCCGTGTGTGGAGGGTCGGGCAGCTCCCTCACACGGACCGCTATCCGCGCGGGCGCCGACGCCTACGTCACCGCCGACGTCACCTACCACCTCTTCTTCGACGTGATGCGTCCCGACGGCTCCTACGCGATGGCACTCATCGACGCGGGGCACTACGAGACGGAGGCCATCACCGAGGCGCTGCTCGTTGGGCGGCTGAGCGAGGCATTTCCGGCGGTGCGCTGGCATCGCACGCGGCACCGCACGAGCCCCATGCAGACGTTCACTTCTTCTCCTTCGGCTACGCAAGAACCTCGGTAGGCTTCTCTAGTATCTCACGGGCTGTACCTCACTCAACCGAAGACCCCTAATTTATGGCTACCGTCCAAGAAACGAGCATCGGCGAGCAGCTTAAAGCCCTGGTTCGCCTTCAGCACATCGACAGCCGCATCGACCAGATCAAGAAGCTGCGCGGCGATCTGCCCGACGAGATCCGCGACTTGGAAGACGAGGTGGCAGGCCTCGACACGCGCATCAGCAACTTCAACGACGAAGTCAAGGAGAACGAGGTGGCCAAGCGCCAGAGCGAGCTCGACATCAAAGATGCCGATATGCTCGTGAGCCGCTACGAGGACCAGCAGTTGCAGGTGCGCAACAACCGCGAGTACGACGCCCTCACCAAGGAGATCGAAGCGCAGAAGCAGCGCAAGATCGACGCCGAGCTGAAGCTCCAGTCGATTGCCGCCAGCGCCCCGATGGTGCATGCGCAGATCGAAGAGACCACAGGCCGCAAGAACGAACTGCAAGCCGTCCTCGACGAGAAGAAGAAGGAGCTGGACGAGGTCCTGAACGACACGAAGCAAGAGCAGAAGCGCATCGAAGACCAGCGCGATGCCGCCGCCGAGGCCGTAGACCAGCGCTACCTCCATGCCTACAGCCGCCTCCGAGGTCGCGTCCGCGATGGCCGCGCCGTGGTGCCGCTGGAGCGTGGTGCCGCTGCCGGCTTCGCCGTGCCGCCGCAACGCCAGGTGGAAATCCGCCAGCGCAATCGCATCATCGCCTGCGAGCACACGGGCCGCATCATCGTAGACGAAGACCTCTTCGCCGAAACGCGTGCCACGCTCGACTTGTAGCGATTCGGGGCTCGGACGCGCTTCGCGCTTTCGGTGTTTGGGACCTTCGCCAGCGCATCTGGTCATCCCCAAAAGGCCGCAGGCCGCACGAACCTCAAACTCCTAACCTCGAAAATTCCGATCCAGGTTGCCGCTCCACGCTTCGGGCGTGGTGAGGAAAGTCCGAACACCATAGGGCACCATGCTTCCTAACGGGAAGGCATCGTCGGCGCTCGGCGGTGACAGCACGTGCAACAGAGAACAGACCAGCCGATGGCGCAGCCGGCAACGGCGGCGCACAGGTGATGGGTGAAACGGTGGGGTAAGGGCCCACCAGCGCCGCGGGCGACCGGGGCGGCTAGGTAAACCTCATGGGGTGCAAGGCCAAGCAGCGCCACCTCCGGGCGGCTCGTCCGATGGCGCGGGTAGGCTGCTAGAGCGTGCGGGTGACCGCGCGCGCAGATAGATGGCAACCCGTCTGGCAGGCCCGGGCACAGCCCGCCAGACCGACAGAATTCGGCTTATCGGATCGGAACCGGCCCCGGGCCTCGCTGACGCCAGCGGGGCCTTTTTCATTTTCCATCATGCTCAGCGGCTTCTGCCTTGAGTTGGCGCACCTCTTTCTCCAGCGCGATCATGTAGAGCGTCAACTCCTCAATCTTCTTCAGCAGCACCGCCTGCATACTCCCCAACTCAACACCTGCCTCAGCCACTTCCGCTGCCGACGGCACCTCCGGCAGGTGACCGGCCTCAGC
>JBCCMF010000445.1:0-3222 GCA_039026435.1 Bacteroidota bacterium
TAGCTGTAGGCCTGCGGCGTCAATGTCATGCCCACACCCGCCACGAAGCCCAACTCGCGCCAGGCGAAGCCCTCGGCCTGCTCGATAGCGAAGCCCGCATTGTTCGTTTCGGAGGCGGTACGCCATCGCAGCGAAGCCTGCCCCCCGTCGGCATGCGCCTCAAACGCGACGAGTTCGACGGGGAGGACGGCGTCGGTGGTCAGCATCAGGGGGCTGCTGGGCGTGCCTTGGCTGCCGCCTGCCGTGTACGTCGTCGTCTCGCTCACCGTGTAGGTTGTCTGCGTGCTTGCATCGTAGACCTGGAAGCTGACGGTCTCGGACGCCGACTCGCCGTCCACCTCGATGAAAAACACCTGCTGGCCATCCACTTCGAACGGAGTGCCCACCCCGCGCACCTCGGGGCCTACGAAGGCGGCTACGCGGTCGTTTGCGTCGTCGGAGCGCACGCCTTCCAACGTCACGGCGGCGTTGAGGCTCATATTCTGACCGTAGCCGGGGAGAGGCTGCCAGCGGAGCGCGCACTGCCCCTGGCTGGTGCCGTCGGCGGTGTGGAGCACGACGGGATCGCTGATGGTGCCGCGTGAAGCATCGGGAGTAAAGCGCAGCTCTGTACACAGGGCGCGCTCTTGCTCGGTCGAGGCATCGTAGGCTTTGAGGGTCACCGTTTTGCCCTCCGTATCGCCCACAATCGACAGGAAGAAGTAGGCCTGTCCGCCCAGCACCGTGCCGCTGGCTACGCCGCGCACCTCGCCGTCGATGAACGGGGCGAGGCGGTCGGCTGAGGCAGCGCTGAACGTGCCGTCGAACGCCACGGTGGCGGTGATGGACATGGAGTGCTCAAACCCTGACGGCGTGCTCCAGTCGGGTTGGGCCAGGGCGGAGTGTGCAAGAAGCGCGCACGTAAGCAGAAGAAAAGCACGAGGCATGACAGGTGGAGGCTATCGGATGAGGGTCATGGTGCGGGTGGCCACCTGGGTGCCCGCGTGCAGGCGGTACAGGTAGAGGCCGTTGGGAACGTTTGCAGGCGTGAACCGGACGGTGTGGGTGCCTGCTGGCTGTGCACTGTCCTGGAGACGAGCGACTTCGCGCCCGAGCAGGTCGTGCACGGTCAGAACCACGGACGCAGACTGGCCGAGGGTGTAGCGGATCTGCGTCTCGTGCCCGAACGGGTTGGGATGGTTGGCGTGCAACACAAAGCCGCTCAGTGGCGCCTCATGCTCGCTGGCGACCCCAGTGGCCGTGGCAAAGCGGAAGGTCGACCACCGCCCGGCATCGACGCCCGCCACACTCTGCACACGCCAGTGGTACGTGGTGCTGTAGGTCAGGAGCGGGAGGGCATGCTCAGGCTGGGTCACCTTGGCATCGTGAAGCAGATCAGTAAACGACGCATCGGTGGCGACTTGCACGCGGTACGCGGTGGCAGCGGGGTCGGGGCGCCAGCGGAGCGTGACCTCAGCGGAGGCAGCCTCGGCTCCATCAGCGGGGAAGAGAGCGAGGGTGGGCCGGAGGTCCTGTGTGCGGGCGACCAAGTCGAGCGGCGCCGTTGCGCTGCCCTGGCGGCTGTTCGCCTGGAACAGCAGCAGCTCGCGGATAGCGTAGACCGTGTCCGCCGAGGCGTCGTAGAGTCGGAAGTCGATGGTCTCGCTGGCATCGGCAGCGTAGACGGTCAGGAAGAACAAGGCGTCCTGGCCGACTTGAGCAGGCGTCGCCACGCCGCGCAGCGTCCCGCCCGAGAACGCCGCCAGCCGGTCCTGCACGGTGGCCGTCACGCCATCGACTGCCACGCGTGCCGTGACGCTCATCGACAAGCCGAACGAAGCGGGGTCTATGGTCCATGCGGGGGCGCCGGACTCGCGCGTGAAGCGGTCGATGAAGACGGGTGCGGCGATGGTGCCGAAGACGCGGTTGGCCTCGTACGTGAACGAGTGGTCGGTGCGATAGACCCCGTCGGCGGAGGCGTCGTAGTAGCGGAGGTAGAGCGCCTCACCATCGGTGTCGCCATAGACGGTGAGCAGGAAGCGGACGGTGGTGCTGTTGAGTGTGGTCGCTTCCCCCACGCCACGCCAGACGTCCAAGCCGCTCGCTGCATCGCGGGCATACACGCCGAGTACGTCGCCAGCGCTTGCCGTCGTGTGGCCGAGGTCTACGGCGGCGGTGATGGTCATGCTCGTGCCGTAGGCCGACGCATCGACGGGCCAGTCAGGCGCATCGGTGAAGGCCAGCGGGGCGAGCAGGGTGAGGAGGAGCGTGGCGGCGAGGCGAGACATAGCAGCAGCGGGGCAGGCACAACGGTTCAGGAAGTAAATCGCAAACCGTGGCCCGACCCCGCAGGGCTGCCGTCAAAAAAGCCAATACGTGTTCAGGAAGATGCTTGCGCGATCAAGGTTGTCATCCCGAGTGAAAGCCGAAGGATCTCCCCCGACTACGGATTGCACAACCTCAAAGTGGGAGGTCCCTCGGCTACGCTCGGGATGACAAGATTCGATGGTTTGATCTACTCTGAATGGCTACGACTCGTATGAGGCGTTACTTCAGCAGCACCACGCGCTGCACGGCGCTGAAGCGGCCGGCTCGCATCCGGGCGAAGTAAATGCCGGAGGAGAGGCCGGTGGCGTCGAAGCGCGCCGTGTACGTGCCCGCCGTGTGGATGCCATCGGCCAAACGGGCTACGCGGCGACCCAGGCTGTCGTAGACGTCCAGCACCACGCGCTCGCGCTGCGGCACGGCGTAAGGGATCGTCGTCATCGGGTTGAACGGGTTCGGGTAGGCCGCCTGCAGCGCGAACGAGGTCGGCGTCTCGCCCTCCGGATCGGTTACCGCATCCGCCTGCAGGCCATACGTCAACTGGAACGGCTCGGCCACCGTGCCGAGGTGCGCGTTCGCCTGGAAGGTCACCTCGGCCACATCGGGGTAGATGAGGTCGGTGGTAGGGTCGTAGACATTGAGCTGGAGCGGCTCGCCAGAGCGCCCGTCGCTGTAGACCGTCAGGAAGACGCGGTAGGCATCCAGCGCCTCGACGTAGCGTGCCTGTCCGAGGCCAACTACCGTTCCGCCTGAGAGTGCCGCAACCGTCGCCTCGCCCGCGTGCGGTAGGCCGTCGCGGCGCAAGTCGGCCACCACGGTCATCGACAGCGGATAATCGGTCGCCGATGGGCCCCACACTCTAAACATCTTTGGCATTCCCAGTGAAGATGACGATAATCTCGTAGTGGATTACGAAAA
>JBCCMF010000446.1:0-3203 GCA_039026435.1 Bacteroidota bacterium
CCCAAAAGCGCGACCCAGACGGCGGGTATCGCGGCACCCAGGGCGCCTAGACGAAGCTACACCATCCTGCAACTATGTACCCAAGCCGTCAAGCGTCATCGAGGACGACAGCAGGGGCCAGCGGTTCTATGCGGACGCGGTCGCCCGCAGCAAACAGCGGGATGCTGGGCATGTGCACGAGCACGTCGCCGCCCGATGTGCGGACGTGGTACGTGATGTCGTGCCCCTTGAACTCGCGCTCCATCACCTCACCGGCACAGCCCGCCGCCGTAGCTTCTGCACCGTGAGGATGCAGCACGAGATGCTCGGGACGGATGGAGAGCAGGACATCGCCATGCGCGGCGCGGTTCAGCTCGACTTCGCAGATCGGTGTGGTAGCCGTCAAGCCGCTCGCCTCGGATTTGAGCAGGTTGGTGCGTCCGAGAAACTGCGCTACGAAGCGCGTGCGAGGCGCGGCGTAGATGGCTTCTGGCGTGCCTACCTGTTCGATGGCGCCAGCGCGCATAACAGCCACGCGGTCGGCGAATGACAGCGCTTCTTCCTGATCGTGCGTGACGAGGATGGCGGTGATGCCTTCCTGCTTGAGCATGGCGCGCAGCTCGCGGCGCGTCTGCTGGCGCAGGAGGGCGTCGAGGTTGGAGAACGGCTCGTCGAGCAGCATCAGGCGCGGGTGCGGCGCGATCGTCCGGGCAATGGCCACGCGCTGCTGCTGGCCGCCGGAGAGATGCATCGGCTTGGCCTCGGCATACGCGGTCAACCCCACCATGCGCAGCGTCTGCTCCACCGTCTGCTGGCGCGTCTGCGCGGACTGCTTCCGCAACCCGAAGGCCACGTTCTGCCGCACGGTTAGGTGTGGAAACAATGCGTAGTCCTGAAACACGACGCCGATGCCACGCCGCTCGGTGGGCACGTGGCGTTGCGGACTCGCCAGTTGCTCGCCATCGAGTGCGATGGTCCCTTCTGCGACATGCTCAAAGCCCGCGATGGCGCGCAGCGTGGTTGTCTTGCCGCATCCGCTCGGCCCAAGGAGCGCAACGATCTCACCTTCGCGTACCTCGAACGACAGGTCGCGCACGACGAAGGGCGCATCTGGGGTGTAGCGGACAGCGATAGCCTTGACGGTCAGGAGCATGGAGTGCAGATGGTGTGGGCGTGGGCTAAGAGACGGTTTGGTAGCTCGATCTGGGGCTCCGATGGGCTCTTTTCGGCGTATCTCGGCCCGATGTCCTGCGGCTGCGCCTCCGGTTTTTCGCCCCGTAGCTCTGCTACGAACCTCAAAATCGGGCCAACCTTCGCTCGAAAATTGCTCCATCTCGCCTGCCAACCCAGCTACCAAACCGTCTCTAAACCCCTCACGCGCACTGGGGCTCCCCTACGGCTTGTCGTCGCGCGTCATCAGCAGCAGCCCGGCGAAGCAGGCCGAAAAGAGCAGCAAGAGCAACGCGAACGGCGCGGCGCGGTCAAACAAGGCCTCGTTCGAGAAACTCCATGTCCGCAACGCCAGTGACTGAAAGCCTGCGGGCGCCAGCAGGAAGGTCAGCGGCAGCTCCTTCATCACCGCCAAAAAGATGAAGGCGGCGCTCACTACCAGGCCGCGTTGCAACAGCGGAAACGTGACCTTGGTGAAGGCCGCGAGCGGCCGATAGCCCAGGGTTTGGGCGGCCTCCTCTAACCGCGGCGGGGCTTGGTAGAGTGCGCTGCGGACGGGTCCGATGGCCTCGGCGAGGTAGTGCATGATGTAGGCGACGAGGAGAATGCCGATGGACTGGTACCACGCAGGGACGAGCAGCAGCGAGAGGAAGATCATGGCCAGCGCGAACGCCAGCGGTGGCATGGCATAGCCGAGGTAGGCCACGCGCTCCGTTGCCTGCGTGAGCGACGAGGGATGGCGGACGCTGTAGTACGCCAGCGGCAGCGCCAGCAGACTCGCACCGATGGCCGCGGGTATCGCCACCGATGTAGAGCCCAGCAAGGCCTCGACCAGCGCCCCTAGCGAGGGCGTGCTCCGCACCAGCCAGTACAGCAGCGTGCCCACGGGCAGCACAAACGACAGCAGCGCCAGCCCGCCGACGAAGCCAAACGCGGGTATGCGCCAGCGCCCGAGCGGGCGTCGCCTCGGCGTGCGGTGGTGCCCTGCCTTGTTGCCGTGCAGCGTGAGCCCGCGCAGGAACCACGCCTCCACCACGAGCACGGCCACCGTCAGCACAATCAGCATGAGCGCCAGCCATGCAGCGTACACGCGGTCGAAGGCGGCGCTGTACTGCAGGTAGATGGCGTAGCTGAACGTCTCAAACCGCATCAGCGACACCACGCCGAAGTCGCCCAGCACGTGCAGCGCCACGATCAGGCTCCCCGCCGCCAGCGCGGGGCGCAACTGCGGCAGCACCACCCGCCCAAATACCGCCCATGCGCCATACCCCAACGTCTGCGCCGACTCCTCCAGCGAGGCGTCGAGCCCGAGCAGCGCCGCCCGCAGGTTGAGGAACATGTAGGGGAAGGTGTAGAAGCTCAGCGCCAGCCACGCCCCGGCAAACCCTGATGGGCGCGGCACCATGAGGCCAAACGCTTGGGCGAGCACGCCATAGTTGCCCGTAGCCGCCAGCAGCGTGTACGCCAGCACGTAGCTCGGGATCGCCAGCGGCAGCACGCCCACCAGCGTGATCCAGCGGTGCCGTGCCAGCGTGGTGCGCGTCGTCAGCCACGCCAGCGGCAGCGACAGCGCAAGCACGAGCGCGAGCACGGCGACCGTCAAGCCCACGGTGCGGCCCAGAAGCACCGCGTTGCGCGGACGCAGCACGAGCGCCTGCACGCTGGCCCAGTCGCCCTCGACGGCGCGCAGCACGAGGTACGCCATCGGGCCGAGGACGCCCGCCCCTACGACGAGGATGGTCACCCCCAGCGGCCACAGCACTACGGGTCGGGGACCCGCGAGCTTCGCCTTGAGGGTATGCAGCATGCCTGTTTCGGGTGCGCTTAGAGACGGGCTATGGGGGTTGTGGATGGCTCGACATGAGCAGACGAGAGCCTGTCAAGGCATGGGCTGCAGGCGTAGCAGTGGCTGCGCCGAGGCCGCCAAACGCTGCGCGGGGTCTCGTGCATTCGTTTTACGCCTGCACTACCTCGGTAGGCCTTCTCTTAAATCAGACCGGCTTCGCGCAGGAGGTTGAGCGTGCCGTCGAGGTCATCCAACTGCTCCAGGTCGA
>JBCCMF010000447.1:0-3194 GCA_039026435.1 Bacteroidota bacterium
AAAACTTGATGGGTCCACAACTCTTCCAATGACGAAAGAAACGCGCCTCTCGCTCTACACTTTTTTAGCCGTGCTGCTGGCCATCAGCGCGGTGGGGCTTGTGACGGTGCCTGTCATCCTCTCCTACGCCCAGCAGACCTACTACCGGCTCCAAGCCGACGTCAACGCGCGTCAAGCGGAGGCCATGACGCGCTTCGTGGAGAATCAGCTGGCGGCTGGGCAAGACGGGGCTTCAATCATTGAGGCGTTCCAGGCCACCATCGAAGGCACGGACACGGATCGCGGCTACGTGTGCCTCATCGATCAGAACAGCGCGCAGTACCTTGGGCATCCCAACCTGGGCGTCATCGGTATGCAGGCCAAGCCCGACGTGCTCTTTGATCCGTCCTTCGATGGGAGCACTCCGTTGCCCTGGCAAGATCTGCTACGACAAGGTGAGAGTGCGGGCGGGTTGCTCATTTACGGCCCCAACATGCCCACCGAGGTGGTGCATTTCAGTGCCGTGCCAGGCACCCCGTGGACGATCTCGTCGCACGAGAACGCGTCGCGGATCAATGCGGAGCTTCAGGAACTGCGGAATAGGCTCGTTCTGGGGGCCGTCGTGCTGGCGTTACTTCTGGCTGCTCCTGCCTCGCTTGCCGGGCGTGCGGTGACGCGGCGCGACCAGCGGCAGCGTGAGCGGCAGAACGAGCTGGAGCGCCAACTCCTCGAAGCTGAAAACGCGCGCAAGAGCCAGGAGCTGGAGGAGGCGCGCGACCTCCAACTCTCCATGCTGCCCGCCCAGATGCCCGACCATCCCGAGATCGAGGTAGCGGCGTACATGCAGACCGCTACCGAAGTGGGCGGCGATTACTACGACTTCAAGCAAGCCGACGACGGCACGCTGACCCTCGCCGTGGGCGATGCGACGGGGCATGGCACGCGGGCCGGGATGATGGTGACGGCCACCAAAAGCCTGTGGCACGCCTTCGCCGATGAGCCCGACCTGGACCACGTGCTCCAGCGCGCCAGCCGCGTCCTCAAAGCGATGCATTTGCCCAAGCTCTACATGGTGCTTGCGCTAGCGCGTATCCGCCATCAAACGCTCGAACTCGTTGGGGCGGGGATGCCGCCTGCGCTCATCTACCGCGCCGCGACAGGGGAAGTCGAGGTCGTACCGCTCAAGGGCCTGCCGCTCGGTAGCCCAGTCGTGCTGCCGTACCGCAAAACGTGCCACGCCCTCGCCCCTGGCGACACCGTGATGCTGATGAGCGATGGCTTCCCCGAGCTGTTCAACCCCGCCAACGAGATGTTCGGCTACGAGCAAGCCGTCGGCATCTTTGAAGCGGTAGCCGCGGAGGCGCCGCAAGCCATCGTGGAGTATTTCAAAGCGACCGGGCGCGCGTGGGCCGAGGGCCGCCCCTCGGATGACGACATCACGTTTGTCGTCTTCAAAGTCAAGTCGCCTGCTGTCGTGGCCTGAACGACCCGGCGCCTGGTGCTGTCACGTTCTCGCCTCTCCGTGAACAGGGAAGTGGTGGCGAGGGTTGGTTCACCCACAGTGGACGAAGTAGACCGCAAGAACAACTATGGTATATCTCATCCTGGGCGCTGGCTACACGGGCAGCCGCGTTGTGCGGATCTTGCTCGGCGAAGGCCAACGTGTCATCGCCACGACGCGCAACCCTGAGAAGCTGGCCGACCTCGCCGACGCAGGCGCCGAGGTGTGGGCCTTGGACTTGCTGGACGCTGGCTCTCGCGCCGAGGTGGCCGCGCGTATTCCCGATGGCGTGCGCGTGCTGCACTCCGTCCCGACGCTTCGTTTGGAGAGCGGCGCCGAGGATCCCACGCCACGCATCCTCGACCTCGTGGGTGACAGGCCTGCCCGCATGGTCTACCTCTCCTCGACGGGCGTGTACGGCAATCAGCACCACATCGACGAGACGACACCCGCATCGCCCTCCAATGCCCCCCAGCGCTTGCGCCGTGCCGCCGAGGAGCGTGTGCTAGACGGGCCGTGGTCAGCGCTCGTCCTGCGGCCCGCCGCCATCTACGGGCCCGACCGCGGGATGCACATCTCGATGCAGCTCGGGCGCTACAAACTGGTCGGCGAAGGCAACACACTCGTGGGCACCGTCCACGCCGACGATCTCGCCGCCCTCTCGGCAGCCGCGTTGCAGAGCGACCTCATGGGCGCCTTCCCCGTCGCCGATGCCGATCCGGCGTTGCGCAAAGACCGCGTCGCGTACGTGGTGGAGCGCTACGGCCTGCCGTGGCCACCCACCATGCCTGTCAGCGAGGCGCACCACACCCAACGCCACGACCGCCTCATCGATGCCTCGTTCATCTGGAACGCGCTCGGCGTAAAGCTACAATACCCCAGCTTTCGCGATGCATACTGAGCTGTCGTCCTTGCATCACCCGCGGTCTGCAGAGCCTTCACGCCTAGCTCTCGCGAGAACGCAGGAATTGCTCGTATACTAAATAGACCGACTCGCCCACCAAGCGAGGTGCGCCCACCACGACGCATCGCTAGTGCTTCATCCATCTCCCTGCCACATCGCCCTGCCAGTTCTTGCTGCCCACGCGTCGCGTGTGTGGTGGCGGCTGACTATCGTCTTGTTGATCCTTGCGACGGCAGGCCCGGTGTGTGCGCAGACGGAGACGAGCTACCACGTACACCCGGACTACACGGTGCGCCACTGGACCACCGCCGACGGGCTATCGGTGAACGGGGGCGTCGACCTCCTCAAGGCATCGGATGGCTACCTCTGGATCGCCTCGCGCGACGGGCTCACGCGGTTTGGCGGCGGGCAGTTCACGGTCTTCAACACCATCAACACGCCAGCGCTAGGCAGCAACCGCATCCGCCAGCTCCACGAAAGCGCCGACGGCGACCTCTGGGTGTCGGTATGGCCGCAACGCGTGGTGCGCTACCGGGCCGGCCAGTTCGAGCAGGTAGAGCGCCCCGACGCGCCGCCGATGACCTTCCGAAGCACAGGCGACACGCTGTGGCTACCCGCAGCCAACGGTCTGGCGATGTACCGCAACGGCGTAGAGACGTTGTACCGACCCGATGAACTCACCGAGCCCGCAGAATTTTTGCTGTACGATCGGCAGGGGCACACCTGGGTCAACATGCCGGATAAAGGGATCGCCCGCTTCAGCTCGGATGGCGACGTGCGCTGGTTTGTGGTAGAGCGCTTCCTAGAGCG
>JBCCMF010000448.1:0-3186 GCA_039026435.1 Bacteroidota bacterium
GCGATGCGGGTGGGCTACACGCGCTTGGAGTTGGTGCCGCGCGGCGTGGGCGAGCTGCTGGTGCGGGCGCAGGTGCTGTCGTTCACCATCAAGCCGGGCGAGCCCGTGGAGGCGACCATCGAGGTCGTCAACGAAGGCACGCGCTCGCTTAACAACGTGCGTGTGGAGACCGACCCGCCGCTGAACTGGACCGACGCCATCGACCCGCCCGTCATCCAATCGCTCGATATCAACGAGGAGCGCCGCGTGACCATGCGCTTCACGCCACCCGAGGACATCTCGCCCGGCCGCTACGAGGTGCGCGTAGAGACGACCTCACTCTCCGACGACCTGCCGATCCGCGCCGAAGACAAGACGGTCATCATCAACGTAGATCAAGAGACGCCCGTCTTTGGCACCATCCTCATCATCCTGTTGATCGTGGGCCTCGTCGTCGGCATTGTGGTCTTCGGCATCCGCCTCTCGCGCCGCTAGCGCATCATCTGCACCCCCAATGCTATGGAAACGCCAACACCCGAGCCTGTCGTTGCTGACATACCCGCTGCGCCGAAGGGCCGCGTCCTGCTCGAAGCCGACAACCTCTCCAAGCGGTACGAGGACGACACGTTGGCGCTAGACGACGTCTCGTTCAAGGTGCGCGCCGGGCAGGTCTACGCCATGCTGGGCGGCAACGGCGCGGGCAAGACAACCACCATCAACATCTTCCTCAACTTCATCGACCCCACCGAGGGCGAGGCGCGGGTAGACGGCATCGTGACGCACCGCGAGCCGCTCAAGGCGAAGGAGAAGCTGGCGTACGTGTCCGAGAACGTGATGCTCTACCCCAACTTCACGGCGCTCCAGAACCTCGACTTCTTCGCCAAGCTGGGCGGCCGCACCGATTACACGAAGGACGACTACCGGAAGGTTTTGCTGCGGGTGGGCCTGCAAGAGGAGGCGCACGACCGCAGACTGAAAGGCTTCTCGAAAGGCATGCGGCAGAAGTGCGGTATCGCCATCGCCATCCTGAAGGACGCGCCCGCCATCTTGCTCGACGAGCCGACGAGTGGCCTCGACCCCAAGGCCGGGCTGGAGTTCTCGCGTCTGCTCACGTCGCTGCGCGAGGAAGGCAAGGCCATCCTGATGTCTACGCACGACATCTTTCGCGCCAAAGACGTGGCCGACATCGTGGGCATCATGAACCAGGGCGAGCTGGTGATGCAGCGCACCAAGGCGGAGCTGGAAGGCGAGGACCTAGAAGCGTTGTATGTGCAGTACATGGCGGGCTACATGGACGAAGCCAAAGCCAGCGCCTAGCCCACCCTTCAACGAGACGCCTACCGGGGTACCCCTATGCTGAAGCTGCTCATCGCCAAAGAACTGCGCGAGATCATCGGGACGACGAAGTTCGCCGTCACGTTCGCTGTGTGCGCCGTGCTGCTGCTGCTCGCGTTCTACGTGGGCGCCCGCAACTATCAAGTGGCGCAGGCCGAGTACGACGCGGCCGTGACGGAGAACCTGAACCAGATGGCGGGCCTGACCGAGTGGGGCGAGGTGGACCACCGCGTGTTTCTGCCGCCGCAGCCGCTGGCCGTGCTGGTCAACGGCATCGCCAACGACATCGGGCGCACGGTGGAGATGCGCCGGCGCGGCGAGCTGCGCGCCGAGAACAGCCGCTTCAACGAAGACACCATCTACGCCGTCTTCCGCTTCCTCGACCTCGACTTCATCTTCACCATCGTCCTCTCGCTCTTCGCCATCCTCTTCGCCTACGACTCCATCAACGGCGAGAAAGAACGCGGTACGCTGCGGCTCTCGTTCGCCAACGCGGTCCCGCGCGACCAGTACCTGATCGGCAAGATCATTGGCGCTTTCCTGGCGCTGGTCATCCCGCTGCTGATCCCCATCCTGATCGGCTGTCTGCTGCTGATCGCGATGGGCATCCCCGTGGACGGCGGCGAGTGGGGGCGGCTGGCGCTCATCCTGGGAGCCGGGCTGCTCTACTTCACCGTTTTCCTGACGCTCTCGGTGTTCATCTCGGCGCTCACCCAGAACTCGGCGTCGTCCTTTCTGATGCTGCTGGTGGTGTGGATCTTCGCCGTGCTGATCATCCCACGCGCCGCCGTGCTGATCTCGGGCCGCGCCATCGACGTGCCGTCCATCGACCGTATCAACTTTGAGAAGAGCAACTTTCAGCGGCAGCAGTTCAGCGACTATCGGCAAAAGACGCAGGCGTACTTCGCCCAAAACAGGCCCGAGGGCGGCATGGGCCAAGAGTTCTTCGCGCAGTTCCAGGAGGAGTCGAGGAAGTGGCAGGAGGAAAACGAAGCGGCGGCCGAGGTCTTCAACGGTAAGCTCAACGAGGACCGGCAGAACCGCGAGCAGGTGCAGCAGCGCGTGGCGCTCAACATCTCACGGCTCTCACCCGCGTCGGCGTTCTCGCTAGCGGCCTCGGAACTGGCAGGTACCTCGCTGGCCTTGCGCAGCGCATTCCTCGAGAGCGTGAACGAGTACAAGACCACGTACAGCACCTTCATCGAGGAGAAGACGGGCGATAGCAATGCGTTTGTCCGATTCGGACAGAGCAACGATGAGGAGGAGGAAGAGCCCGATCCTATCGACCCGCAAGAGCTGCCACAGTACCAGTTCAGCGTACCCGACACCGGCACGCTCCTCAGCCGCGCCGCCATCGACTTCGGCGTGCTGGCGATCTTCAACGTGTTGTTCTTCGCTGGGGCGTTTGTTGCCTTCCTAAAGTACGACGTACGGTGAATTCGATGTTGGGGGTTTAGACGCTCGCGGTTTCGGAGTTGGGGGCTGGGACGCTCGCTCCGCTCACTTTCGGTTTTCGGGCTGCTATTCTGACTGAGAAATACTCGAACGAAACGCACCGACAGCCTGAATTCACTTGACCCTGAGCATCGGCGCCTCAATTTTCGAATGTCCGTCCCTGATATAGGTTGACCGCTTTCCATCTGGATTCAACATGCCTAAACAACCCCAACTGCTACAGAAAAAACCACACTACGCCCTCGAACTCAAAAAGAGCATCGTCCGCGACTTCGAGACCGGACGCTACAGCGCGCTACAACTGAGCCGACTACACGGCATCTCCCTTCAATCCATCTACAACTGGATACACAAACTCAGCCACCACAATCAGCGAGGCACACGCATCGTCGAATACGCCGACAGCTCACAGCAAAA
>JBCCMF010000449.1:0-3154 GCA_039026435.1 Bacteroidota bacterium
CTACATGCGCTCGTTCGCCACGCGCCAGCGCCACCGCGCCACATCGCAAGCGCTGGAGGAAGCCGTGCAGATCTGCCAAGCGGCAGGCTTCGACCTCATCATCCTGGAGACCGCGGGCATCGGCCAGAGCGACACCGAGATCGAGGAGTTCGCCGACATCACCGTCTACGTCATGACGCACGACTTCGGCGCGCCCACGCAACTCGAAAAGATCGGCATGCTGGACGCCGCCGACCTCGTGGTGCTCAACAAGTTCGAGAAGCGCGGCAGCCGCGATGCCCTGCGCGACATCCGTAAGCAGGTGCAGCGCAACCGCGGCCTCTGGCAGCAGTCGCCCGACGCCATGCCTGTCTTCCCGACGATGGCCTCGCAGTTCAACGATCCCGGCGTGACAAAGCTCTTCCTCGCCCTCGCCGACCACCTCAACACACACCACGGCACGGATTTTCAGCAAGCGGTCTACGATGCCGAGGCGCTGCCCGACGTCGATCCGAACGCGCTTGCCATCATCCCGCCGAAGCGGCAGCGCTACCTGGGCGAGATCGCCGAGAGCGTGCGCAGCTACCACGACTGGGCCGAAGCGCAGGTGCAGACGGCCTCGCGCTGGCACGAAGCCAAGGGCGCCAGGGCGCAGCTCATCAACTGGAACCCGGACGATGCCGAGGCGCTACTCCCCCGCCTGGAGGCGATGGAGGCGCACTGGTGGAACCGCCTCGACCCGATCTCGCAGAACCTGTTGGGCAACTGGGAGGCCAACGCGGAGGCCTACCGCAAGGACATCTTCACCTACGAGGTGCGCGGGCGCAAAATCGAAGCGCCGCTGTACGTGGAGAGCCTGTCGGGCACCAAAATTCCACGCGTGGCGCTGCCGAGGACCGAGCACGCGGGCGACCGCCTGCGGTTTGCCCTGCGCGAGAACCTGCCGGGCTACTTCCCCTACACGGCGGGCGTCTTCCCGTTCAAGCGCCAAGGCGAGGACCCGACGCGCATGTTCGCGGGTGAAGGCAGCCCCGAGCGCACCAACCGCCGCTTCCACCTCGTCTCGCACGGCATGGACGCCCGGCGCCTCTCCACCGCGTTCGACTCGGTCACGCTCTACGGCTTCGACCCGCACCACCGCCCCGACATCTACGGCAAGGTGGGCAACGCCGGCGTCTCGGTCTGCACGCTCGACGACATGAAGAAGCTGTACTCGGGCTTCGACCTGTGCGCCCGCGCCACGTCCGTGTCGATGACCATCAACGGCCCGGCACCCATGATCATGGCGATGTTCTTGAACACGGCCATCGACCAGCAGGTGGAACGCCACCTCCGCGAGACGGGACAACTCGACGCCATCCAGCACGCACTCGGCACGCAGCCCGCATACCGCCCCTTCGGCCCCAGCGGAAAGGAAGCCGCCCTGCCCGACGGCAACGACGGCTTCGGCCTCGGCCTGCTCGGCACCAGCGGCCCCGACCTCGTCCAGCGCGGCCTGCTCGACGCCGACACCTACGCCAGCCTCAAGGCCGACGCGCTCAAGCGGGTGCGCGGCACCGTCCAGGCCGACATCCTGAAGGAGGATCAGGCGCAGAACACCTGCATCTTCTCCACCGACTTCGCCCTGCGCACCATGGGCGACATCCAGCAGTACTTCATCGACCACGGCGTGCGCAACTTTTACTCGGTGTCCATCTCGGGCTATCACATCGCCGAGGCAGGCGCCAACCCGATCTCGCAGCTCGCCTTCACGCTCTCCAACGGCTTCACGTTCGTCGAATACTACCTCAGCCGGGGCATGCACATCGACGACTTCGCGCCCAACCTATCGTTCTTCTTCTCGAACGGCATGGACCCCGAGTACAGCGTCATCGGGCGCGTGGCGCGGCGCATCTGGGCGGTGACCATGCGCGAGAAGTACGGCGCCAACGCCCGCAGCCAGAAGCTCAAGTACCACATCCAGACCTCGGGCCGCAGCCTGCACGCCAAAGAGATCCAGTTCAACGACATCCGCACCACGCTGCAGGCGCTCTACGCCATCTACGACAACTGCAACAGCCTCCACACCAACGCTTACGACGAGGCCATCACGACGCCCACCGAGGAGAGCGTCCGCCGCGCCATCGCCATCCAGCTCATCATCAACCGCGAGCTGGGGCTGGCGAAGAACGAGAACCCGCTCCAGGGCGCGTTCATCATTGAGGAGCTGACCGACTTGGTGGAAGAGGCCGTCTTGCAGGAGTTCGAGCGCATCAACGACCGTGGGGGCGTGCTGGGCGCGATGGAGACCATGTACCAGCGCGGCAAGATTCAGGAAGAGTCGATGGTGTACGAGCACAAGAAGCACACGGGCGAGCTGCCGCTGGTGGGCATCAACACATTCGTCGCCAGCGAGGAAGAGGCCGCCGAACCGACCGTCCCGCTCATGCGCTCTTCGACCGTGGAGAAGGAGCACCAGATCGAGAACCTGCAGGCCTTCCACACCCGCCACGCCGAAGCCGCGCCCGACGCCCTCGCCGAACTCAAAGCCACCGCCCGGCGCGGCGGCAACGTCTTCGACGCCCTCATGGACGCCGTCCGCGTCTGCTCCCTCGGCCAAATCACCGACGCGCTCTTTGAGGTAGGCGGCCAGTATCGGCGGAATATGTAGGATGCGCTCTCAGAGCGAGGTCTTTTCACGTCACGCAAACAGGTAGAGCTATGACAGAGCAAAAGGCCCGTTACACCGAAGAACAGATCAAGGCGATGAAGGCGCGCCACTTCGCTCAAGCTCGCCCTGACGAAGAGATCGACACGAGCGACATCCCCACCCCTACCCCGGAGCAATGGGCCAATGCCCGACTGGTGACGCCGCCTGCCAAAAAGCTCATCACCATACGTCTGGATGAGGACTCATTGACTGGTTCAAAGCGCAAGACGGGCCGTACCAAACGCGCATCAACGGTGTGCTCCGCCTGTATATGGAAGCGCAGTCTTCGCACTGAGAGAATGACTGCCCACAGCTGCTCCCTCGGCTAAATCACCGACGCGCTCTTCGAAGTCGGCGGGCAGTACCGACGGAATATGTAGCAGACCGGCTTGAGGTTATGCACACGATGAAAAGTTGTCATCCCGAGCAGAGGCCGCAGGCCGGCGTCGAGGGATCTCCCCCGATTACGGATTGCACGACGAGCAA
>JBCCMF010000450.1:0-3140 GCA_039026435.1 Bacteroidota bacterium
AGCGCCACCGCCAAGCCGTCGATCTTCAACTCGGCCGTGACGGGCACGGGCTCGGCGGCATCCAGGCCACGCAGGCAGCGTTCGTACCACGCGCGCAGGTCGTCGGCGCTGAACGCGTTGGAGAGCGAGAGCAGCGGCACGGGGTGCGCGACCTTCTCGAAGGCGTCGAGCGGCGTGCCGCCCACGCGCTGCGTCGGCGAGTCGTGCTGCTGCAGATGCGGGAAGCGCTTCTCCAGCCCGCGGAGGGCGTGGATCAGCTCGTCGTACTCGCCATCGGTGATGACGGGCGCATCCAGCACGTAATACTGATGCGCGTGCGCGTTCAGCACCCCGATCAGCGTCGGCACAAACGCGGCGGCCTCAGCCTCCGACCGCGACGCAAAAAAGAGCGAGCGGATCTCGGCCAGGGCGTCGCGGGTGGCGCGCAGCAACGTGGAGGCAGACTCGGGCATAGGCTAACGGACACTCACGGAATCGAGAAACGCCTGGACGACTGGCTTGGTCAAGACGAGGCGATTCTGAGCATCGCGGACGCGCTCGCTTGTGGGGTAGTCGTACCCCTCTACCTCAAGGCGAAACCGCTCCCACTGATCCTCAATGACGAGGCGTTCCTGCACGGACACCGCCCGCACGCTGTCCGGCTCAATCCAGTAGGGGCGGCGCAAGTCGGCGTCGGCGGTCAGGCGGACGCCCAGCACAGGCCCCGGCTGCGCGACGATGCGAACGTCGATCGTCTCCCCGACGGAGGCCGGTGTTGGCGGCGGCGGCGGGGCCTCCTCGACGGCACGCTCTGCCTCTTCCTGCGCGTCGGGCGGCATCGAAGCCTCCGGGCCTTCGCGTGTAACGGCCCAGAAGGCCACCGCTGCCGCCAGCGCGAGGACGAGCACGCCGGCACCCACGGCTGGCCCCAGCGATGCAAAGGGCGACGGCCCGCCAGTGGTATCCTGAGACGACCGCGCAGTCTCGCGCAGCACATCCGGCCGAGGAGGTACAGTGGCCGATGGCTTGGGTGGCAGTGGTACAGGCTTAGCAACAGGAGGAGGCGCGGCGGCCGATGGTGGCGCAGACTTCGGCTTCGGCGGGGATGGATCGACCTTCGGCTTCTTCAACCCGAGATGCGCCACAGCCAGCTCGCGGTTGTACTCGCCCTCCAGCACGGTGTCCAGCGCGTCCAGCGTCTGCTCCTCGTCCAGCTTCAGCACCGCCACGTAGGAACGCACCAGCGCGCGGATGTAGACGCGGTTGTGATGCTGATTGTCGATGAGCAGGTTCGTCTCAAACCGCTCCAGCACATCGAGCGGCACCTTCGTGCGATCTTGCACCTCGTGGAGAGCCACGGCGTGCTTTTCCCGGATGGCCTTGAGGTCCTGGGCGAACTCGGCAGCGGCTTTACGGCGCGGCATAGACGGCGGACAACCAGTGGAACGGACGAGGACAAGGCGTACGCAACGCCACAAAAAACGAAAGCCTGAATCCAGCGTCAACTGACTTCAGGCTTCGATTGGTCGGGACGGCGGGATTTGAACCCACGACCCCTTGCACCCCATGCAAGTGCGCTACCGGACTGCGCCACGTCCCGATTCCGGTGAGCCACTAATATACTGCGCAACCTCGGGGCGGTCCAACCGTCGGCACTTGAACTTAACAGGTAGATCTCGAGCTCTACATCAGCATCCCGCCGTTCACGTTCAGCACCTGCCCGGTGATGTAGTCAGCGGCGGACGACGAGAGGAACAGCACCGAGGCGGCGATATCGTCTACCGTGGCGGGGCGCCCAAGCGGGATGGTGCCGAGCATGGCCGCGGTCGCCTTCTCGTTGAGCTCGGCGGTCATGTCGGTCGTAACGTACCCTGGAGCCACTACGTTTACGGTGACGCCACGGCGGCTGAGTTCGAGCGCCAGGCTCTTGGAGAAGCCGATGATGCCCGCCTTCGAGGCGGCGTAGTTGGTCTGCCCGGCGTTGCCCGCCACGCCCACCACGGATGAGATGTTGACGATCTTGCCGCCGCGCTGCTTCATCATCGGGCGGTAGCACACCTTCGAGAAGTTGAAGACGCTCTTCAGGTTCGTCTCGATGACGGCATCCCAATCGGCTTCGCTCATGCGCAGCATCAGCCCGTCTTTCGTGATGCCCGCGTTGTTGACGAGCACGTCGATGCGGCCCCAGGCGTCGAGCACGTCCTTCACGGTGGCCTCCGCCGACGCCATGCTCGCGGCATCGCCCTTGAACACCAGCACCTCGGTCCCGTCGGCTTCGAGGGCGGATTTCAGCTCCTCAGCCGCCGCATCGGAGGAGCGGTAGGTGAAAGCCACCTTGGCGCCCGCCTGGGCGAAGGCTTCCACGATGGCGCGGCCGATGCCACGGGTGCCGCCGGTGACGAGAACAGACTGGTCGGTGAAGTCGAGGGTCATGATGCGCGTGAGGATGTGATGATGTTCGGAGGAAGAGTCAAGCCAAGTCCTTAGCCGTCCCGGCTTGAGCCACGGTACTCTCACGGCCGAGCGTGCGGCGGACAAGCCCCGACAGCACCCTGCCCGTACCGACCTCGGTGAAGGTCGTGGCGCCATCGGCGTGCATGCCTTGGAGCGTTTGCGACCATCGCACGGGCGCGGTCAGCTGTTCGAGCAGGCGCTGGCGGATCTCGTCGGGGTGCTGCGTGGCGGCAGCCGTCACGTTGAGGTAGACGGGGCAGGTCGGCACGGCGATGTCGAGGTCGGCAAGGCCCGCGGCGAGGCCGTCGCGGGCGTCGGCCATCAGCGGCGAGTGGAAGGCGCCGCTGACGGGCAAGCGCAGTGCCCGCTTGGCCCCGCGCTCCTTGGCGAGAACCACGGCGCGCTCCACAGCAGCCACATCGCCCGAGATGACGACTTGGCCCGGCGAGTTGTAGTTGGCGGGCTGCACGAGGTCGGCCTTGCTGGCGGTGGCGTCGGCGCAGAGGGCTTCCACGTCGGCGTCAGCCATGCCGATGATGGCAGCCATCGTGCCCACGCGGTCGGTGCCTGCCTTCGCCATCAGTTCGCCCCGCAGGCGGACGGCGCGCAGGCCATCGGCAAAGGTGACGGCACCAGCGGCGGCCAGGGCGCTGTATTCGCCGAGGCTGTGGCCCGCCGTCATCGCGGGCTGTGCGCCCCGCGCCTTG
>JBCCMF010000451.1:0-3137 GCA_039026435.1 Bacteroidota bacterium
CCCAGAGAATGTGCAGGGTGCCGCTGTATCGGAGGCCGGCTACACGGCGCGAGCGGCTGAGTTGATCTTCCGCTCCGTAGTGAATGGGGCTACTGTCGAGAGCGAGCCAGTCGTCATCAATGTGCTCAATCCTCCCGTCATCAACGATGTGACGCCGAGTGTCTTGTTTGAGCAGACCGTCACCCTGCACGGTCTGAATTTTGGCCTCACCGCCAGTGACGTGCTGGTGGAATTGGAATGGACCACGCGTGATGGCCCTACCGAGCGCCGCTTGCAGCCCACCCGCGTAAACTTCGGGCAGGTCTTCTTCCAGAACCCGGTCGGAGCCAGCGAAGAGACGGGGCCCGTGACAGTGACAGTGGTCGTAGAGACGGGCGCAGGCCGTAGTGCAGCGCAGGCGTATACGGTGACGCCAGGCGTTGGCCTAGAAACGCCGCCTGACCGTCCCGATATCCCATCGTGCAGTTCGGGGTACACGCTGCGCGTTTCAACAAGCCGAGCTGGGCTCGTGCCGGATGGTCAGCTTTCACTCGATGAGGCCATCGCCATCCACTTCGGCCAGATTAGCCCTAACATATCGCCATGGGCGAACAACGACCCCGAGGTGCCAAGCGAGCGCGACTTCGTGAGTGGCAGCCCCACGGCTGCGTCGTGCTCGACCATCAGGAGCGACAGAGATCACAGCGGGGCTGCCGCGCTGTCGGAGGGCAACTTCAACGGTGTAGAGTACGGACAGCGGCGCTTAGAGCGGCTGAGGCTGGAGGGCTTGAGCATCCGCGTGTCGGGCCGCAGCACGCTCGAAATCGGCGATCAGGTGGATGCGCGAGGCACCTCGGTGCAAGGCGTCGGTGAAGTTGCGTTCCTCGGCACCGACATCGACTGGCAGCAGGGCACCATCGGGGCAGGCCTCACGATCTCAGGCCCCGTAGCCTTCATGGATCAATCTACCATCAACGGTGACCTCACGCTTGCGTCGAGCTTTGCCACCGTGAACGAGACGAATATCAACGGCAATCTCGTCATGTCGGGTATCGACAACACCGTAGCTGGCGGAGTGCTTACGGGCGGTTCGATTACGATCACAGGTACCCAAAACCGAGTGTTCCAGAGCTCCTCGGCCGACAATTTCCGCATCATAGACCCCACCGGCGACGTGGTGACGATCATGGGCAATGCCTCCGAGGGCTTCGATGGTGCAGGCAAGCGCAACCGGATGGCTTTGAAAGGAGGGAACAGGGTATCGGCTGTCGTGGAAGGACCCACTGCGCGCGGAGTGGTCATGGAAGAGGCCTACCGCAGCAGTGTAGGCCTGATTAGCTCCGCTGCCGCGCAGGACCCCACGCTCGGCGCAGACCCCATACCCGGCTTCACCCATGCTGCCATCATCACCGACAGCTACGAAGTCAGTGTGGGTATGGCAGCGGACGCCCCAACTGAGGCGGGGTGTACGCTAGAGAACGTCGTGAGGAGTGAGGTGAATTGTAGTATCGCCGAGTTTAGCGGTGTCGGGCTGGACGTGAGCGGGACCTCTACTGAGAATGATCTGGGCGGCATATTCACGAACACTGACATAGGAATACGCCTGGCGGGCGCTGAGGTAAGTCAGAACCGGCTTACCAGTACCGCAGAGGGCAATCGCATTGGCATCCACATGACCGACGGCACGCATCACAACACCGTCCAGTTTATCAGAACGTCGGGAATCACGGATCGCGGCGTGGTGATTGAAGGCCGTCAGGCGCTGAACAACCGGGTAGAGGGCGGCGATTTCTGGGAGACCCGCATGGCCGGGGTGCACATCCGAGATGGCGCCACAGGCACCGTCGTCCAAGGCGATCGCTTGGCGTTTGTCGACAACGAGCGCTACGGCATCTGGGTGGCAGATAGCGGGACACAAGGCACTGCCATCTCTGGGCTTGGGGGTATTGGCCTTCGAGACCTGATTTTTGAGGACAACACGGTGGCAGGCATCTACATCGAGGGCGACGGCAACAGCGGACCAGAGGACACGACCATCGGCCAGGGTATCACGATAGAAGGTACCGAAGGCATCGGGATCTGGATCAGCGGGGTGCCCGGTGGCGTGACGTTTAGCAGCGAAGATGTTCGGCTACTCGGCAGTCGCATCGGCCTACAGATCGACGGCGGTACACGGGATGTGGATGCGCGCTTTTTCCTAAGTGAAGTTGAGGAGACTGCTGTGTTGATCAGCGATGCCCAGACGCGGGATATCACTGTGGACGTCAACGCACAGCCCATTCGCTTCGCGTTGACGCCAGATCGGCTGGTCCACATCACCGAGGGCGCCAACAACATCACTGTGCGAGGTACCTTGACCAAAACCGGCGAAGGAATCCGCGCGGATAAAGGCGCCCACACGCTGTTCTTGGAGCCGTACCGGCTCGGCGATGCGACAACGGGTATCCACCTTGAGGATGTGCGTGATGTGGAAGTGCTGTTCGGGGAGGTCTACGATGCCAATACCGGAATCTGGATTGAAGACAGTGAACGTATCCGGGTGCGTGGGGCGCGCGTGCCTGGTGGTCAGGGAGCCTTCGGCCCAGCTGGCGCAGACTTCAGTAACGTGTACGGCTTACTCTCGGGCCGCCGGACAGACAGCGGAGGGAATCCCGACGACACGGGCATCTTCGTCCGAGGCACGAGCCGCAACGTCACGCTCACCGGGCTCATGCTCGACGAGTGGACCACGGGTATCCACCTCAACGGCGTCTCGGGCGTGCGCATCGGCGAGGCGCAGCAGGTCCATCCCACCTACACGGGCGAACTCGTGCAGGAAGAGGGCACCACACGGCTGTACCCGTTCTACATGCTCAGCAATGATGGCGTCGGCATCGACATCACAGGCGGGAGCCAAGACGTCCAGGTCGTGAGCGCCTACTTCGCGGGCACCGATGCGCCGCGCACCACCTTCCGAGGCAGCACCAGCGTCAGTGGTACCTCCAACATTCGCGTCGCCAATGCCACCAATATCACGCTGGGGCGCAACGCTGAACTAGAGCGCATCGCCAGCCGCGACGACCGCACGCAGAATGCCGTCGAAATCAGCGGGGCCGCAACGCGTAACATTGAGCTACAGAACCTCCACCTCGCACACGTAGCCACGGGAGTCTATATCC
>JBCCMF010000452.1:0-3129 GCA_039026435.1 Bacteroidota bacterium
CGGCACGGGAGCGGATGGCGGTGAGGTCTAGCCCGAGCAGCGCCTCGAACAGCCGGTGATGCCTTGGGTCGTAGCGTTTCGGCGCAATGTCCACCACGATGAGCTCATCGACGCGCTCGGGGTACGCCAGCGCGAAGAACATCGCTGTCTTACCGCCCATCGAGTGGCCCAGCAGCGTACACGTCTCGATGTCGTGCTCGTCCAGAAAGTCGAGCAGGTCATCGGCTAGGGTGGGGTAGTCGAAGGTCTCGTCGTGCGGCGAGCGGCCGTGGTTGCGCTGGTCCACGGCGTAGACAGTGAAGTGCGCGTTGAAGCGCGACCGACTCAGCGTGTGCCAGTTACCGCTGGCACCCAGCAGCCCGTGCAAGATGACGAGCGGCGGCCCGTCGGCGCCGAGAGCGGTATGGTCGTAACGCTTGTGGTAGAGGTGCATCAGGAGGGCCGTGGTTTCTCCTTGTACTGCACGCCGTCAAGGGCTTTGAAGTCGGCATCTTGCGTCCAGAGCGTCGCATCGAATTGCCGAGCCGTGGCCAAGATGATACTATCGGCCATCGGAATCTTGTGCTGTAGGCTGAGCTTAGCGGCTTGGATCGCGAGCGAGGCATCCAATGGGACGACGCGGCCTTGCTGCATGTGTGCTGTAGCCTTCAGAGCGTCGTCTTCGTCGCGTTGCATCATGACGCGCTTGAACACTTCATAGATGCTGATGGCAGGCACGATCAAGGCATCTGTTTCCTCGATGGCCGGAGCGAAAAAATCGGCATTGGGCGCATCGGCAAAGTATTCGAGCCACCCCGACGAATCGACGACATTCACAGTGTACGATCCGGCTCGTGGTCAATGCTCGTGTCAATGCCCTTGAGGAAGCCGCGCATAGGCCGCATAGGCTTCACGGGCACAAGTTCGATATGACTGTCGCGCAAGCGCATCTCTAGGCGCTGGCCGGGCTCAAGCTGAAGCTGCGTGCGCACCGTGCGCGGAATGACAACGCGGAAATCCTGCGAGATCTGGACCGTTGGCATGAGGCAGTGACGGGGATGAGCGAAACGGGCTCAGATCGAATGCCCTTCCAGCCTATCCGTTTCCCATTTCCGAGTGGTGGTTAGACCACCTTGAGCACGATCATCGTCAGATCGTCGCTGAGGAGGGGCGGGTCGTTGGTGAAGGCGTTGATGTCGGCGTGGAAGCTTGAAGGAGGGCAGCAGCCGAGCAAACCGCGTCCTTAGCTTCGGATGCGGATACGATCTTCGTCAACGATCCAAAGGTGACCGTGAAGAGGCTCTGACTCGAAGAGAGGCATGACGCGCCGGAGTACAGCCAGCACGTGTGGTTTGTCTTGGCGTTTGAGGCGTAAGACCAGGATCCCAGCATGCTCAGCAGGCCTGCAAGCGCGGATGTTGGCAAAGTCTGTATCCCGCGTGACCAGGGCTCGACCTTCGGCAACGCACACAGCTGCAATGTTCGGATCTGGCGTGCCACCCATAGCCTGGTCGAGAACCGTTACGGCATCGTGCCCCGCCTCGCGAAGTAGCCTTGCCGCATCCACTGGAAGGTTCTCATCCAGCTTGAACATCATGAGGGCATGGCGACAATGCGCTCGCTGGCGAGGTCGGCGGCGTATGCTAACACCGCGCGTATGGCTTCGTCCGAGACGGATGGATAACTTTCTCGAATGTCTTTTGCGCTGAGGCCAGCAGCCAAGTTATCCAACACTACTGAGACGGGTACGCGGGTACCACGTATGCAGGCTTTGCCGTGGCATACTTGGGGGTCAGTCGATATGTAATCGTGCCAGTTCATGTACGCGTCGTTGTTCATCACAAACCCTGAATGCCTGCGAAAGCCGTCCGTTTCCCTTTATTGGTGGAAGTGTTAGGCCACTTTTAGCACGATCATCGTCAGGTCGTCGCTGAGGAAAGGCGGGTCGTTGGTGAAGGCTTTGATGTCGGCGTGGACGAGGTCGAGGATGTCTTCGGCGGACTTGTGGCGGTGCTGCACGAGCTGGGCTTCCAGGCGGGGCTCGCCGTATTCCTCCTCGTCGGGGCTCATGGCTTCGGTGACGCCGTCGGTGAAGAGGGCTAGCACATCGCCGGGGTGGAGGTGGACGGTGCCGCGCTCGTAGGGCAAGTTCATGACGCCGAGCAGCAGGCCGCCTTTCTCCAGGTACTCGATGGTGCCGTCGGCGCGGACGATCGTCGGTGGGTTGTGGCCGGCGTTGACGTAGTCAAAGCGTCCGTCGGCGGGGTCATAGATGCCTTGCGCGAACGTGATGAACTTGTCGTAACTCGTGTTCTGGCAGATGACGCGGTTGATGTAGCCCGTGCCCTCCTCCAGCGACACTTCTAGCGGCACGCACATGTGGAGGCAGGCTTGCAGGTTGGCCATCAGCAGCGAGGCCGGGACGCCCTTGCCCGTCACATCGGCCACGGCGGCGAGGATGCGGCCGTTGGGGAGTTTGATGAGGTCGAAGTAGTCGCCGCCTACATCGCGGCTGGGGATGGCGAGCGAGGCGAGTTCGACGCCATCCACGACGGGGGTGTTGCGTGGTAGCAGGCCCTGCTGGATCTCGCGAGCAAGGCGTACCTCTTTCTCCAGCCGCTCCTTCTCGATTTGCTGCTCCACCAAGTCGGCGTTTTGGATGGAGACGAAGGCGAGGTTGCCGAGGGCGTGCAAGAAATCGTAGTCGTCCTCGCTATACGGCTGCCCGGTCATCTTGGGGCCGAGGCAGAGCACGCCGCACGTGGCGTTCTTGTGGTGCAGCGGCACGAGCAGCTGCAGGCCCGTCTCGCGCAGCCCGCACCACACGGCAGCATCCTCGTCGTCCTCGCTGAGCACGCGCGCCTTGTCGAGGCGGCAGAGCGCGTCCATGAACTCGGCCGTGAGCTTCGGCTTGCGAATGCTTTTCGAGGCGGCGATGGTGAACGCGGGCGCGTCGTCTTCGCCGGGTGTGCTGAGCAGGAAGAGGTGCTTGCCCACGAGCATCTGGCCCATCAGCGCAAACTGGAGGAGGCGGATGACCCGCTCGCGCTCCAGGGCGGCGTTGAACTCTTGCGAGAGGTCGAACAGCGTGTTGAGCTGCTGGATTTTGGTGTCGAGCGAACGGTTGGTGGTGCGCAGCTCCTCGGCCAC
>JBCCMF010000453.1:0-3088 GCA_039026435.1 Bacteroidota bacterium
GCCAGGTAAGCGTCGGCGGCGGCGTCGTACTGCCCGAGGGCGTCGTGGATGCGCGCCTTGGCGTAGAAGGCATCCGCAGCGGTGCCGTCGGCAGCGATGGCGGTCGTGAGCGCCGCAAACGCGGCGGTAGTATCGCCCGTGCTGGCGGCGCTGAGGCCCTGGCGATACGCCTGCGACCAGGCCTCTGGCACCTGCTCCGGCGCACCGATGAACGGCTTGAAGCGCTCGTTGCTAGCCAGTGTACCTACGAAGACGGGGATGTCCGCGTCGGCGTAGCGCTGGAGCAAGCGCTGCAGGTTACCGCCAAACTGCGCGCCGCCCATCGCGTAGATCGGCGAGTCGTAGGCGATGGACTGCTCCGCCACCATGCGCTCCATGAGCGTGCTGCCGGGCGCCTCGCCACGGCCACGACCGCCGAACTGCGTCACGATCCACCGCAAGCCGTCGCGCAAGAGCTGCACCGTGCGGACGTCGTGGAGCCGCAGGTAAAGCCGGATCAACCCCGGAAACTGCCCCACCGACTCTGACGACCCGACCCCGAGTGCGCCGTAGTATTCGTTGTGCCCCGCGTAGATGAGGACGGCGTCGGGCTGCTGATCAATGATCTCATCGGCGAAGTCGAGCAGCGTGTACGAGTTGATGGCCGCCATCGCCGTGTTGATCACCTCCACGTGGCGGTCGGGGTAGGAGGCTTGCAGACGCTGCTTGAGCATCCGGCTGAAGCTGCCGCCGTGGTAGTACGGGTAGCCCGCCGCGCTGGAGCCGCCCTGGACCACAATCCGCAGGGCGCTGTCGGGTTTGTTGGCCAAGAAATAATCGGGGACGCTACGCGGGGGCTCGGCCTGGTTGAAGAAGTAGCGCTTCCCGACGTCGGGGTTCTGGTAGAGGTAAGCTGTGGCGGCCTCGTTCGGGATGAAGAGGGGATACGACGCGCCATACCCACCCACACGGAGCCCGATCTCCAGTGCCAAGAAAAAGAACACGGGGATGGACAGGGCGATGAGGTAGAACACCCTGCGCTTGGAGGCCGATGGCGGCGCTGTAGGAGTGGCCAAAGCGGATGCCCGAGATGGTGTCGTGAAACCAGTGCCACAACGCGAGCGGGTAAACTCGGATTGGAAGCGCTTGTGAAACTAAAGCGCTTCCACAAAAAATCAAAGAGCATTCCCTAGCCTTGGCCGGCTCCAAAAAGGGCTAAATGGCCCAATTATCCGGATCGATGCCGATGGGCGACGCGGGAATAGCCTCCAGATGTCAATACATGTAAAAAATGCCTTGACCTTTTACTCAATATGGCCTTAATTCCCGGCCGAATGATGTAAGCGCTTACATAGCAGAACACATCCGTTGCCGATCACGATCTACGACATAGCCAGCGAAGCCGGGGTCTCCATCGCGACCGTGTCGCGGGTGTTCAACAACCACCCTCGTGTCTCCGATACCACACGCGCGCGCATCCTTGAACTCGCCGACAGCATGGGCTACATGCCGCACGTGTCGGCCCGCAGCTTGGCGCAGCAGACGACCAACCTGATCTCTGCTGTCATCCCGATGCTCTCGAACTACTTCTTCATGGAGGTCATCCGGGGACTGCAAGACCGGCTGGCCGAGAGCGAATACGATCTGCTGGTCTACTCGGCGCACGGCATCGAGGACGTGGACGCCCAGCTCGAACGCGCGTTGCAGCGCGGCCGCTCGGCAGGCGTCATGGTGTTCTCCACGCCCTTGCTCCCCGAGCACACGAAGCGCCTCAAGCAGCGCAACCACCCGGTCGTGCTGGTCGACTCGTTCCACCCCGAGTTCGACTCCGTGTCGGTAGACAATTTGCTCGGCGGGAGGGTCGCTACGGAGCACCTCATTGGCTTGGGCTGTACGCGCATTGGCCTGATTGCGGGCAACGCACAGTCGGTGCCTGCTCGTGACCGCCGCACCGGATACGAGGCCGCGCTGCAACGCGCCAATCTCCCCATCGACCCGCGGCTTGTTGCGGTAAGCGATGACGCGGACGAGCATGGCTACAATGAGCGAGAGGGGTATGCCCTCGTGGAGCGCCTGCTTAAGTCGGGCGGAGCGATGGACGCCGTGTTTGTCGCATCGGACATCCAGGCGCTTGGCGTACTGCGCGCCCTGCACGACCACAACGTGCGTTGCCCCGAAGACATCAAGGTGGTGGGCTTCGATGACATCAAGATCAGCGAGTACGTGGGGTTGAGCACCATGCGTCAGCCGATGTACGAGATGGGCAGGCTGGCCGTGGAGAAAATCTTACACCGCATAGGGCAGCCTGAACATCCTACCTCGCACACCTTGTTCGCCCCTAAATTAGTGAGCCGCGATACGAGTGCAGGGAACGTAGGAACCGCTTCCAGAGTGAACGGGGCCGAGGCAAAGTACACGTGAGATGGATCTGAAGAAGTGGACATATCGTGCTTGGTGTGCTCGGTGGAGCCTTCTGGTGATCGCCGTCGCGGCCACGGGCTGTACGGCCGCGCACTCCGATCCCACCGATGACCCTGTGGCTACCGTCGCCGAGCTACCCGTCGATGCCGAGGCGTTCCGCACGTTCTACATCGACTACCTGCTGCGTACCGGAGTGAAGGACAGCCCTACGCTGCGCCGCACGCTGCTCCAACAGCAGGTGACCGACAAGCTGTACCTGAAGTCAGCTTTCGAGCAGGGCATCCGAAGCACATCGGCCTACGAAACGGCTGCCGAGCAGCTTCGCCAGAAGGTGTTGCTCGATGCCTACGCCGAGGCGGTGCTCTACGACACGCTCACCGTGGACGAGGCCGAGGTACGTGCGATGTTCGTCCGGGCCAACACGACGCTAGAGGCACGTCACCTGTACGCGCGCACCCGTGCGCAAGCCGAGGCGTTGCGCCAGCGGCTCGCAGCAGGCGAGTCGTTTGAAGCGCTCGCCGCCGAGGTCTTCGCCGATCCTCAGCTCGCTGCGAGTGGTGGGTCGGTCGGGTCGTTTGGATTCGACGAGATGGATCCGGCCTTTGAGGAAGCCGCGTATCAGCAGGCAGAAGGGGAGACCGCGGCGCCTGTGAAGACGGCGCAGGGCTACTCGATCATTCAGCGCACC
>JBCCMF010000454.1:0-3077 GCA_039026435.1 Bacteroidota bacterium
ACGTCTCTAGCGACGGCCACCACTGCTGCTTCCGCTCGATGACGCGCTGCATGATGCCCGGCGCGGGGTCCTCGCTGCTGACGACCAACTCGTCCATTTGAACGGCCACGGAGGTCAGCTGAATGTCCTGCATCGGCGACGCCCCTGCTTCGATGGCGCGGCGCGTCGTTTCGTAGCCGATGTAGCGCACCAGCAGCGTCACAGGCAGGCTGTCTACGGCGAGCTCATAGTCGCCCTCGGCGTTGGTGATCGTGCCCGTGAAGCTGCCGTCGATCTGCACGGTGGCCGCAGGCAGCGTTTCGCCAGTCACGGCATCGGTGACGCGCCCCATGAGTGTGACCTGCGCAGCAGCATTGGGCACCACGACCAACAGCAGAGCGACGAAGGTAAGCGAGCGGACGAGCATGGGCATGTGATGAAATGGAATGGCGTTTGTCTCTACGTGTGCAATGGCGAAAAAGTAACTCCGCAGGCAGACGTTTCGTCTCTTGATATGAACTTTCCGCCGCCCTACACTGTGACAAGTATGGGCTTTTTGGCTGGCCTCACCCAACCGAGATCGCTGATGAACACGTGGTACGAAGTCTTCGACAATGAGCAGGTGCAGTACGTCACCCGCCAGCAGGTGGGCGGGCTGATGATCGGGCTGGCCGCCTCGGCAGCGCTTTCAGGTGCGCTCGTCGTCTGGGCGCAGACGTACGTCTCGCTGTGGCTGCTGCTGCCGCTGCTTGCCGTGACGTGGGCTGGCCTCGGCTGGGGCGTCTTCCGCTGGCTACAACGCATGCGCCGCGTGATGTGGTGCATCAAGCTCTCTGACCGCTGCATCGCAGGCTACGACTATGCCCGCCGCAAAACGCGCCTCGACTGGACCAAGGTAGACCGCGTGGTCTTCGCCAAACGCGGACTCGTGGTGGAGACGGACGGCGGCCCATGCCTTGAGGTCTCGCACCTCTTCCCCGACTACGCCGCCATCAGCCACCGCGTGATTGAGTACGCCGAGTTCTACGAGCTGCCGCTCTTCGTCAACGGCCAGCCGTGGCAGCACCTGAGCGTCTACCAGCTCTACCCCTTCCTCGATGCTGCTTCTGGCCAAGCGCCATGAACCCAGAAAGGCGGCCTGCCGAAGCAAGCCGCCTGTGGTGCACCGCGCTCGAAGTCGCCAAACCAGTACCTGCCAAACCAGGCCGGGCGCGATGCTGTGAAAAGGGTGGGGCTAGAAGCCCTCGCTCGGCAAGATGAGATCCGACGAGCGGCGCTTGATGGTGCCTTGCTGAAGCGCACGCTCCAACGTGTAGATCAGGTCAAACGCGGAGAACGGCTTCGAGAGGTAATAGTCGGCGCCAGCCATGAGGCAGCGCTTCTCGCCGAACGGCCCCGTGGCGTAGCCCGACATCATGATGACGGGTACCTTGGCCGTCTCCACCTGGTCTTTGAGCACCTGCACGGTCGCATAGCCGTGCATGCCACTCATGCGCACGTCGCACAGGATCACGTCCGGCTTGCGCTCTATGGCCATGTCAATACCGTCCTCGCCGTTGGTGGCCGAGCACATGTTGTATTCCTTCTGGCGCAGCACAAACTGGAGGGTGTCGGTGAACACGTCGTCGTCATCGATGATGAGCACGAGCGGGCGTTTAGGTTCATTCATGAGACGGCCTCAACTGGTGGATTGGGCGAGTGACACGGCAGGCAGCACGGCCTGCACGGCGTCCAGCAGGTCTCCAGCGCGGTAGGGCTTGGACAGGATGCCATCCACATGCGCCTCGGCAGCATGCTGGTGAAGCGCTGCGTGGCTGATCCCGCTGGACAAAATGACGGGTAGGGCTGGGTGCGCCTGGCGGAAGTGGTGGATCAGCGCGGTCCCCGTACCGTCTGGGAGGAGGTAGTCGATTATGGCTAGGCCGATGGTGGCCTGGTGCGCTTCGAAGAGCGGGACGGCCTCGGCTATCGTCGGCGCTACGTGGCATACGTAGCCGTTGCGTTCCAGCATGCGCGTGGCCACGCGGAGCAGCGTCGGCTCGTCCTCAACAAATAGGAGAGCATTGCGATTCGGCTGCACATCCGGCATGGTCGTAGCCTCGTTGTGCTCCGTTATCTCAACGGGTACGCTGAGCCGTACGGTTGCGCCGCTAGTGGCCGATGTAATCTGGACATCGCCGTTGGCGCCCCGGGCAAATGCCGCCACGTCAGCCAGTCCCAACCCGCTGTGCCCCACCTTCGTGGTAGTGTAGGGCTGCAGCGCTTCCACGCTGGTCATCGGCAGCCCGTCGCCTTCGTCGGCGACGGTAATGCTCAGCCGGGTGAGCGTGGTCTCGAAGTGGACGCGCACGTGTCCGCCCTTCGGCATGGCCTCTGCCGCGTTTGCGATCAGTGCACGGATCGCCCCGATGCAGCGTTCGGCGTCGAGCTGCACCGTGCCGAGTGGACCACTTCGGCGGACTTCTACCCTGTGCGTTGGTGTGGCCATGTGCTCCACGTCACGGATGACAGCAGGCAGCCACGTAGCCAGCGCTGTGGCGTGCGGCGCACCTGCGTCGCCCTGTGCCCATCCGCGGAGGCGCTGGAGCATCGCGTTGGTACGTGCCAAGCTGTCGGTAAGCGTATCCCACAGCACCGGGTCAGCATTATCCTGGCGGAGGGCTTCAGCGGCCATCTGTGCGGCGGCCACCAGGTTGATCCCGTCATGGCTGATGCCATGCGCCACCGCGTGCCATGCGGGTGCATTTCCGTGCTGCGTGTTGGTGCGATCCATACGGGCGGGTTATCCGAAAAGGGCGTCGATGTCGTCTTGCGAAGCCGTTGTTGAGGCACTGTTGCCAAAGAGCGCGTCGATGTCATCCTGACCTGCCGGCTCATTGCTACCGCCACTAAACAGCGCGTCGATGTCATCGGCCGAGGCGGGCGCATCGCTGCCGCCATCGAACAATGCGGCGATGTCATCGGCCGAAGCGGGTTCGCTCACGGAGGCGATGGGCTCAGGTGCGCTCGGCGGCGAAAACAGCGCGTCGATGTCGTCCTGACCTGCCGGCTCATGGCTACCGCCACTAAACAGCGCGTCGATGTCATCGGCCGAGGCG
>JBCCMF010000455.1:0-3048 GCA_039026435.1 Bacteroidota bacterium
ATCACCCCACTCGGGAAACGTAGTGGGGCGATGGGCATCGGCCTGGTTGGGTGGTCCCTGGCGCCGCCGGCTACACCTCACTTCACGAGCATCACCTGCTGCGTCTCTGTGAAGCGCTCGCCCGTCACCCGGATGAGGTACAGCCCACTCGCCAGGTTCGCCGCGTCGAAGGTGAACGCATGCTGCCGCTGCCCGGCCAACTCACCCGCGTAGAGCACCGCCACCTGCCGCCCCGTGACATCGTACGCGGTCACGGCCACCTGCTGATTGTGCGAGACCGTGAGTGTGAACTGCGTCTGCGGGTTGAACGGGTTCGGGTAGGCGGTACTCAGCACGTACCCCTCGGCCAACTCCAGCGTGACCTCGACTTCGGTGCTGTAGTCCACGGTACCGTCGAAGTCGACCTGGCGGAGGCGGAAGCGGTAGCTGCCGAGGTCGAGGTCGCCGAGGGTATGGCTGTAGGCCTGCGCCTCCAGCGTGGTCCCAGCGCCGGCGACGAAGGCCTGCTCGGCCCAGGCCGTGGTGGAATCGGCTGTGACGAGAGCCATCTCGATGGCGAAGCCAGCGTTGTTGGTCTCGGAGGCGGTGGTCCATCGGAGGTGGACGGCGGTGTCGGTGTGGGTGGCTTCGAATGACGTCAGCTCGACGGGGAGGACGCCAGCGGCGAGCGGCGAGGAAGCCACCTCGTCGGCGCCCAAGTAGGGTGCGCGGCTGCGGATGTCGCCGTCGATGTCGCGTTGCAGGAACGCCTCCACGGTAGGTGTGCCGCCCAAGTCACTGTCGCCAATGCTCGTGCCTGATAGGTGCAGGTCGGTATTCGACGTGAAGACGACGGCTTTAGAGAGGCTCTGCGCCTCGTTCGTGCCAGACACCGCTGCCGTCTGGAAAGCAGCGAAGGTGGCAAACTGCTGCTGTTGAGCACCCGTACCCCACTGCACCGTATGTGCCGACGTGTTCGGCACAAAAAACAGGTTGTGGTTGCTGCCAAACGATGAACTGTTCAGATCGCCGTAGTCCGCCGCCCGGCCACCTGCTAGGTTGATGAACAGGTTATTCAGGAAGAAGCTGCCCGTAGCCGAGTTGACCTGAATGGCACTGTTCCTGCCGGGCGGCGTCAAGCCCGGCAGGTTGGTGCTTCCCGAAACCAGGACGGTGTTGTGGTACACGCGCGCCTCCTGGGCCGTGAGCCTGAACGCTGGGCCTTCCAGCCCGCTGGTGTGCAGCATGTTGTTGAGTACCAGGACCTGTGTGGTGTTCACGTCAGCTTCCAGCGAGAGGGCATCGTTATGCGACCGGATGCTGTTGCGCCGAACTGCACCTGTGCTGGTAAGGTTGAGCGTGACTCCATTGGTGACCTCCGAGATGGTGTTGTCAAGGATCATCACCTCGCGGGCGGGGCCAGCGAAGTTGCCCACGGCTACGCCAGTGGTGAAATTGCTGGCGCTGGGGTTGCTGTGCGTGATGGTGTTCTGCGCCACGACCACATTTTGGCCTTGCAGGATCTGGATGGCGTTCCTGAAGTCGCCCAGGAATGCGTTGTTGGAGATCTCGATGTCCTTGGCGATGGCGCCGAGCTCGCCTGCGCTGGATGTGGGGCCGATGTGAGCGTCCATGGCTGAGCCTGAACTGTTGAAAGTGCTGTTCTTGAAGGTCACATCCGACACGAAGCGGCCCATCTCCACGCCGTTGGTCGCCGTAGCGCGCGTGATGTGCTCAAACGTCATGTGGAGGCGCCCGCACAGTTGGATCCGGTTGGTGATGTTCGACGGCGTCGTCTGGTTGCCCGAGAACCTGATGGTCTCGGTCTCGGTAGCGCCATCCACAGGCCGGAAGTAGTTGAACTGTGCACTGCTGGGCAGTGGGTGATTGCCCGCCGCAATGTTGAAGATGACGGGGCCTGCGATGCCACGGGTGTACAAGGCTTCGATAGCGCTGGCCAGCGTGGCGAAGTCGGCGCTGCCGCCGCCTACGCTGTAGCTGCCCAGCGGGAGGGGAGCCGCTTTGGTGGAGGTGAACTCGTCGGCGCCGATGTCGGACGGGCCGGTGACGGCAGCACGCGCATCGCCGTCGATGTCGGTGTTGAGCAGGTTCGAGATGAGGAAGCCGGTCACGGCGGCGCCGTCCATGCACTTGGCGTCGGAGTGAAGGTCTTGGTTGGCGGAGTCGACGTATTGCGGGTTGCACGTGATGCTGTCGTCCTCCCGCGCGCCCGAGGCGGCATCGACCTGAAAGAGCCCCACGCTCTCAAAGTTGGCGCCGCGATAGTGGATCACGTTCTCGCCGTAGGTGAACAGGTTGTTGCCATCGCTGTCGATCGCGCTCGAGCCCACGGCGGCATCCACGTACAGCGCTGGGCCGCCCGCAAAGTTGGGCAGCGCGTTGTTGCGCACGAAGATGTCGGTGGAGAGGCTGCCCTCCACGTTCAGCGTCCGCGCAGAGGCGTTGAAATCGGTGGAGCAGGCGTTATACGTGGCGCCTACGATGTCAACGGAGTTGTGGACGACGTCGTAGCGGCCCGCGTTCTCCAGCGTGATGCCCCGCGTGGCGCCCCGCACCATGTTGTTGCCAATCAGCCCATCGAACCCGGAGGAGATCACGCCCTTGATGCGGATCCCGATGTTGGCCTGGACGTTGTTGTTGTAGATCCGCACGTTTTGATCGGCGCCGTCCAGGTCGATGCCCACATCGGTGCCGAGCATGGTGTTGCCGTAGATCTCGACGTTGTTGTAGTTCGCCACGTCTACCAGCGTGTTGAACGTGCCCGTGGAGATGCTGTTATCGTGGATCTTCAGGCTGTTGGCGTTCGCCCCGGCTTGGCCGCTTACGCTGATAGGGGCTTGGCCGAACAGGACTGAGTTGCGCACCGTGACCTGGTCTACGCTGCCTTGGTTGATGAGCAGCCCCTCGTTAAGGCCAAACGTCTTGACCTGGTCGAGGGTGATGCGGGCTGCGCTGCCAAAGACCTGCACCACGGGGCCGTTGGGCGTGGGCAGACCGGAACTGGTGCCCGTGCTCGGGCCGTAGAGACCGCGCAAGAACATGTCTTCA
>JBCCMF010000456.1:0-3034 GCA_039026435.1 Bacteroidota bacterium
AACGGGGGAGATCCCTCGGCTTCGCTCGGGATGACAGTTTTAAACGTTGCGTCTCACTTCAATGATATGCCTCTTCGTTCGCTATGAAACTCGTTGAAGTGGCTACGCGCCGCCGCGTGACCATCGCCATGTTCACCGTGGCTATCCTGCTCTTCGGCTCGGTGTCGCTGTCGCGGCTGAAGGTGAACCTGCTGCCCGACCTCGCCTACCCGACGCTCACCATCCGCACGGAGTACGTGGGCGCGGCGCCGCAGGAGGTGGAGAACCTGATTGCCAAGCCGATTGAGGAGGCGCTGGGCGTCGTCAAGAACGTGCAGAAGCTGCGCTCGGTGTCGCGGACAGGCCAGGCCGATGTGGTGCTGGAGTTCGCGTGGGGCACCAACATGGACTACGCCAGCCTGGACGTGCGCGAGAAGCTGGATACCATCGAGCTGCCGCTAGAGGCCGACCGCCCCATCCTGCTCCGCTTCGACCCCTCGCTCGACCCTATCCAGCGCTACGGCCTGTTCATCACCGATGGCACGGCAGATGCCGATGACGCCACCATCCGCACCGCGAGCCTCACAGGTGAGAACCACGATGCATACGACAACCTCAAAAGCCTGCGCCGCTTCGCCGACGAGGAGTTGAAGAAGGCGCTGGAATCGACGGTGGGCGTGGCGGCGGTCAAGATCAGCGGCGGGTTGGAAGACGAGGTGCAGGTCTACATCGATCAGCAGCGGCTGGCACAATTGAAGCTGCCCATCGAGGCGATCACGAGCGTCTTGCGCTCCGAGAACGTGAATCTGTCGGGTGGGCGGCTGGAACAGGGTGCGCAGCAGTTCCTCGTGCGTACCGTCAACCAGTTCCGCACGGTCGAGGAGATGGAGGGCGTGGTCGTGGCGTCGCGCAACGGGGCGCCCGTGTACCTGCGCGACGTGGCAACGGTGGAGATGGGCTTCAAGGAGCGCGAGTCGATCACGCGCATCGACGGCGTGGAGGCGGTGGAGATGGCGATTTACAAGGAGGGCGATGCGAACACCGTGGCCGTGGCGCGGGCACTGGAGGGGCGCATGGACTACGTCAACCGCCTACTGCCCGAGGGTATGGAGCTGCGCAAGGTGTACGACCAGTCGACGTTCATCGACCAGGCCATCAGCGACGTGGTCAACGCCGGGCTCATCGGCGGGCTGCTGGCGATCCTGATCCTCTACTTCTTCCTCCGCGACTTTGCTACCACGTTCATCATCTCGCTGTCGATTCCGGTGTCGGTGGTGGCGGCGTTTAACCTGATGTACGGCGCCGACCTGTCGCTCAACCTGATGTCGCTGGGCGGGCTGGCGCTGGGCATCGGACTGCTGGTGGACAACGCGATTGTGGTGCTGGAGAACGTAGCGCGGCACCGCGAGGCGGGGCTGAGCCGGCTGGAATCGGCGCGGCGTGGCACTAGCGAAGTCGGTACCGCCATCATCGCCTCCACGCTGACCACCGTGGCGGTGTTCTTCCCACTTGTCTTCGTGACCGGCATCGGCGGCCAGCTCTTCCGCGACCAAGCGCTCACCGTCACGTTCTCGCTGCTGGCCTCGCTCGTGGTCGCTCTCACACTCATCCCTATGCTCGCCTCACTCGGCGACAAGCGCGCCGCTGGCGAACTCGCTACACCCGATCGGAAGCCGCCGCGCACCGCGTTCGGGCGCGGGCTGCGGGCGACGCGGCTCTTCCTGTTCAACACGATCCCGACGTACATCGGCCGCTTTGTGGTGATGCTGACACGGGGCCTCGGCTGGCTGGTGGCGAAAGCTTTCAGCCCGTTTGTGTGGGCGTTCAACAAGGGCTACGACGGCGTGCTGGCGGTGTACACGCCGTCGCTGCGGTGGGCGCTACGGCACCGGGCCGTTGTTGTGGTGAGCGCATTCGGCATGCTGGCGGCGTCGCTGCTGCTGGTGCCGTCGCTAGGTATCGAGCTCATCCCGCAGATGGCGCAGGACGAGTTCACGGTGCAGTTCAAGCTGCCGCCCGGCACGCCTATTGAGCAGACTGACGCACTCCTGGCCGATATGCAAACCACGGCGCAGGGCGTAGCGCAGATCCGCATGACGTTCGCCGCCTCGGGCTCGGGCAACCGCATGGACGCCAACCCCGACGAGGGCGGCGAAAATTGGGGCGAGTTGCAGGTGGCCCTCCAGCCCGGCAGTGGCGATGCAGGCGAGGCCACGGCCTCTGCTCAGCTGCGTACGGCGCTGGCCAGCGTACCCGGCGTGCAGTACAAGTTCGAGCGGCCCACGCTGTTCTCGTTCAGCACGCCCATCGAGATTGAGGTCGGCGGCTTCGACCTGGGCGACCTGCGGCGCACCTCGCTGGCGCTAGCCCAGCGGATGGAAGAAACGGGCCGCTTCGACGACGTGCGGTCGACGATGGAAGGCGGCGCCCCTGAGGTGCAGATCCTGTTCGACCGCGAGCGAGCGGCGGCGCTTAACATCCCCGTCCACACTATTGCTGATCGTGTGGTGAGCAAGGTGCGCGGCGACGTGGCCACGCGCTACTCGTGGCGCGACCGCAAGATCGACGTGTTGGTGCGCGCCCGCGAGGAAGACCGACTGTCGGTGGAAGGCATCCGCAGGCTGATCGTCAACCCCGAGAGTGACCGTCCCGTCCCGCTCGAAGCCGTCGCCGATGTACGCATCAACGTGGGGCCGGGCGAGATCCGCCGAGCTGGGCAGCAGCGCGTGGCCGTCGTCACTGCCAATCTCGCGTATGGCGACCTCGGCTCGGCGACGGAAGAGATCGACCGCTTAGTTGCGGGCATCGCGTTACCCAGCGGCGTGGTCGTGCGGCAGGCAGGGCAGAGCGAAGAGATGAATTCGAGCTTCCGGTCGCTGCTGTTCGCGCTTGCCATGGCCGTCTTTCTCGTCTACCTGGTGATGGCTTCGCAGTTTGAGTCGTTCCTGCATCCGTTCGTCATCTTCTTCTCGATCCCGCTGGCCCTCATCGGCGCCATCTGGGCATTGTGGCTCACGGGCGCCACGGTCAGCGTGGTGGTGTTCATCGGGCTGAT
>JBCCMF010000457.1:0-2997 GCA_039026435.1 Bacteroidota bacterium
GCCTGCGCGATGGCGTGCATGAAGTTGAGCCCGGCCATCTGCTCGTGCGCCACCTCGGGGTTGACGCCTACCATCTCGGCGTCGTCGAGCGTCTCGATGAAGGCGAGCATGGCCGCTGTGGTGGGCAGGTAGATGTCGCCGCGTGGCTCGTTGGGCTTGGCCTCTAGCGCGAAGCGGTAGCCGTAGCCTTGATCTTTGCTGTACTCGCAGAGGAAGTTGAGCGCCTCGCGGAAGCGTTTCAGGCCGTCGAGGGCGTTCTTGCTGGCGTCGGTCTCGGTGCCTTCGCGGCCGCCCCAGAACACGTATGTCTCGGCGCCGAACTCTTTGCCGAGGTCCATCGCCCGCATGGTCTTTTGCACGGCATAGGCGCGCACGGCGGGGTCGTTGGACGTGAACGCGCCGTCTTTGAAGGCGGCATCCGAGAAGAGATTTGTCGTCGCCATCGGGACTTTCACGCCCGTGTCGTCGAGCGCCTTGCGGAAGTCCTTCTTGATCTTGGCCTCCTCATCGGGTGTGGCGTCGATGGGGATGAGGTCGTTGTCGTGGAAGTTGACGCCGTACGCCCCGACCTCGCCCAAGAGGTAGACCAGCTCGGCTGGTGTTTTGGTGGCGCGGACAGGGCCGCCGAAGGGGTCGCGGCCCACATTGCCCACGGTCCAGAGGCCAAAAGTAAACTTATCGTCGGAGGTCGGTTCGTACATCAGAAACAGGCGAGGTTAGGAGGAAACGTGCAAGTCAGCTCGACCAAGTTGCGGACCGCCGTAGCTAAATGCAAGCGCGTTTTCGTGTGTATGCGCTCAGAGGCTGTTCGGTAGCTCGATCTGGGGCTGCGACGGGCCCTTTCCGGCGCATCTCGACCCGATACCCTACGGCTTCGCCTGCGGTTTTTTGGCCCGTAGCCCCGCTACGAACCGCAAAATCGGATCAACCTTCGCTCGGAAATTGCTCCATCTCGCCTGCCAACCCAGCTACCGAACAGCCTCTCACACTTGGGCCTCGCCTACGGCGTTTTCCTCATCCCTTCACGCTGGAAAGGCCTCTCGCATGCTGAAGGCGATCTGCGTCGCTACACGTCGGCGCGGCGGCGGACGAGAACCCGCATCTCGGGATGGTAGCGCAGCGCGGCATAGTCGTTGGCCCAGGCCAGCGCCACATGGCTGACGAAGGCTACCCAAATCGTGCCCGTGAGCAGCGTGCTCATGCAGAGAACGACACCAAAGGGCAGCGCACCGAACGTCTCAAGCGGCCCTTTAGGTAGGTGCGCCAGCGCATAGAGCACGACGTTGATGGCGATAGCCGGCCAGACGCCCATCACAGGCACACACACGGCCAACAGAATGCCTCGGAAGAGGAGTTCATACGCGAACAGGTAGGCCGCCCATGTGAGCGCGTTGAACACGATGAGCGAGAGGTCCCACTCGCGAGCACGCACTTGTGGGTAGACCGTCTGCGTGGTGGGTTTACGGCCTGAAAGAATGCCGAGCGGGATCACAAGCGCGCAGAGCGCCAGGATCCAGTACGTGAAGAGCATGGGGTTTGAGCGTCCCAACCCGTAATCCAGCAAGTCGTACGGCAGCACGAGCAAGACCGTGCCCAGGGGGACGAAGCCGAGTAGCAGCACGCCTAGATGCTTCTGGTACAGGGGAAGGTACACCTCTGCCCGATCATCACCGTGGCGTTGTGTTACCCAGCGGCGGAGCGGGGCGCTATGGCCGACAAACCAATAGGCTGAGTAGCCCAGGCAGAGCAAAGCCAATACTAAAACGGGTGCCTTGGCCTCCGGCGACCAATGGAAAACGTCCATGCCATGTAGGGGATGATGCGCCGCCTAATATCGCTCACTCTTCGCCGCCAACTCGTGAAGCGTCGTCAACAAAAAGCGCTTCTTTAGCGCGTCATAGAGCGTCGGGTTGGGAAAGCAATGCCCAGAGTTAGGGACGGAGACGCTCGGCCTGCTGTCCTTGCCTAATACCACCACGTCTGGAGTGTGGGTCGGTGAAAGACGGCGAGCGCCTAAGGTTCTTCGGACGTTCGCGGCTTGCGCGAAGTGGAGGATATGCTAACGGTCATCGACGAGACCGGGGTAGCCTAGCCTTGGCCGAATTAACGATCTACCGAGTGACCAAAGCGGTCTACGCGTCAACCGCCTTTCGCGGCTCAAGGGGGCGTGGGCGCTGGCACGAGCAAGGCATTCGCATGGTGTATGCGGCCGATCATCCGGCCACAGCACTGCTGGAGACGATGGTGCATGTAGACCGGGCGTCGCTGCTGTCGATTTCCTACGTCGCTATCCCGATTACGTTGGATGATGAAGCGCATCTGGTCCGCTTGCGTGACGATGATCGTCCATCCGACTGGCGGATGTGGCCTTGGCCTGAGAGCACACAGCGTATTGGCACAGCGTGGTTTGAGTCGCAGGTATCGGTTGCATTAGAGGTGCCGAGTGCCGCCCTGCCCTTGCAGCGCAACTATCTGATCAATCCACTTCATCCGCAGTTTGAAGAATTGGGCATTGGTGAGCCAGTGGTGCTCGACCCTGATGCGCGCTTGTAGCGCTCTCTCTGTTTGCCTATGTGTAGGATGGAGACCATACATGCAGGCAGAGAAACTGACCACTGTTCTCTAAATGGAAACGCCCCGCTCAGCTAAAGAAGCCGATGCGGGGCGTCAAGTTGCCCTACCAGGATTCGAACCTGGAGCTTCCTGATCCAGAGTAAGGCACTTACCCAAATCAAATTGTTGACACAAGTATTTGTTTTTAATGATCTTGAATGCCTGTTTTTGAGTGGGTCAAAAATAGCACGGGTACTGATGAGGTACATGGCTTCCACGTTCTGTCACCCTGTCAGGTTGATTTAGGCCACCTGGAGGCGGTCTCGCTGGGCTTGGAGGCGGCGGATTTCGGCGTCCAGTTCGGCCACGGTCGCCGCTGGGGTAGCCTGGGACGACGCGCCGAAGATCCGCTCCATGTGCTGGTCGTACGACGTGAAGGCCAGC
>JBCCMF010000458.1:0-2995 GCA_039026435.1 Bacteroidota bacterium
CAGCTCGACGGCGTGGCTACAGGGCGTGAAGCCACTACGCCGCAGGAGCGGTTCGAGCTTCATCCGGCCTACCCCAACCCCATGCGCGACCGCACGACCCTGCCGTTTAGCCTCTCCACCCCGCAGCATGTGCAGATGCAGGTCTTCGATGTGCTTGGGCGTACCGTGGCTACCGTCGCCGAAGGCTGGCACGGTGCAGGGGCGCACACCGTGCGCTGGGATGCTAGCGCCACCGCGCCAGGCACCTACCTCGTGCGCCTCACCGCCACCGACGGCCGCACCCTGTCGCAGCCGCTGGTCGTGCTGCCGTAGCGTGTAGCAGCACGGCGATGAGCGTGTTGAGTCAATACCCGATCACGATGCCGTCCTTGCGCATCTCGGTGCCGCCCCAGTAGACCTTGTTGACGGCATCCCAGATGATGGCTTGGTAGCCGCCGTAGCTGCCGTTGTTGACCACCTCTACGGTGTGGCCGCGCTTCCGCAGGTCGTCGAGCACGGCGGGGTCGAAGCCGCTCTCCACCTGGAGCACGCCGCCGTCGGTCATCAGGTCGCCCATGGGGCTGCTGCTGCCGTTGTGTCGGTAACGTGCCGCATCGCCCGCTTCCTGCACGTTCATACCGAAATCGACGATGTTGGTGATGATCTGGGCGTGGCCCTGCGGCTGCATGTCGCCGCCCATCAGCCCGAAGCTCATGAACGGCGCGCCGTCTTTCATGACAAACGCAGGGATGATGGTGTGGAAGGGGCGTTTGCCGGGGGCGTAGACGTTGGGGTGGTCTTGGTCGAGGGCGAAGAGCGCGCCGCGGTTTTGGAACATGAAGCCGAGGCCGTCGGGCACGAGACCACTGCCCATGCCCATGTAGTTGCTCTGGATGAGCGAGACCATCATGCCGTTGCGGTCGGCCACGGTGAGGTAGATGGTGTCGCCGTCTTGCAGGCGGGGGTCGCCGTGGCGTACGTCTTGCAGCACCTCGCTGCGTTCGATGAGCAGGCGGCGCTGGGTGGCGTAGTCTTTGTCGAGCAAGCCATCGAGCGGGACGTCGAAGAAGTCCATGTCGGCGTAGAAGCGGGCGCGGTCTTCGAAGGCCAGCTTCTTGGTCTCGGTGTGAACGTGCAGGTAGTCGGCGCTGCCCCAGCCCATGCTGGCCAGGTCAAAGCCCTCCAGCATGTTCAGCTGCTGCAACGCCGCGATGCCCTGGCCGTTGGGCGGCAGCTCGTAGACGTCGTGGCCGCGGTAGTTGACCGAGACGGGCGTCACCCAGGTGCTGGTGTGCGCCTCGAAGTCGGCCTTGCGCATAGGCCCGCCGATGCGCTGCATGTACGCATCCATGACGTCGGCGAGCGCGCCTTCGTAGAACGCGTCGCGGCCGTCGCGCGCGAGCGTGGCGTAGGTACGGGCGAGGTCGGGGTTGCGGAAGACGCTGCCGTGCGTGGGCACCTCGCCATCGACGAGGTAGGTCGATTCGGCGTTGGCAAGCTCGGGGATCTGGTTTTGGTTGGCCGCGAAGCGCCGCATGTTCATCGCCCAGCCATCGGCGATCATCTGCGACAGCGGGAAGCCGTCGCGGGCGTAGTCGATGGCGGGTTGCAGCACCTCGGTCATAGAGAGCGTACCGTAGCGCTCGTGCAACTCAAACCAGCCGTCAACCGCGCCCGGCACCGAGACCGAGAGCGGCCCCCACTCGGGCACTGCACCCGCCTCGCCGATGGCTGCCATCATGTCGTCGTAGCGCAACCCACGTGGCGAGCGCCCGCTTGCGTTGAGGCCGTGTAGCCGCTGGCTCACCGGGTCCCACACGATGGCGTACAGGTCCCCGCCGATGCCGCAGCCCGTCGGCTCCATGAGGCCGAGCGCGGCGTTGGCCGCGATGGCGGCATCCACGGCCGAGCCGCCGCGCTTGAGCACGTCGATGGCGACCTGGGAAGCGAGCGGATGGCTCGTGGCGGCGATACCGTTCTGCGCCAACACGGGGCTGCGCGTGGCCCAGGTGGCGCCAGCGGGCCTGTCGCCTCGGTCGGCCGTCTCCGGCGCTTGACTGTGAGCGGGCAGCGGCATCATCCATCCCATCCAAACCACCAGAAGTAATCGTACGTAGCGCATAGCGAGTTCGCCAAAAGGTGAGCGTCGATGGCCAAGATAGCACGTTTTCGGCGAATCGGAAGCGCGTTTTACCGCTCCGGCACGATGAGGCACGGCCTGGGCTGCCAAGCTACTGCCGGTGAAGCTCGCCGCCGGGCTGGTAGGCGGCGGGGACGTCGCAGTCGTCGCGGCGGCGCGAGTCGATGATGGAGGTGATCTTCCAGCCTCCATCGGTGTGCGCAAACTGGAAGCTGTTGGCGCCGCAGTGGCTGAACTGCTCGCCCATGTAGAAGGCGTAGGGCACCCACGCCGTGGCCAACTCGCCGTCGATGCGCACCTCGGCATCCCAGAACTGCTCATTGGCCGCGTAGTCTTTTGCGCTGCCTACCCACGAGGCGAACCCATCCACACTGCCCTGGCGAACGCCATCGGGCATGGCCGTCATCATCACGGCGTTGTCGTGGAACTGGGTCTTGACGAGCGTGCTGTCGTTGGCGCGCATGCCATCGAACAGGTTGTAGACGACGGCCAGCACATCGTCTGCTGGCGTCTGGGCATGTGCCGCAAGGGGGAGGAGGACGAGAACAAGCAGCGTAGCAGCAAGGCGCATGACGGCGTGCGGGTGGTGGGATGATCAAACGCGGAAGATAACGACGGGCACGTTGGCTTCGTATGAGCGGTGTCCGGTTGATAGAGGCGATTGCGCTTAGCAAGATAGCTTCGCCGTTCAACCCGACTCATGCCGCTGCCATGCACCGCTTTACCATCGCACTCCTGGCCGTTGTCACCCTCAGCCTCTGCATCACGCCCACAGCCGATGCGCAACTGCTCAAGCGCCTCAAGAACCGCGCAGAAGACCGACTCCGCCAGCGCGCCGAGGAGAAGGTCCAGGAAAACATCGACCGCAACGTAGAC
>JBCCMF010000459.1:0-2994 GCA_039026435.1 Bacteroidota bacterium
CGATCATCGGTGGACCGAGGCCAAGGAGCAAGATTTGCTCATGCAGGCTACATCGCGGTTAGCCATGATCGAAGTCGGCCAGAAGGTGCAGGCCTTGCAAGCCTTCAAGACCTTCCTCCAGAGTGAGGCCGGGTTGACGTGTGATTACTTCGGTTCGCCTGAAGACTTGGCCACCAAGGTGATGCAAGCGGTAGCGGAAGTGACGCCCAATCGCGAGTCCGCATCCGTTGCGCAATCGCCTGTTTCACCACGTGTGGCTGACGATGCCGAGGCACGGCGGGTGTATCTGGAAAGGCTGGTCGCGTTCTGCCAGGAGCTGCCGTTGGCCTCGCTGGATGACAGGCCGGGCGCAGATGAGGTGACGCTCGACGATGTCTACATCACGCTGAACACCACCGCCGTTAAGGACGACCGCGAGGGAATACCGGGCGAGGAGATCCACAAACAGCGCTTGGTACGGCGCAATCGAGATCCCTTTGGTAGGTCAGAGAAGCCCGATCCGCTTTCGGCGCACGAGGCGCTGGCCAAGACGCCGAAGCTGGTGCTGCTCGGCAAGCCGGGCTCAGGCAAGAGCACATTCGTCAAGCGCATCCTGGAGCGGTTGGCGCTGCATCAACTGGGACGGGAGCCCCAGCCGCCCGAGGGGTTGGACGCCGATTTGGTGCCGCTCTTCGTGCTGCTGCGCGACCTCGCGCCACATCTGGCAGGGTTGACATTGGACAACAGAGCCCCGCAGCGCCGCCGCCAATTCGCGGACGCGGTGGCCGCGTACCTCACAGGCGAAGATGCCGCCGTAGACGCCAATGACTATGCCGAGGCCTTGCGTCAACGCCTGAGACAAGGCCGCTGTCTCATCGTGTTTGACGGCTTAGACGAAGTGCCCGATGCCCAGCGCGCCCTGGTGCGCGAGGCCGTGACGGCCGTGCAGAGGGTGTGCCGCACACCACACACCGTGGTGACGTGCCGGGTGCGCTCGTACGAAGATGCACAGTTACCCGACTTCCAACCCTACACGCTGGCGTCGTTCACCCGTGACCAAATCCGAGCGTTTTGCGAGGCTTGGTACAAGGCCAAGCGGGGCATGCCTTCGCGCGAGCGGGACGAGAAAATCGGCGATCTCATTGACGCCATCGAACGGGATGGCCGCATTGCCGAATTGGCCGCCACGCCCATGTTGCTCACCACGTTGGCCCTCGTGCACCAAGCCAACGTGAAGCTGCCGCCCGAGCGCGTGCGGCTCTATCGACGAGCCGTGAAAGTGCTGCTGCACCGTTGGCAGAAGCACAAAGGCATGACGGGTCCCTCAGCGGCGCTACAGCAGTTCTTGGAAGACGAAGGCCCGGTACGAAAGGTCATGGAGCATCTGGCCGCAGAGGCCCACGCCAGTACCCCCGACGACACAGACGAAGCCGCCGATATCGAACGCGGGCGCGCCCTGGTGCTGATTGAAGAGACCTGTGGCCAACGGGATATTGCGGCGGGCTTCCTCGACTATGTAGATCAGCGCGCAGGTATCCTGATGGGGCGCGGTAACCGTGAGCCGTATCCCAAGGTGTACAGCTTTCCGCACCGCACCTTTCAGGAGTACTTGGCCGGCTGCCACCTCTTCGATCTCGATGATCCCGAAGGCGAACTCATGCGCCGTGCGGCCCTAGGCGACCGCTGGAGTGTAGCCGTGCAGCTAGGAGCCGAAGACCTGCGCCACAGCGACAACGCCCGCGACCAGCGTGCGCTACGCCAGATAGCAACCACGATGGGCGGGTTACAGGAGAGCACCCCCGACTGGGAGCGCCTCATGATTTGGTCGGGCAACATGGCCGCGTTGTTGGGAAAGTAGTACCTGGGCCCGAACGCTGAGGCGTTTCTCGACGAGCACCGCAAGCGCCTCCTCGACGTCATGCGCGGCACCGCCTCGCCCCTTCTCCGCGCCGAGGCGGGGCGGACGCTGGACCAACTCGGCGATCCTCGCCCAGAGGTGACCACCCTAGAGCACATGGCGTTCTGCCTCGTGCCCGCCGGATCGTTTGAACTGGGCAGCAACGAGAAGGAGGACAAAGATGCTTACCCTGACGAGGCGCCACGCCATACGTACGATATCCCGTACGCGTATGGGATAGGGCAGTACCCTGTGACGCAAGCGCAGTACCAGCGCTTTGTGGAGGCGGAGGATGGCTACACCGAGCGCGACAACTGGACGGATGCGGGATGGACATGGCGAAATAGCCGTGAGGTAACAGGACCAGAAGCCTACCGCGATCCTTTCGGCTTGCTCAACCATCCAGTAGTGGGCGTGAGTTGGTATGAGGCGCAGGCGTTCACGGTGTGGCTCACCCGCCATGCCCATGCGCAGGGCTGGTTGCCAAGTGGGTGGCAGGTGGCGCTGCACAACGAGCCGGAGTGGGAGAAGGCGGCACGTGGTGGACACCAACTGCCTTTACATGTCGTAGTGGCTCCATTAGCCGGGTTTGCTGAGCAGACGGCTCCCCGTATCTCCAAGCAAAACCCCAAGCCGTACCGCCGCTATCCGTGGGGCGCTGATTCTGACGCCCAGCGCATGAATTATCACAGCACGGGCATAGGCGCAACCAGTGCGGTAGGGTGCTTTCCCCAAGGCCAAAGCCCTTACGGAGCAGAGGAGTTGAGCGGCAATGTACTGGAGTGGTCCCGTTCACGTTGGGAGGAAAAGTATCCCTATCCCAAATGCAGTTCGAGAGCCCTGCATAAGCGAGAAGCCCTGGAGTCTGGATCACGTCGTGTGCTGCGCGGCGGCGCGTTCGACAACATTAGGCAGAACGTGCGTGCGGCGTTTCGCCTCTACAACTTCCCGAACTACCGCGACCTCAGCGTGGGTTTTCGTGTTGTTTTGCTCCCTCCCCGATGATCTCTGTTCCGTTGTACGACGGCCTCTGGGGCTACGTGGAGCAACGTGGTTTGCGTATGTTGCCCACCAGACTGCCCGCAGGGCAGGCGTTTTTCTTTTCCATTCCTTTTGCG
>JBCCMF010000460.1:0-2988 GCA_039026435.1 Bacteroidota bacterium
AGAACGAAAATCAACTCAACATCGAGCTTTCAGCAGATATCGCTGAGGGGGTATACGCCAACCTGGTGATGATTGCCCACTCGCCCGAGGAGTTCATCTTGGACTTTATCCGAGTGATGCCCGGTCTGCCCAAGGCGCACGTCAAGAGCCGGATCATCGTCACCCCGCAGCATGCCAAGCGCATCCTGCAAGCGCTGGCCGACAACGTCAACAAGTACGAGCGCTCGTTCGGCGAGATCAGCCAGCGTGTTCAACCGGGCCAGGCCATCCAGTTTGGCGGCGTGGGGGGAGAGGCGTAGCGGCGCGATCCTGCACCGACGTGATAGGCAGGCTGTAGACGAGTGCTCCGTCCTCAAACCCGTGTACTACCGCGCCTACGCGTTGCAAGCCCGCGTGAAGGCGGTGGCGTCCCGCCAGGATCCGAAACGTGAACTGCTCGATGCTGCGTCGCGCAGCCTCATCGGCGGCGCAGCCCAGCAGATAGCGGCCCACGCCTTGCTGCTGGTAGCCATCCACTACCGTAATGGCTAGTTCGGCATGTGCTGCCTGCAGGCGGGGGCGGATGAAGCGGAAGACCCCTACGCCAGGGTGGTCGGGGTGATCGGCCAGTATCGCGCCGTGCGCCACATGGAGCTGCTGGTCAACGTCGGTCAGGTACCGAATACAGGGGCCATCTTCGCTGAGGTGACCACCATGAAAGCGGAGGTAGCGGGTGCGGGGCGACATCTCGGCCCAGACGCGACGGAAGCGCCACTGGTCGGCGCTGGTGACTGGGCGGACGGCGACGGGTTCTCCAGAGGGCAGGCAGAACATGAGTAGGGCGGCTTCTGAGGGCAAGCGACACGCGTAAATTAACAATGTTAAGCGGCTCTCGTTGCTTTTTTTCGCTGCCTCAGAAAGAAAGTTAAAAGTGCATAACGGCTCGGTGCAGGACGCCCTGGTCCGTGACGGCGCGGACGTGATATACGCCAGGAGCAAGTGTGGCCAGGCCCGTATCGTCGAGCACGATGGTCTGACGCCCACCCGAGAGACGGTGCTGCGCGGGGGCCGTCACTTGCCGCCCCAGTGCGTCGTACAGCGATAGGCGAACTATATCTGCCGCCGTGCTCTCAACCGTGACACGGAGGACATCGCCGAAGGGGTTGGGATAGACGTCTGTCAAGGCAAACGCCGTGGGGGTATCCTGTGCCTCGTTGACGACGCGCGAGGGCGTGAACTCCTCGGCAAACGCCGAGCCGATGTGGTTTACATCGAGCGCTTGGACGCTCCAGTAGTACGTCCGGTTGGGCGAGAGCCCGTCGAGGTACCACGCCGTGTTGCTGCCCACGTTGCCGCGTTGGCTCACCAAGCGCCGCCCGTCCTCGCGCGCCAGTGGCGAGAGGATATCGCTGCCACCAGGGGTCGTCCCGACCCGCAGGTTGTAGGTGAGTCCTGTGCTCGGCGTTTCGGCGTCGGTCGCCGGGTCCCAGGCGAAGTGCATCCGGCCGCCCTCCATACGCGACGTGAGGTTGGTCGGGGCTTCGGGGCGCTGGTTCCGGTGCGGGTTGCGGTTGTGGTAGAAGACAGCGCTGGGCAGCACGGTGCCGTTGGTCTGCAGACCTGTGGCGAAGAGATCCATTTGGGCATCGCCATCAAAGTCGGCGACCTGAACGGCGCCGAACGTGACGCCTTGAAACTGAAGCTGCTCGGCGAAGCCCAGCGAGTCGGCGAGGCTCTCCCCAAACGTGTTGCTAGCATCAATCACGGCATCGCGGTCGTCGAAGCTGAGGAGCACGTCGAGGAAGCCATCGTGGTCGAAGTCAAACCACGTGCCGAAGAGCGCATCGGCGTCATAGGTGCGGTGGAAGCGGAAGCCCGTGGGCTCGTTGAGGTAGATGGTAGAGGCTGCACCAGCGATGGCCGTGGCGTGCGACGTCCCGCTGAGAAGCAGGTCTACCCGGCCGTCGTTGTCGTAGTCGCCCAGGCTGAAGTTGCCCACTTCGAGGCCAGGAATAGAGGTGAGGCGCGCTTCAAAGGTACCGCCGTTGTTGTACCAAATAGACAGGTCAGGGGTGTGCCCCGTCTGGCTCACATTGGGGCGGCTCAGTGCCACAACATCCAGGTCTTGGTCGTTGTCGATGTCTTCTAGTGCAACTTGCCCGGCAATGATGGGGTCGAGCGCCACAGACTGTGTAGCGAAACGCCCGCCTTCGTTGAGCAAGAGCACAGGGGCGAAGGTGCGGTTCTCGTCCTCTCCGGTGAGGATGAGGTCACTGAAGCCGTCGTTGTTGAGGTCGCCCCACGCGGCGGCGTTGGTGGCGATGTACTGAGAGACGCCGCCCGAGTGCGTAAAGCCAGGCAGCGCTAACGAGGATCTGGTGAAGCGCCCCTGCCCGTCGTTGAGCAAGAGCACCGAGCGGCCATCGCCCGAGATCACCACATCGGCGTCGTTGTCGTTTTCGAAATCACCCACAGCGAGGGTCGCCTGTAGGAAGAACATGTCGTCATAGGTCGTTCCCGTGAACACCCAGAACTGCGCCAGGCCTTGGTTCTGCACGCCGTCGTTGCGGTAGTAGACGGGCATCACCGAGCCGTCGGCTGCGATGCCCGTGAGGAACATGTCGAGGTCGCCGTCAGCGTCGAAGTCGGCGACGGCGCTGCTGCCAAAGGCGGTAGGCGTCAGCGACGGGACGAGCGGCCGGAAGGGCGACTGCTGACCGTACGCGATGGACGGGCACAGCACGAGGCACGACAGGGCGGTGCACAGTAGGGCGATATGTGAAAACAGGCGGTTCATGCCCATCTATTACCATTTAAAGCGCGCAGATAAGGAAGGCGTGCGCGGAAGAAGATAGCGTGATCGCCGCTGATACTCGATGTTTTCACCGTCTTGCACGGTTTCTAAGCTCCAATCGGCGACATTGTTACGACCTAGCACATTGAGGACGTCGCCGCGAATTTGCAGGGCGGAGCGGCCGACGGGAATGGTGAGCGCAAGCCCCAGGTCAA
>JBCCMF010000461.1:0-2985 GCA_039026435.1 Bacteroidota bacterium
CGCACAAATCCACACCTAGCGAGCGGAGAGGTTGGCGGTGACTTCTTGTCGCAGTGTTGTTGCTCGCTAGCTGAACGCGCTCATCCGCTTTTTCCGGCGCGCTCCTGACCACGAGATCGACGTTGGAGGCTCGCTGTGCTCGTTTGAGCTGGGAAGTGCTGAGAGAGGAGGCGCAAGGGTTTAATACGGAAGACGCAGTTCAGCATTGCCTACCGCTGAATGCGCAGCGAGAGCGAGGGGAGAAAGGGGACGGCGTAGCGGGGCACTGTCGTGGCGCGGTTGGTGGCATCGTCGAAGTCGAGGCTCCAGTCGGTGACGTTGTTGCGGCCTGTTGCGTTGATGATGGCTAGGCGGGCGGCCACGCTGGTGGCGCCGAGGGTACGTTTGTAGGCGAGGCCGAGGTCGAGCTGCAGGTAGGCCGGCAGCCGATGGGCCGTCGGGTCGTTGAGGTCGAAGGGCTCGCTGGCTTGCTCCGTTGCCGTTAGGTAGTCGTAGTAGGCTTGTCGAAAGCCCCATCGGCGGCCCCACGTGCCCTGCCCGCGCACCGACAGCTCCCAGTGGTCGTGCAGGTCCACGTTGAGCATGACGTGGAGGCGATGCGGCGCATCCCAAGGCACGGGCAGTAGCGCGCCGTCGTAGCGCCCGGCGGTGCGCCGCTCGGCGCGGCCCAGCGTGTAGTGCGCGTCGAAGCGGTAGCGCCCGCGCGACCACCCCAGCCGTGTGGTGAGGCCATAGGCGCGGCCGCTGGCGCGAGTAAGCGGGTCATCAGGATCGATCGTCTGGTGGTCGAGGACGAGCAGGTGCGGCTGGTGCTTGTAGTACGCCTCGGCGCCAAGCTGCCACGTCTCGCCGATGCGGTAGAGCGCACCCGCCGTCGCGTGGTAGGCTTCGGGCGGCCGCTGGTCGGCGCCGATGGGCATCCAGAACCGCACCCGTGTCAGCAGCGCGGTCACGTTGTATGTGGCCACGTCGAAGGCGTGCAGGTATTGCTGATACCGTCCCACCGCCGCCGTCAGCGCCCACACGCGATTCAATCCGGCGGGACGGTCGTGCTGGAGCGATAGGCGCGGCTCGGCATAGGCCTTCCACTGCTCAGGGAGCCACGTCAGCCGCGTGCCGATGGTCAGGGTCGTGCGATGGTTTAGTGCCCATCGGTCTTCGAGGAACGCCGCGATGCGCCACTGGTGGGGTTGGAGGGCGTCGCCATCCGCCTGAGCGTCGGGCGTGGGGTTCAGGGCGATGCGGAGGCCGCTGCTGGTGTGCGTCACCGCGACGTCTCCCGTCACCTGGTGTTGCCGTGCCGCGGCCCAGTCGCCGCCGATGCGCAGCCCGTACTCGCTGAGGACGTTGAACTCTTCGGATTCGCTCACCAACTCGTCGATGGGCGTATCGTCCTCTCCGAGCTCCTCCTCGCCTTCAACAAACGCCTGGACATCGGCGGGCAGGAGCGGATGCCGCAGCTCATAGGCGGTGCGCCACGCGCTGGCATGGAGGAAGAGGCGCCGGTGCTGCACCCACTCGTAGCGCGCTTGCAGCACGTTGTTCATCCACGCATAGCCCGTATCCAGCACGATCTCCGATGCGCTGTCAGCCGCGTCGTGATCTACGCCGAACCTGTTGCGCCCACGGTACCATGCCAGCCGAAGGCTGCGCAGGCCGTCGCTGTGCAGGTGAACCGCTACATGCGCATCCCGAACGTCGAGGGAAACGGGACCGAGCGGGTCATCGGCCGTCGCTTCTGAGGGGGCTTCGGTCCCGTTGGCGAGCGCATCCGATAGGAAGAGATCAGGGACAGCCCATTGGCGGAACAGTGTGGCGATGCGGTCGGGCTGGTGGATGCCCCACAGGCTCTGCCGGCCCGCCGCCATCCACGTGGCGCGCAGCGTTTTAGAGAGTCGCAGCCGCCCGTTCCATCGGCCGTTGACACTGAGCGGATCGATCTGCACCGCCAGCCCACTCGCCGTCGTGGGCGCCAGTCGCTGCGTGATGTCGATGACGCCGGAGAGGCCGCTGCCGTGGGCGGCGCCGAAGCCTGCCTTGCGTATCGTGACCTGGCTGACGGCGAACGGGCTGAACGGGCCGATGAAACCGCCGTTGGAGACGGGCATGAACACGGGCACGCCGTCCAGACGGAACTGCTGCTCGTTGATGTCGCCCCCCTGGATGTGTACGTCGGAGAGCGCTGCGCCCAGCGTCACGCCCGCGACGGTGCTCAGGTTTTGCACGAGGTCGGCGCTGCCGAGGCCGATGGGCGTGCGCAACGCGGCGGGCTGCTGCCGCTCGGCCAAGAGGGCTTCCGACGGCAGCCTCGCCGTCACGCCGCTTACGATGATCGGGTCGGTGGAGAGGACACGGGGTTGCAAGACCACGTCGACGCGCAGCGGGGCGCCGGCCTCCACAAAGACCGTGTCCACCTGCGGCTGGTAGGCGAGGTGGGTAACGAGGAGCGCCTGCGGCCCTGACGCCACATCGGTCAGCGCGAAGCGGCCGTCGCGGTTGGTGGCGGTGCCCGTCTGCGCATCGGCCAGAACGATGTTCACGTCGGCGAGTGGCTCGCCCGTCAGCGCGTCGCGCACGAGGCCCGCTAGCCCACCCGTGGCGGGGGCCGTCTTCGGATCAGCGATGAGGACGTAAGTGCCAGACGACAACCGCACGAAGTCGAAGCCGGTATCCGCAAGGATGCAGCGCAGCACTTGGTCCGTCGTCGCCTGCTGCGCCTTGCACGAAGAGCGGACGCCCGCCACCTGCTGTGGCTCGTAAATCAAGCTGATGCGCGTCGCGTCGATGAGCCGATCCAACGCCTCGCCCAGCGGTACGCCCACAAACGCAAAGCTGTACCGCGCATCCGGGCTGGCCGTGTCTGCCGACTGCGCCCACCCCACCCGTGCGGTGCTGGTACACACGACCAGCATCGCCAGCATACACACGCCCTGTTGGAAGACGCTATGCCATCGCATCGGCGGATGGGTTAAAGTTGGCTGCGCA
>JBCCMF010000462.1:0-2918 GCA_039026435.1 Bacteroidota bacterium
CGAAAGCTAGCGTTTAGCGCTGCTGTGCGTGCCACGGCGTAGGAAAGCCCGAGCCGGGGATGAGGACCGGGTAGGCAGGCGGCTCCGGCATCACGCGTGGATCTTCGGCGATGAGCGCTTGCAGGTGCGCGATGGCGGCCTCCAGCTGCGCGTCTTGGCCGTTGAACGTAGCGTGCGGGAGGTTGTCCACGGTTTGGTCGGGCACGAAGCCCCAGCCTTCGATCAGCCACTCGCCTTCGGGGCCGTAGACGCCGATCTCCGAGGCGCGGGCGATGCCGCCATCGACTTGGCGGTTGCTGCTGGTGAGCCATACTTCGCCGCCCCACGTCCGCATCCCGATGGATTCGCCCAGCCCCAGCCGCCGGAAGCCGTCGGCGAACGCCTCGCCGTCGGAGGCGGTGCGCTCATCGACGAGGACCACGAGGTGACCGTTGTAGGAATACTGCATGTTGCCCGAGGGCGCGCCGCGACGCGGCTGGAAGTACGACCATGCGCGGCGCAGCAGCTGGCTGAGCACCCACGAGTCGATGTTGCCGCCGTTGTTGTGGCGCACGTCTACGATGAGGCCCTGACGGTTGGTCTGCGAGTAGAACTCGCGCGTCCACTGGTTGATGTCGCCCCGGCCCATCGACCGCAGGTGGACGTAGCCGATGGTGCCGTCGCTGGCGTCGTGGGTCTGGAGGCGGCGCGTGTGCTCCCACTCGTGGTAGCGCAGGTTGAACGCCGCCCCGCTCGACATCGGCGTGACGATGACCTCGCGCTCGGTGCCGTCGGGGTCTTGCACAGCGAGGCGGACGTGCTTGCCTGCCTGATCCATCAGCAGCTGGCCGAGGTGCATCGCCTCAGACGCCTGCTGGCCGTTGACGGCAAGGATAACGCTGCCTTCCTCGATCTGCACATCGGGATGGGCGAGGGGCGAGCGCTGGTCGGGCAGGTCGGGGTCGGAGGCATAGCGGTGGACGAGTCGGAAGCCGCCCGTGTCGGCGTCGCGCTCGAAGTGGCCGCCCAGCGAGGCGGGGCTCACATTGAGGTCTTCGCGACGCACATCGCCGCCGCCTGCGCTGGAGTGCAGCAGCGACAGCTCTGAGACGAGCATGGCCTGGAGATCGCTCAGCTCTTGCCGTGCGCCTACGCGGGGCAGGAGGGCGGCGTACTTGTCGCGCATCGTCTCCCAGTCTACGCCATGCATGTTCGGGTCCCAGAAGTAGTCGCGGTGCAGGCGCCACGCGTCGTGGTAGATCTGAGTCCACTCGTCGCGCTTGTCCACCGCAAAGCGCAGCCCGTCCATCATGACTTCCTTCTTGTCATCCAGCTTGGCATCTTTGCCCGATGTGGATGGGATGACGTACATGCTGCCGCCTTTCGAGACGAGCAGGTTCTTGCCATCGGGCGAGAGCTCGGCGTAGCCCGCGCCTTGGACGACGCGCACGGGTTCGGCCTCGGGCTTGAGGTCGAGCGCCATCAGGTCGCGGCCCGAGCGCATGAAGAGACGTTTATCGTTGGCCATCAAGCCGAAGTACGATCCGGCGGGCATCGGCACTTCGCGGAGCAGGTGGGCGAGGTCCCAGCGGCGCGTGGTGTCGGCGTCCGCTTTGGCGTGGGCCAGTTCGTCGGGAGCGGCGAACGGGAATGCAGCGTCGGCGCGCAGCGGCATGGCGTAGAGCTTGGCGGTGTCCTCGAAGTGGGGCTGCGGCGCGCGCTCGCCCCACGGGCTGCCCACGGACGAGCTCCACGTGCGCGTCGAGATGAAGTAGAGCCAGTGCCCATCGGCGGAGAACACGGGGTTGCGATCCATGAACCGATCGCTGGTGAGCACCCTCGTGGTCTCGTCCTCCGTGTCGTAGGCGTGCAGCGCCGACATGAGCGACGGCGTGGACTGGCTGAACACGACGTAGCGGCTGTCCGGCGACCACCCGACGCTGCCGCTCACATCGGCATCGGCGATCTTGGTCGTGCGGCCGCTTTCGGTATCGACAAGCCAGAGGCGGTCGTCATAGTCGGTTTGGGCCAGATAGCGGCCGTTGGGTGAGACGGTGCCGTCTTCGCGGAGCATGGCAGGGCCGTCGGTGAGGCGCGTGGGCGGCGTGAGGCCGTCGAGCGCCGCGCGCCACCATTCGAGTTCGCCGCTGCGGTCGGAGAGGGCGAAGACGTGGCTGCTGTCGGCGCCGAAGACGACGCTGCGGTAACGCACGCCCGAGTTGTGCGAAGCATGCACGACGCGGCCGCTGCCGACGGGCGCCACGAACAGCTCGCCGCGCGAGACGAACGCCACGCGCTTGCCATCGTGCGCCACGGCGGCATCCGAGAGGCGACGCATCGGCTCGTCCTCCCAATCGGTCAGCATCTGCTCGCGGTCCGAGACGAGCGTGATGGGCACCTTGGCGTTGGCGTCCGTCGCCGGATTCATCGTCCAGAGGTCGGCGCCGAGGCGGTAGATCAGCGTGGTGCCATCGCCCGCGAGTTCTTGGATGTCCCAGTCGTCATACGTAGTGTGGCGCTGGAGGTCGGCGCCATCCGGCGTCATCGACCAGATGTTCATTGCGCCCTCGCGGTCGGAGAGGAAGTAGACGCGCCCGTCGGCCATGACGTTGGGCTGGCGCGAAGTGCCCGGGTAGTCGGTGGTGAGCGGCTGGGCCTCGTCGGTACTCGGCGTGTAGCGCCACAGCTTCTGGGCGAGGCCGCCCTTATACCAGCGGCTGTTGCTGCCCTGGCGCGGCAGGCGCGCAAAGACCATCGCGCCATCCGAGGTGAGGCTGACTTCGGCGGATTGGGCCAGCGGCACCTGCTCCACGTCGCCCGTGTCGGCGTCGATGAGGATGAGGCGCGTGTCCGGCAGTCCGGCGTAGGCGCGTGTTCGTGCGATGAGTCGGCCATCGGCGGCCCACGCGACGGGCCGGGCGCTGTCCCACGAGACGCGC
>JBCCMF010000463.1:0-2887 GCA_039026435.1 Bacteroidota bacterium
AAGCCATTGAGCCACTGGCGCATGCCGAAGTAGGCCAGCGGAGCCGCCACGGTGAACGCGATGCCGACGAGCTTGAGGAAGTCGACCGAGAGCAGGCGGATGAGCTCGGGCACGGTGGCGCCAAGCACCTTGCGCACGCCGACCTCCTTGGTGCGCTGCTGGGCGGTGAAGGTGGCCAGGCCAAAGAGGCCGAGGCAGGCGATGAAGATGGCGAGTCCGGCGAAGAGGCCAAAGAGCTGGCCGAACTGTTGCTCGCTGGCGTAGAGCTGGGGCGAAGCTGTCGTCGAGGAAGTCGTAGAGGAAGGGGCGGTGCGGAGCGACCTCGCGCCAGATCTGCTCCACATCCGCAACGGTTTGCGATAGGTCTTGTGTACCCACAGTTAGCAGAAAGAGTGCCGTGTTGCCGGGCGCGATGCGGAAGGAGAGCGGTTGCACCTCGGTGCGCATCGACTCGTAGTGGAAGTCGTTGACGACGCCAATAATCTCCCCCGTGCGTCCCCACTGGCTGAAGCGCTTGCCTACCGCATCGGCAGGGTTGACGTAGCCGAAGGCAAGCGCTGCGGTCTCGTTGACGATGAGCGCCTGGGCAGAGTCGGAAGCAAACGCGGGATCGAAGACGCGTCCAGCACTGAGCTGGACCCCAAGCTGCTCGATGAAGCCGAAGTCGACTTCGTAGAGATCGGTCCCTAGGTTTTCTATGGCGCCGCTGGCCGTCTCCACGTCAGTGCTTGCCCCAGGGTGAAAGGTGCCCGGCACGCTGCGCGTAGCGGAAGCAGCTGTGATATTGGGGTGTGCCTCGAAGGCCTGGATGATGGCGTTGCGCTGCTCCAGCACCACATTGTCGAAGCCATAATCGAGTACGAGCTGCTGTGCATCGTCGAAGCCGAGGGCTTGCCCTTGCAGGTAGCCGAGCTGCTGGAAGACGATGAGCGTGGCCGCGATGAGGCCGATGGAGATGGCGAACTGCACCACGACGAGCCCCTGCCGCAGCCGCTGTCCCTGCCGCGATGTCTGGAAGGCGCCTTTGAGGACGTGCACCGGACGGTAGGCCGAGAGCACCAGCGCCGGGTAGGCACCCGCCAGGCCGCCCACGACCAGTGTGACGCCGAGCATTATCCCAACGATGCCAGGACTCAGCAGAAGACTACCTTCGATAGCCTTCCCCGTAAGGTTCTGAAAGACCGGCAGGCTCACTTCGGCAAGAACCAGCGCCAGCGCCATCGCTGCCAGCGCGAGCAGCACCGCCTCAGCCAAGAACTGCCGGATGAGCGCAGGCCGGTAAGCCCCCATCACCTTGCGTACGCCGACCTCGCGGGCACGCTCGACGGCCCGTGCCGTGGCCAGGTTGGTGAAGTTGATGCCCGCAATCAGCAGCACGAAAAGGCCGATGCAGCCAAAGAGATAGAGGTGGTCGGGGTTGCCCTGTGGCCCCACCTGCCGCCCAGGCGTGTCCGACAGGTAGGCCTCAGAGAGTGCCTCAAACCGCAGGTGGAAGCTCCGCGGCGGGTTCTGCGCCTGCAGCGCCTCTCCGTAGTGCCGGTCCACGAAGGCAGGCATCTGGGCTTCAAGTACAGCCTTGTCGGCCCCGGGGTGCAGGAGCACGTAGGTGAAGAAGTCCACGTAGCTCCAGTTGACAAACGGCGCCTGCGTCCACAATTGCTCTATGGTGAGCATAGAGATCAGCACGTCGAACTGCATGTGCGACTGCGCAGGCACATCGGCCATGATGCCCATCACCGTCAGCGGCGTCGCGTTGTTGAGCATCATCGTCTGCCCGATGGCGTCCTCGCCACCGAAGTAACGCTGGGCCGCGGTCTCGGTGAGGACGATCTGATCCGGTTGGGCGAGGGCCTGCTTCGGGTCACCGCGCAGCATCTCGAAGCTGAACACGTCGAAGAACGTGGAATCCGCGTACAGGTAGTTCTCCTCCTGAAAGGCGTGTGCTCCATACTGAAGCAGTAGGCGATGCTGGCCCGAGACCCGAACCATCTTCTCGATAGCTGGAAACTCCGCTTGCAACAGTGGGCCCGGAGCAGCCGAGCCCCACACGGCGAAGTCGTTTGGCGCAGGCTCTTGATCGGCTGACGACCACGTCTGCTTCATCCGGTAGATGCGCTCGCCGTTCTCATGGAAGTGGTCGTAGCTCAACTCATCGACGATGTGGAGGCCGATCAGCAGGCAGCAGGCCAGACCTACGGCCAAGCCGAGCACGTTGATAGCGGCAAAGCCCGCCCGTTTGCGCAGGCTCCGCCACGCAATGGTCCAGTAGTTTTTCAGCATAGTCGGCGTAAGAACAACAGCGTGGAGAAGAGACAGTCGGTGGGGAAGGGATTATTCGTAGCGGAGCGCCTCGATAGGGCTGATCGCGCTGGGCACGGTAGCCTATCAGGCGATCCGCGCGGCCACAGTCAACCCCGTCGAGGCGCTCCGCTACGAATAACCCCTTACTCAACGACTGCATCTTCTTCACCTTGTCGTTTTTACACCGACCATGCTGAAAAACTACTGGACCATTGCGTGGCGGAGCCTCCGCAAACGGGCGGGTTTTGCCGCCATCAACGTGCTCGGCTTGGCCGTAGGGCTGGCGTGCTGCCTGCTGATCGGCCTCTACATCGCCGATGAGTTGAGCTACGACGACTTCCATGAGAAGGGCGAGCGCATCTACCGGATGAAGCACACGTGGTCGGCGCTTGATGAGACACCAGCACCAGATGACTTCGCCGTGTGGGGATCGGCGGCACCAGGTCCGCTGCTGCAAGATGAGTTCACAGCTGTCGAGCAGGTGGTGCGGGTCTCGGGCCAGCATCGCCTACTGCTTCAGTATGGAGCACACGCCTTTCAGGAGGAGAACTACCTGTACGCGGATTCCACGTTCTTCGACGTGTTC
>JBCCMF010000464.1:0-2864 GCA_039026435.1 Bacteroidota bacterium
ATCACCGGTAACGCCCCGGGTGGCTCCAGCACCCCACCGATCTGCGCCGCCGCCGAGAGGTGTACGCGCTTGCCGATCTGCGCGCAGCTGCCCACGAGCGCGTGCGAGTCCACCATCGTGCCCTCGTCCACATACGCGCCGACGTTGATGTACATGGGCGGCATGCAGATCACGCCGGAGGCCACGTAGCTGCCGCTGCGGATAGCCGAGCCGCCGGGCACCACGCGGATGCCATCGGCGATCGAGAGGGCTTTGACGGGGTACGTGTCCTTGTCGAAGAAGGGGAGGGCGCTGCTGGATTGGTCGGTCAGGATGCCGAGCCTAAAGCCAATAAGAATAGCCGATTTGACCCAGGCGTTGGCCGTCCAAGAACCGTCGGGTTGTGGTGAGGCCACACGAACCTCGCCTGCGTCGAGCGCGTCGCGGAGGGCGTAGAAGAACGCCTCGGTCGCATCACGCGGGGTGTCGGCGTCGAGGGCGTGGAAGCGGGCTTCGAGCGAATCAGACATGCAGGAGCAGGGGGCGGGGCGACAAGCAGAGCGCGCCCAAGCTACGGCACCGGGCGGCGGTGCCCCGTGCGAATCCTGCAACGATGCAAGAGGAAAAACCGATCAGGCGATCACCGTCGTTGCGACCGCCATCAGCAGCGCTATGCCGATGAACAGGCTGGTAACCAGCAGGGCTTGCAGCGACAGGGTCGCGGGGCGTGCAGTTTCAGCGGTGTGGCGAACGGTCGTGTGAGCGATCATCGGGGAGCCTCCCCAAGTCTAGATTCAAGTGAACAAGCGATGTGTGAACGGTGAAGCAAGCATGATGCCTGAATGACCGTCCCTACGGAGCCAGCGCGCAATTCGTTACGCGCGAAGCGCCTTCACCCTACAGTTTCGACGGCGTGCGGGATAATTTTAAGCAGGCCAGCTTTTGTGAAGCCATTGTGATACCTTCGGTCACGCCGTCCGTCTCAGATTGTTACAAACCGATGAGCCTCACCTCGCCCGCCGCCCGGAAGCGCTACTGGCGCAAGCAGATCCGCCGGATCACCGTGCTGCTTGCCATCTGGGCCGTGGTCGCCTTCGGCATGAGCATCCTCTTCGTGGAGCCGCTCAACACCATCAACGCCGACCGCATGCCGCTGGGCTTCTGGATGGCGCAGCAGGGCAGCATCTACGTATTCGTCATCCTGCTGCTCGTCAACGCGCTGCTCGCCGACAAGGCCGACCGCGAGTTTGGGCTGGATGAGACGGCCACCACCACCTCCGGCGCCTCCGACGCGCACTGACCCACCGCAGCATGGACATCCAAACCTGGACCTGGATCACGGTGGGCCTCACGTTCGCCGCCTACCTCTACATCGGCTACCGCAGCCGCGTCAGCAGTACCAAGGGCTTCTACGTGGCGGGCCACGGCGTACCTGCCCTCGCCAACGGCGCCGCCACCGCCGCCGACTGGATGAGCGCGGCGTCGTTCATCTCGATGGCCGGGCTCATCTCGTTCAGTGGCTACGACGGCTCGGTCTACCTGATGGGCTGGACGGGCGGCTACGTGCTCCTCGCGCTGCTCTTGGCGCCGTTCCTGCGGAAGTTTGGCCAGTACACCGTGCCCGACTTCGTGGCGGCGCGCTACTACTCGCAGACCGCCCGCGTCGTAGCGGCCATCGCGGCGATCTTCGTGTCGTTTACCTACGTCTCCGGGCAGATGAGTGGCGTCGGCGTGGCGTTCAGTCGGTTCCTGGAGGTGCCCGTCGAGGTCGGGATCGTGATCGGGATGGCGATTGTGGCCTTCTTTGCCACGCTGGGCGGCATGAAAGGCATCACGTACACGCAGGTGGCGCAGTACTGCGTGCTCATCTTCGCCTACACCATCCCCGCCATCGCCATCGCGCTCGTCCTCACCGACAACCCGATCCCGCAGATCGCCATCGCCGAGGTGTTGCCCAAGCTGGACGCGCTCCAGCAAGACCTGGGCCTCTCGGCGTACAGCGATCCGTTCAACAACTTCAGCATGCTGAACGTCTTCTGCGTGACGCTGTGTCTGATGGTGGGCACGGCGGGGCTGCCGCACGTGATCGTCCGGTTCTACACCGTGAAGACCGTCCGCGACGCCCGGTGGTCGGCGTTCTGGGCGCTGCTGTTCATCGCGCTGCTCTACACCACGGCGCCCGCCATCGCGATGTTCGCCAAGTACTACATCCTGAACCAGTTCACCGAGCTTGGCCCTGCCATCACCGACGTAAGCTGGGTGCAGAACTGGAGCACGACCAACCTCATCGCCTTCGGCGAGGGCGGGCCGCAGACGGTAGAGGCGCTGCTCTCCGGCATCAACCGCGACATCATCGTCCTCGCCACGCCCGAGATCGCCGACCTGCCCGCGTTCGTGGTGGCGCTGGTGGCCGCAGGTGGACTCGCCGCGGCGCTCTCGACAGCCTCGGGGCTGCTGCTGGTGATCTCGTCGTCGCTGGCGCACGACATCTATGGCTCCATCATCCGGCCTGAAGCCACAGATCGGGAGCGGCTGCGTGTGGGGAGGTTGATGATCTTCGTCTCAGTGATTCTAGCTGGGCTGCTCGGCATCTACCCGCTCGGCTTTGTGGCCGAGGTCGTAGCGTTCGCCTTCGGGCTCGCTGCCGCGTCGTTCTTCCCAACCATCGTGCTGGGCATCTTCTGGAAGCGCATCAACAAGGAGGGCGCCGTGGCAGGCATGATCGCCGGGCTAGCGTTCACCTTCGTCATGATCGCGCTGATGCGGGCGCAGAACGTGATCCCGGGCCTCGACGAGCCCATCGTGCAGGACTTCTTCGGCATCAACGCGCAGGGCATCGGCGTCATCGGCATGCTGATCAACTTCGCGCTGACCATCGGCATCTC
>JBCCMF010000465.1:0-2858 GCA_039026435.1 Bacteroidota bacterium
GCGTGATGACGCCATGCGCGTCGATCGACACCACGCCCTCGGCGAGCGCATCGATGACCGCGCGGTAATGCGCCTCGGTGTCTGTGTGAGCTACGTGATGGGCCACAGGTCAGCCTCTGTTGGAAGGTGCGATCAGGCTGTATGCCCAACCAGGGGCACGCTCAAGTACGGAGAGTCGGAGGATAGTGAGCATTGCTCTCGAGCGGGGGCACATGCCAGCGGATTGAGCGATCATTACAGTAAAAATACAAGTTACTTTCCGGCGTGAGGTTGAACAGGTGCCGCCTCTGCCACGTGCACCAAGCGCCTGAGCGCATAGCTCTTCACGCATGCAACATCTGCTGCGGCTGCCGCATAAAGATCATGCTCTCTATCCAACGGCACCAACACTACACGTAGTTATGAAGCGCACATCGTTTTTCGTCATGCCCCTGGTGGCCTTGGCACTCCTGATCTCTGCAACGGGCTGCTCCAGCCTGGGTAAGACGGAGAAAGGCGCAGGGATTGGTGCCGCGGCGGGCGGGGTCATCGGCGGCATCATTGGCAACCGCAGCGACAACACGGCCAAGGGCGCGATCATCGGCGCAGCCGTGGGCGGTGCAGCCGGAGCCATCATCGGCGCGCAGATGGACAAGCAGGCCGAGGAGCTGGAGGATGAGCTGGAGGGCGCCGAGGTGGAACGCGTCGGCGAAGGCATCCAGATCACGTTTGACTCCGCCATCCTCTTCGCCACCAACTCGTCGACCGTGTCGAGCGCGTCGCAGCAGAACCTGATGAGCTTGGCCAACAGCCTGCAGACGTACCCCAACACCGAGGTGCTCATCACGGGCCACACCGATGCCACGGGCACGGATGCGTACAACCAGACGCTCTCGGAAGAGCGCGCAGGCAGCGTGGCCGCGATCCTGATGCAGAACAGCGTGCAAGGGACGCGGGTGAAGACGATGGGCCTCGGCGAGACACAGCCCATCGCTGACAACGGCACGGCGGCTGGGCGCCAGCAGAACCGCCGCGTAGAAGTCGCCATCTTTGCGACGGAAGAATACCGTCAGGAAGTGGAAAGCGGATCCGGCGAGTAGCCCCCGACTTCCCCGAATGGCGATTGCGGACAGCAGCGGTGCGCATGGCGACATCGGCGCCTTGCGGCTGTACCGTTCTCGCGGCAGGCGTTTCACCCCACCCGCAAAACCGCTATCTTCGAGCCTCGCTGTTTCTCTAGCTTGACGCGTGCTCGTATGCGGTCGCTTTCTCTTCGCCGTTCGGTAGGATTGTTCTCGGTGCTGACCCTCGGGTTGGCCGCCTCGGCCTCGGCCCAATCGTTCAGCACCCACGCCGAGCAGCAGGCGCGGTTCGAGACGTTGGCGCGCACCCATGCCGACGCCACGCTGCTCAACATCGGCGCCTCAGCCGGTGACCGCGCGCTCTACGGCCTCGCCATCGGCCAAGCAGGCACCGACCATCCGGCGCTGTTGGTGCTGGGCGGCGTGGAGCCGTACGATGTCACCAGCCCGCACGCCGCCGAAGCGTTTGCCGAGTACCTGCTCACCACCGACGCCGACTCGGTGCAGGCGCTGCTGGCGCGCTCCACCGTGTACGTCATCCCGCGCCTCTCGCCCGATCCGCTGGCCGGCTACCACGCCACGCCGCGCCACCAGCCGCACGGCAATGCCCACCCCGACGATGCCGACCGCGACGGCTTGATCGACGAAGACGGCGCCGACGATCTGAACGACGATGGTATCATTGCGATGATGCGCGTTCTGGCCTCCGACGGCACGATGATCGCCGACGACGCCGACGGCGCGATGATGCGCATGGCCGACATGAAGGCAGGCGAGGTCGGGCTGTACCATGTGCTGATAGAAGGCCGCGACAACGACGGCGACTTGCACGTGAACGAGGACGCTGTGGGCGGCATCCGCATCAACCGCAACACGACGCACAGCTACGCACCGTACACCGCCGAGGTCGGGCAGCACCCGTTCGAGGCGCCTGAGCTGCGGGCCCTGGGCGACTTCGTGTTCGCGCATCCTAACATCGCCGCCGTGTTCAGCTTCGGCGACCACGACAACCTGCACACGCCGTGGAAAATCCGCCACCCGCAGCGCCGCACCCGCCCCAACCAGTTCGCCGCCGACTCGGTGGCGCACGCGGCGCTGACGAAGGCGCTGGCACCGCTGGCCGCGTATCGCGGCGTGGGCAGCGTACCCTCGGGTAGCATACCCGGATGGGCGTACTACCACGCCGGACGCCTCAGCTTCGGCGCGCCCGCCTTCACCTACCCCACCGACGACGAGGTCACGCAGATCCGCTCCGAGCACGACCGCATGCACGCCGCGCTCCGCTGGCTCCGCGCCAACCGCCCCGAACTCGTCCACAACTGGACCGCCATCGACCACCCCGATTACCCCGGGCAGACCGTTGAGATCGGCGGGGCCGAGCCGTTTGCCACGCAAAACCCGATGGCCGACAGCCTACTCGCACAGGCCACCGAGGCGACGACACCGCTGCTGTTCAGCTTAGCGCATCACCTGCCGCAGCTAGAGATGGATGCGGCGCGCGTGACGGATCTGGGCGGCAACACCTACCGCGTGACGCTCACCGTGCACAACGCAGGCATGATGCCTACGCACACGCAAGCGGGCCGGGCCGTCCGGGCACAGCGTCCCGTCCGCATCGACGCAACGCTGGCGAACGGGCAGCAGTTCGTGAACGGTCGTGCCATCACGTTGCTCAGCCAGCCCATCCCCGGCATGTCACGCCAGGACGTGACCTTCGTCATCCAAGGGCGCGGGACCGTAGCTTTCGAAGCCTTCACACCGTCTGCAGGGCGTGCGACGACCACGGTGGCACTGGAC
>JBCCMF010000466.1:0-2857 GCA_039026435.1 Bacteroidota bacterium
AGAAGACGCGCTGTGCGGCCAGGAGGAAGAGGATGTAGTCGTTCTCGGAGCAGCGGGGTTGGGTCATGGGGAGCGAAGAGCAGGGGATGATGTGAGATCAACGCCGTGCGTTGCTCCTTGATGCATCTGCGTAAGTCCTATTGTCTAGTTGGATGCGCGATTATCGACCCGGATGAAGATACAGTACTTGTTTCATCGCCGGCCTCGACATACATCATCAGCGAAGAGACCGTGATTGAGGTGACCGTGACGAATGCGACTGCTGATACGCTTCTCTACAACAGCTGCGATAAAGCAAGACTAGAACGTGTTGAAGACGGTCAGTCAGAGCGAGGGTGGTCGCAGGTTGAATGTCGATGCTTGTGCCTAGAACCGCTGGCACCAAGCGAAAGGCGCACATACGGCTACCGGTTGGCATCAGCCTTCGAGTTGGGCCACGTCATCCCTGCGCAAGGCATGTATCGCCTGGGGCTGCCAGTACTATACTCAAGGGATCGCAGCGGGGAGGAGGTGTTATTCCGTGGGCTAGTCAGCGGCCTATTCGCACTAGAAAATCCGTGAGTGTCACACCCCAGCGCGTCGCGCGGCCGTAGCGATGCGGCAGAGCAGCATGTTAGACGTGAGGTAGAGCGTGGTGCCGTCGGGGCCGCCGAGGGTGGTGTTGGCGGTAGCTTGGCCCGGGTCGATGCGGCCCAGCAGCGTGCCGTCGGGGCCGAAGACGCTGACGCCGCCGGGGCCTGTGGCCCACACGTTGCCCTCGGTGTCGACCACCATGCCGTCCGGCAAGCCGCGCAGCCCCTCGGTGTCTTGGGTGCTGAAGTCGTAGAAGACGCGCTCGTTGGCGAGCAGGCCATCGGCTGCCACGTCAAACGCCATGATGATGGGGCGACTTCGATCAGACTGGGCGACGTAGAGCGTCTGCTCGTCGGGCGAGAAGGCGATGCCGTTGGGGAAGGTGAACGACGTGCTCAGCAGCGTGACGTCGCCATCGGGCGTGACGCGGTATACGCCGTTGACGTCGCGCTCTTTGTCGGGCGAGTCGTTGAGGCCGCGCAGGCCGTACGGCGGGTCGGTGAAGTAGACGGCGCCACTGGAGTGGACGGCGAGGTCGTTGGGGCTGTTGAAGCGCTCGCCGTTGTAGCGCATGGCCAGGGGCGTCCGTGTGTAGTTGTCGTTCAGCCGGGCGATCATGCGGTTGCCGTGATCGGCCATGAGCAGGCGGCCGTCGGCGTCGAGGACGAGGCCGTTGGTGCCCAGCTCGTCGCCAGCGGCGTCGTCCAGGGTGTATCCGGCTGGGCGCAGGAAAACCTCCAGGCCGCCCGCTTCGCTCCACGCGTAAACCGTGTTGTTTGGGATGTCCGAGAAGAGCAGGTGTTGTTGATCCGGCACCCATACTGGCCCTTCCGACCATGCAAAGCCCTCGGCCAGCACTTCGAGTTCGGCACCCGGCGGCACGAGCGCATCCATCCGCGCATCGTAGCGGTGCACGGTGCCCACCGTCGCGTACGCTTGTGCCGCAGGAGCTTCCGTAGAGGACTCAGCCGTCATGCACGATGATAAAAGAACAAGGGCAATGGCGAGAGACAGGCGAGACATGGCGCGATCAGGGTAGCGAGTGAGCGGTTGCACAGTATACCAAAACCGTGACTGAAAACGCTGCTTGCGGACGTACACATCGTGGATGTGGTTAAACCCACACGGAAGGAGATTTCTCCTGCGACAGTTTGGAGGTTTGATACACGTCGTCAAGGTATCGGGCTCTGGATACCGTATTTTCGGAACAAGGGCAGCGCTTGTAGGCGCCCCAGAACCCTGTGGAGCTGCGCCTGGGCGCCGACAGGACCCGTGGTTGCTCCTTGTGGCTTCCGGCACCGCATCCAGAAGTGATGCAGTACCTTGCACTACGGCTTGCAAACTGGATTCACATCCTATACCCCCCTTCAACGCATCCCACATACCCATGCGCTCTACTCAAGCCCCGTCATGGTCTAAGCATTCAGGTGTGGCCTTCATACTGCCCACGGTGATTGGCCTACTCCTCGCCTCCCTCCCTCTACATGGCCATGCGCAGACCACGGTGGGCGGCTTTGCTGGCCCCAGCTTGCGCTTGACGACCATCGATGGCGATGCTGTGCTGTTGTTTGGCGGACATGGTGGCGCATCGGTGCGTTTGGGCAACGCTCATGCCTTCACACTCGGAGGGGGCGTGTACAGGCTGACGGCGGCCTCTGCAGAAGTCGGCTCTGCTGACGCCCTCCGCGCGCTCAACATACGCTACGGCGGGGTAGAGTTAGGGTACGTGCTTAATGCGGATCGCGTCCTTCACGCAGGCGTGCGGACGTTACTGGGGCGCGGCACCACGAGCTTTCGGTTCGTCGATGTAGATACGTCTTTCTTCGTGGCCGAGTTGGCCCCTCACATCACAGTCAACTTCACGAGTAACTTGCGCGCCGAAGCGGCTGTGGGCTATCGATACGTGCAAGGCGCCAGCCTCAATGGCATCACTGACGCCATGCTACGCGCCCCGTTTTTTGAATTCACAGCCTTGTTTGGCCGCTTTGGTCCTGCCCGTACGCTGGGTAACTGAATATGCACGTCTCTCGGGAAACTCGTCGTTTTCTCACACCCGAACATTGACATTGCAAATGGTGCCCGTGAAATTTACGTAGCTTATGGTATACCGCGCCTATCCCTTGCTCCCTCAGACTTCATTTTTCTCTTGCAAGGGTACTTCCTTGATTACCACTCGGACACTATTCATTATCGGTGCACCGCAGCAGCCCTTCGCCCCCTGCTCGGTAGACCTACAACTTATCTGCAATGGCTCGAATCGACACACTGCCTCCTGAATCAAACC
>JBCCMF010000467.1:0-2817 GCA_039026435.1 Bacteroidota bacterium
GACATGGCCTGGCCGTACTCGGCAGCGAACACTCCGCTGATGACCTCAATCTGCGAGACCATGTTCTGCTCAACCTCAAAGGATTGGCTGTTGTTGAACACGTTGTTGATGGGTACGCCGTTGATGAAGGTAGCGACTTCCCCGGTGCGACCGCCACGGAAGCGCCCTGCTACAACCCCCGCTTGGAGGTTGATCGCGCCCTGGACGGTTTGCACAGGAAGCGCTTCTAGCTGCTCCGAATCGACAAACGCCGTCGTGGTCGTACGGTCTACTTGCACGATCTCACGCTCGGCCGTCACCACAATCTCCTCACCTTCGAAGACCTCCTCACGCATCTCAAAGTCGATGCGCGTGGTCTCGCCTATGTTGACCCGTACGTCTTCGACGGTCTTTCTAGCGAAGCCAACCATCTGAGCCCGGACCGTGTAGGCGCCCGGCCTGATGTTGAGGATGATGTAGTTGCCGTCCATGTCAGAGACAGTGCCTTGCTGTGTCTCTTCGATGAATATTTGTGCTCCAGGCAGGGACTCGCCAGTAGCGGCGTCGATGACGCGGCCTGCTATCTTACCCGTGGTGAGTACTTCTGCCGCGTGGGAAGGCCCCGGCATTATGGTCACCAGCAGGACGAATACAGCTAGATACCTCAGGGTGCGCATAGCTCGTTGGTGTGGTTGATTGAAATCACGCTCTCCAGATCCAGCGGAGGCAGGGTGCAGTTCGGCGCTGGCAACACTTCCAGCGAGGGGTACATTCACTGCTAACAGCACAGCGGGGAGCACTTCCGGTAGAATAGTTGGAAATGCCCCCCGCTTGCGCTAGGTCATGTTATGCTTACTTGATGAGGAGCATCGACTTCGTCAGCGAATAGGCTCCTGCATCTAGGCGGTACACATACACGCCCGACGACAGCTCTGTCGCGTTGAAGCCTACCTCGTGGCGCCCCGCGGTGAGCAGCTGGTTGTTGACCAGCGTGGCCACCTGCTGGCCGAGTACGTTGTACACGGTCAAGCTCACGTCCTGCGCCTGCGGAATGCTAAAGGCGAGGGTCGTGGTGGGGTTGAACGGGTTCGGGTAGTTCTGCTCTAGGGCGTAGCCTTCGGGCAGTTCATCCGGGTTGTTGATGCTCGAAACGCTTGGATCGCCCGGCTGGGGCACGAACACCAGGCTGCGGTCGTAAGCCACGTCAGCACCCGCGAACGCGACGATCTCCCACTGCGTGGGGTTCTGCCACGCCGAACCGCTGGAGCCTGGGATATCGGTCCACATCCCCTGTGCCGTACGGTTGTTCGTACCCGGGTCGTCGTTGTCATTGAACATGATGTTCATCAGGCCCAGCTCAATGGCATCGCCCGTGGGGAAGCCATTGCCAGCGAACAGGTCATCGCCACCCGCGTCGCGCACAACGGTCCAGGGGATGTAAGCGAGGATGTTCCAGCCAACGACCTGGCCATCAGCTTCCATCGGGCCAGCCACGACCGCGCCAGCGGTGATGTCGCCAACGCCCGAGAAGGTCTCAGAGATTACACCTTCGACCACCAACTCTGATGGGCTGCCAGTTACCGACTCAGGCGCAAGGCGTACCTGATAATCGGGCTCTGTGCCGCGGTTGCCTTCGCTACCCGAGGTGGCGGAGCCGTGGGTGGAGTTCACCAGCAGCGACTGCGGTGCGTACATCCCCCAGTTGATCTCGATGCTGTCGTAACGCCAGGCCTCGCCAGCGCCACTGCCCTGCGGGATCGCCGAGAGGGTGTCGTCCATCACTTCGGCGTAGACGTAGAGCTCTTCGGCGTCGGGCAAGAAGCCTGCCCATAGCTTGGCCGAGAGGTCGCGCTCCGGACGATAGATCTCAACTTCGCCGCCGCCGCCTTCGCGGTACCGGCCACCGTTGATTTGGAACGGCTCAAAGTTGCCCACCAGGGGGCCACCATCTACGTTACCATCATCCAGGTTGTCAAAGATGGCATCGGCGTCGTCTTCGCTGATCTCGAAGAGGTGCGGCTTGGCGAGCGTAGCGCCCGAAGCCGTGGACTGGCTGCCGCTCACGTCGTTGTTGATGACGCCGAAGGCGTTGGTAGGCGCCACAGCAAAGTGCAGCGTGACTTCACCAGCCTGCGAGGGGTGCGGTGCCAAGTAGTCGTACGTGGCCGTGTACATAGTGCCATCAGCCGCGCCTGCGGCATTGAAGGTACCTAGCGAGAGTACGAGCGGGCTGTCAAGATCCGTGATAGGCTGATCAGAGACGTAGGCTTGGTAGCCCGAGTACGTGTTGTTGGGATGCTGCCAGGACACGGAGAATGTTCCATCCTCTACGCTTGTGCTAACGCCCGAGATTGCCGGTGGCGCATCGCTGAGCCCTTCGATGCTCGTGTTTTCATCGCCGATGTAGAAGTAGTCGAAGTAGATGGGCGCACCGGTGTCACCAGCGGAATCCCAGTCATAGGCAACGCCAAACTTCTTGACGTTGGTCCACTCGAACTCTTGGAACAGCTCAGGGCTGTTGTTATCGCCGTAGAGCGAGAACGCGTTGGGGGTAATCCCCGATCCTGCATCCGTCCAGGCGCCATTGTAGAACCACATCTGCGCGAGCGAATCAACGTCAGCGAGAGGATCTCCGTTGACGTCTACGCCAGCGCGCAGGGAATCTAGCTCTTGTTCGGTAGCTGGCGGCAGGGGGATGACGAGATCATGCCACTCGCCATCATGTGCCCATGAGGGGATGACCCAGCTTACACGGAAGGCTTGGTCGCCATTCTCCTTGTCACCCGAGTTTTCCACCTTGTCGGTAAACTGGATGCGCATGGCGGAGTTATCGCCAAA
>JBCCMF010000468.1:0-2793 GCA_039026435.1 Bacteroidota bacterium
CCTGGTTCTTGGGCGCATCGTTGACGATGCCCGTCACCGTCAGGTCAAAATCGGTGTTGAACTGGACGACTTTACCCATCGGGTCCTCATCGCCGAAGTATTTCTGGGCCAGTCCTTCCGAGAGCACGATGGAGTACGGCTGTGCCATCGCCGTCTCGGGCGCACCGCGCAGCCACGTGCGCGGGAAGATGTCGAAGAAGGTGGGATCGACGAACGCGCCCTCTTTGTCTTGCTCCTCGAACTTGAACTGCTGGCCGTTCGCCCGATCTACCGTCAGCACCGGGTTGCCGAAGTTGTCATCGACAATGGTGATCAGCTCGATCTCGGGGAAATCGGTGCGGAAGGCGTCGAAGAGCGGATACGGAAGCCCCGTCCCATACTCCTGCACGCCAAACTCGACCTCGTCGCGGTAGAGCCGGTGGATCTGCTCGGCATCGGCGATGTCTTGGTTGAACGTCAGCTCGAAGCGCGCCAGTTGGAAGATGATGAGGGCGCAGAGGATGCCGAGGGCAAGGCCGCCGATGTTGATGGCGGCGTGGGTCTTGCTGCGAAACAGAGCACGCAGCCCCGTCTTGAGGTAATTCTGAAACATGGGGAGCGTGAGCCAATCAGCCGAGAGGAGAAAGCCGCCCTACGAACCCAATCCGCCTCAAGTTACGCCTCCTTCACGTCTGCTTAATTTTTGGTTTACCCAATACATCACGCCGACGCCCACAACCAGCCCGATGCTGTTGGCCAGTGCATCATACGGATCGGGCGTGCGGGGCCACGGCAGGAGCCCCTGGTAAAACTCAGTCCCGATGGCGTAGGCCAACCCCAACGTTATCACCCATCCCACCCGCTGCGGATATGCCCAGAGCCCCAGCGCGCCAAAGCCAAAGAACAACGCGAAGTGGGCCACCTTGTCGAACTCCCACAGCGTGACACTCGGCAGCGACGGCCCCGGGATGGAGCACGCCACGAGGATGCCCAGCGTCCACAGCAAGGCAGGCGGTTTGGCGTAGCGCTTCATGGCTGTTCCCCTGCGATAGTCTTCTCCCGATGTAAGGCGTCGAGCAGATCCGCCAGTTGTTCGGCTTGCCCGCGCCGGCTGTAGGGGTGCAAGGTGGCCGGGTCGGCGCCGGATGCGGGCTGGCCGTCGCGCCACGATTGATAGAGTTGGGTGAGGGCGCGGGCGAGGTCGTCCACCGCGTCATACCCAAGCATCCGCCCCGCCGAGGTGTCGTGCAACGCGTTGGCCGCATCCCCCGCTGGCGGACCGATGCCGACGACGGGACGCCCCGATGCCAGGTACTCGAACAGCTTGCCCGTCATGATGCCCTCGGCGCCGTCCACCCGGTTGATGACGAGCAGCAGCGCCGTCGCCGACTGCATGAGCGCCACCGCTTCGTCGTGCTGTATGTACGGGAGCGTCTGCACCGCCGATGCCACCCCGGCGGCATCTACAGCGGCCTGCACGGCAGGGTCGATGTGGCCGATGAGTTCGACGCGGAAGTCGGGCCACGCCTCGGCCACGTTCAACCGCCCGAGTGCCTGCCACAGCGCCTCGGGATTGCGCGCCGCGTTCATGTTGCCGAGGTAGCGCAGCACAAACGCATCCGTGGGCTGTGGAGGCGGCATGGGCGCGTCGAAGTCGGCGGGGTCGAAGCCGTTGAGGATGACGCGGTACGTGCCGGGCACGAGCGCCTCGAACTGCCGCTGCATGGCCGGGCTGACCGTCACCACCGCACTCGCCTGCTCCAGCACGCGGCGCTCCATCCGGCGGTCCAGCGCCCGCGCCAGCCGCGTCATGGGCAGTTCGGCCACGTAGTCGATCTGCGTCCACGGGTCGCGGAAATCGGCCACCCACGGCAGATCGTACGCCCGCGCCAGCTTCTGCCCGATCAGGTGCGTAGAGTGCGGCGGCCCGGTCGTGATGATGGTGTCGTACCACCCCGTGTTGAGCATGCGCCGCCCGTGCGCCACCGCGTGCCGTACCCAGCCGACCCGCGCATCGGGCAGAAAGAGGTTGGCGCGCAGCCACCGGGCCAGCCGCTGCTTCCCATCCATCGTGCTCTCGCCTACAAACCCGACGCCGACGGTCTCGGCCTTAGGCTTACCTTGGAGCTTGGCGTAGAGCGTGTACGGATCCCACGCCAGCGTGCGCTCCACCAGCAAATCTGGCGGGACCTCGGCCGCTAGCGACGGGTCGAGGTCGGGGTAGGCCGCGTGCTCGGGGCGGACGGTGAGGATGCTGGGCGTCCAGCCAAACGCAGGGAGGTAGCGCGCCAGCTTGAGCGTGCGCTGTACCCCCGGCCCTCCCGACGGTGGGAAATAGTAGCTGATGTAGAGGACGCGGGGCATGGCGGCGTCACCTCTCCCGGCGCGACTCGACGACGTAGTAGCGCGGCGTGAAGCGGCGCAGGATCGGGCGGATGCCCGTGAGGGCGGTGGGGCTGGTCCACTTTTCGGTGCGCACCTTTGTCCAGTCGCCTTTCTCCAAAAGCCAGTCGAACTGCCAGTCTTCGAACTCGTGGTAGTGCCGGTCCCAGCGGTCGTTCGGGTTGCGGTAGGCCGTGGCGAACCAGAGGCGCAGCGGGATCGAGGCAAACAGGCGGGGCGGTTCGAGGGCGCGCAAGAGCGGCAGCGGCGAGACGAGGTGCTCCAGAATCTCAAACGCTGTCACCGCGTCGGCGTGGAGGCCTGCTACGGCCTCGGGGTGATCGTCGAGATCGGTCAAGCCTGTGTTTACGACGTCGTAGCCGAGGCTGCGCATCCGCTCGGCCAACGGGTTGTTCGGCCCGAGGTCAAGCA
>JBCCMF010000469.1:0-2792 GCA_039026435.1 Bacteroidota bacterium
GATCTGCTCGCGGTAGTCGGCTTCATCGTCGTAGAACTCGCCGGCTACGACGAGCCGCGCATCGGGGTACTCCGCGACGACGCTGGGCCACGCGTCGAGCAAGACGTGCAGGCCTTTGTAGCGCCGGACGAGCCCGAAGAAGAGGAACAGCGGCCCCTCGCCTTCGATACCGATCTGCTGGCGCGCTTCCGACTGCGGCAGCGCCTCGCCGAAGTGCGTGTAGGTGGGGTGCGGCACGACGTGGATAGGCGCGGCAACGCCGAGGGCACGCAGGTCGTCGCGGACATGATCGGAGAGCGCGACGAATCCCTGCACGGCGCGGAAGAAGTAGCGGCTCAGCATCCGGTCGCCGGGGCGCGGCTCGTGTGGTAGTGCGTTGTGGACGAGGGCAAGCGCGGGACGCTGGGCACGGCGGGCCATCCACCCGTACGACGGCCCGAAGAACGGCATCCAGTGGTTGAAAACGACGGCATCGGGCCGCTGCTGGCGCAGGTGCCGCGCGGCGCGCTGCCACGTCCGCGGCGCCACGCTGTCGATGAGCCGTTCGGTGGACACACTGGGCGGAGCTGCCGTGGGATCGAGTTGGGTCTTGCCGGGGAAGAGCAGGTTGGGATACTGCCGCGTGAAGCTGACGGCGCTCGTCGTGTGCCCACGCTCCGCCAAGCCTGATGCGACTGCCTCAGTGAAGTGTGCGATGCCGCCCCGGTACGGCCGCATCGGCCCGACGAGCGAAAGGCGGTACAGCGAAGGCATCGGCAGACGGACGGCGGTGACGGATGAAGGCGCCGTGCTACGCTCACCCGCTCGTTTTGATTGCGCGATAGCCGCGGCACGAAACGAAGCAGCCCAGCCTCTGTGCGAGAAGCCGGGCTGCAGGATCAAACCAAAGCGCAGCTGTCACTCAATGGAGAACAGGCTGGCGTCGAGGTCGGTGTTGATGAGCACCTCAGCGATGGTGGAGCCGCCTGCGGGGTTGCCATCGGCCAAGACATCTGTCTTGAACGGGATGAGTATGCCTTCCACCGTCTGGAAGTCGCTGTAGATTTCCTCGCTCTGCACCTGTGCCCCCGTCATGGGGTTGGCAGAGGCGTAGCGCATTCGCATCGGGCGCTTGGTCTCGGCGTCGAGCAGCAGTGTGAAGGCATCGCCCTGCGGCGGCTGGATCTTGACCACATCGTAGGCTACCCCGTCGACGGTCTCGCCGTCCATCACCGTGGCGGTGACCTGCTCGGCGTTGCGCATGAGGTAGATCAGGTTGCGCCAGATTTGGCCTTTGAACTGCCCCATCTGACTGGCCGGGATCGCTTGGCTCCCTTGTGGCGCGCGCATCACGCCCTGGTCGCCGTTCATCACGATGCTCATCGCGCCCATCGGCGTGTCCAGCTGGATGGCGATCTGGTCGTTGCCGCTCATCGCCATCTCCGTGTCCATAGTAGGCAGTACGACGGACGTTTCAGTCTCCATCGTGATGTCGCCCATCGGCGTTTGCTGCACGTCCGTGGTTTTGACCTGCATGTTCTGGATGGCGTCGAACGCGTCGCCGCCCATCGCCTCCACGGCTTGCGCGAGGAGTTCAGCTCCGGCCTCTTTGTCCGCCTCTGAGACGGCACCCGGCGCCTCGGTCGGATGGTGAGGTCGATCTCGCTCACCTCGCCCATCGTGGAGAGCGGTTCGCCGAACTCAGAGGGGTTGCCCACGACGACGACCGTCGCCTGGTCGGGCTTGAGGTACGCCTGCGAGACGCGCAGCACATCGTCGGCAGTGGTGGCTTCGATGCCGCTCTTTACTTGGTCGAGGAAGTCGGTGGGGTAGCCGTAGTATTCGTACGTCATCATCCGATTGACGATCTCGCTGCGCGTGTCGAAGTTGAAGACGAACGAGTTGAGGTAGTCATCTTTGGCCAGCTGCACCTCCTCGGCCGTAGGTGGCGCCTCGCGCATGCGCTCGACCTCGCGCATCACCGACTGCGTCGCATCGACGGTGGACTCCGACTTGGTCATCACGCCTGCGTAGAACTGCCCCGGCGCTTCGTAGCCGCCCGAGTAGTTGCCGAAGACGGCGTAAGCGAGGCCCTGGTTGGTGCGCACTTCGCCGAAGAGGCGGCTGTAGAAGCCCCCGCCCAACACGTTGTTCATCACCTGGATGGCCGGGTAATCGGGGTTGTCGAACGTGACCTCGCCTACGTGGCCGATGAGTATCGTGCTCTGGTTGACATCCGTCTTGGAGGCCAGGTTGACCGAGGCCTGCAGCTCAGTAGGCACGGGCGGGGCCTCGGGGCGGACGAAGTCGGGGTTCATCGGCCAAGCGCCGAACGCGGCCTTGAGCTTGGCAACCATGTCGTCGGTCTCGAAGTCGCCCCATACGCCGAGGATGACGTTGTTGGGGTGGAAGAAGCGCGCGTGGAAGGCCACGAGGTCGTCGCGCGTGATGGCATCGATGGTGTAGTACTCGGCCGTGGTCGCGTAGGGGCTCGTCTCGCCGTAGAGGAGCTGGCTAAACTCGCGGTTGGCAATCTGCTGCGGGTCGTCGTTGCGGCGCGAGATGCTGGTGCGCGTCTGCGTCTTGGCGAGGTCGATCTTGTCTTGCGGGAAGGCTGGGTTTTGCAGCACATCCGCGAAGATGGGCAGCACCGTGTCGATGTGCTCTTTGAGCGTCGAGAGCGAGGCGCTGGCGCTGCTTCCGCCCATGCCGGCCTCCACCGAGGCGCCGATGTTTTCGAGCGCTTCGTTCATGGCATCGCCGTTCATGGTGGCCGTGCCGCCGGTGCGCATCACCTGCCCGGTGATGGAGGC
>JBCCMF010000470.1:0-2766 GCA_039026435.1 Bacteroidota bacterium
CAACCTGGCGCCTCCAAGGCTGGGTCAAAACGGATGCAGGAGGACGCTTCGAATTTGCCACCATCAGACCAGCGCCGGGCCATCTAGGCAGGGAAGGCGGCCATATTCATTTCACGACCGAATCGGAAGCCTACGGCAGGCAGTGGACGCCGAAGGTCTTCTTCTCGGATGACCCGACGTTGACCGCAGCGCAACGTCGGCAGTCAGACGAGGCAGGTGCGTTTGGCTGGATCCGAGACGTTGAAACAGCAAACGACGTTCAGCGGATAAGCGTAGCTATCCAACTGAAGGAAGAATCTGATTTCTAGGAATGCAGACACGTTGGTGATGTGTAGGGCATGGCTTGTATGGGTAGATACGACGATTGGCATGTATCATGTGCAAACCCAGTTCGCACCCATCCTGCTATACGACCTCAGGAGGACAACAATACGCCTTTCGGTACCACCCTGCATGTCACACGCACCAGTATCAACGAGGTATATCCGTGTCTTTGCGCTTCCTTCTCTCGGCAATCCTGATCGCCCTGATTTCCACTGCGTCTCCGGCCCAAGCTCAGGATCACGCCGACCAGTTCAGCGATTACGTTGAAGCCGCGACCTACGCCGCCGATCAGGGCAAAACGCTGTTGGTCTACTTCTACTCGACCGAGCGCGGTCAGCCCGCTCAACTGCGCGACTGGCTGACCGATGAAGCTGCTGCTGACGGCTCCTATCAACGATTCGCTGTTGTTGGAGTAGATGTGGATGGCGAAACCGGACGCGCGCTCGCCGAAGCGCTCTACGGGCGCACGCGTTTTTCAGGGATGGATAAGGACCAGGCAGCGCTCGTCGTAGAGCACAGCCCACAACGTCGTGGCATGACATTCCTCAGCGCATCACAAGGCACGCTCGATGTCGCAACGTGGCGTGCGTTTGTGTCCAACGCTGAGCAGCGGGGCAGCTGAACGAGTCACAGCCGATGAAACACGCCGCTCAAGCCTGACGCGCTGACGCGTCATTTTAGCAAGACCACGCGCTGGGTGGCCGCGAAGTCCTCGCCCGTGATGCGGATGAGGTACGTGCCGCTAGCCAGCGCACTAGCGTCGATGCGGAACGGGTGGCGCGTACCGGCCTCCAGCAGGCCCGACTGTAGTTGCAGCACCTGCCGCCCAGCTACGTCGTACACGCGCACGGCCACGGGCTGGCTGCGGCGCACCATCACCTCGAACTGGGCCTGCGGGTTGAACGGGTTCGGATACGCGGGCGAGAGCCAGAACGCCTCGGCCATCTCTAGCGTCAGTTCTACCTCGGGGCTGTAGGCGAACGTGCCGTCGAAGTCGACTTGGCGGAGGCGGAAGCGGTAGGTGCCCGGCTCTAGGTCGGCGAGGTTATACGTGTACCGCTGCGCTTCGAGCGTGGTGCCTTGGCCTTCTACGAAGGAGGCGACAATCCAATCGGCGGGCAGGTCTCTATCGAGGCGCGCCCACTGCACTTCGAAGCCCGCGTTATTGGTTTCGCTGGCGGTGGTCCAGCCGAGGGTGACGGCACCGTCATTCAGCGTGGCGTTGAAGGCCGTCAGCTCCACGGGCAGCGCGTTGGTGTTGGAGGCAAAGACGAACTCGCTGAAGCTCGTGAAGCCCGTGGCCACGACCTCGTTAGTGCCTGCCGCATAGCCCGTGGTGAGCGCGGAGAACGCGCCGCTGCCCGGCGTATCGCGTCGGTAAACCACGATGTCGTTGGCGTCCGTGATGCCCGCGTTGGTGAGCTCGTCGAGGTCGAAGCGGATTTCAGTCGAAGCGCCAAAGCTAAGCGTGCCGTCGGCCTCGAAGACCCAGCGGTAGGCGGATACGTTGTTCTCGCTGATGCCGCTGACGTTGCTCGGGCTGTTCGTCAGCAGGAGACCCGCCACGGTGCCGGAGCCGCTTACGTTTTGGAAGTTGACATCGACAGCGGTTGCTGCGCCGAAGTCTTGCATGCCGTCGCTGCTGACGGCTTGGCTGGTGGCAAGGCTCGTGGCTTCGTCGGCGCCCATCGCGGTGAAGGGCGAGAGGCGGGCATCGCCGTCGCGGTCGTCGGTGATGCCACTGAACGGAATGGCCGCGAGGGTCACGTCCGTCTGCGAGGCGCCACTCAGATGCAGGTCGGTGGCGCTCGCGAAGGTGACGTCGGTGCTGACCGAGTTGGCGTCGGTGCCCGAGGCGGCTTGGAATGCGGCGAGGTCGGCATAGTCGGTGCTGCCGATGCGGCCAACGTTGGCGCCGCTCGTGCGGAGGTTGTTCCAGTCGGAGGTGAAGTTGGTGGGCGTGTTGAAGAGGTTGACGGCGTAGCTGCCCATCTCGTTGACGAGCAGGTTGTTGCGCAGCGTGATGGCGTTCTGCGTGCCGCTGAGCGAGACCACCTGCCCACTCGTTACCCCACTACCGAGGCGCAGGGTGTTGTGGACGACCTGCTGAAAGTCGCTGTTGAACAGGTTGAGCGCCGTGCCGCTGCCACTGTTCATCTGCACCGCGTTGTTGGCGATCAGCCCCTCGCTGCCACCGGCCGCATCGCTGCCGTTGATGCGGATGCCCGTGCCTGACGCGCCCGTGATGGTGTTTTTGAGGACGCGGAGGGCCCCGCTGCTGTTATCGATCGAGATGCCTTGGTTGCTCGTCCCCGTGATCGTGTTGCCCGTAATCTGGACGGCGTCGTGCTGATCGACCAAGATGCCCGTGGCATCTGCCCCTGTTATAGCGTTGCCCGTGATCTGCGTGCCCGTTGACGCCGCGCCATCCAAGTAGACCCC
>JBCCMF010000471.1:0-2737 GCA_039026435.1 Bacteroidota bacterium
CGTGCCTTCGTTGACGACCTCGATGGTCGCCTCCACGGGCTCGCCCGGCTTGATGGTGAACGACAGCACCTGCGCCCGCACCAGCAGCTCGCCCACGCCGCGCGGCACCAACTCCAAGCGCGTGTAGCCCACCCGCATCGCCTGGATGTCGGAGAGGCTCAGCGTCTCGTTGCCGATGTTGGGAAACTCGTCCACGCGTTCGCGCGGAATCGCCAGGGCGTAGAACGCAATCGGATCGTCCATCAGCACGTCATCGGTAGGCCGGTCGGGCAAAAACACCTTGAGCCCCGCCTGGCGTGTGTTGACGCCTTCGTTGAACTGAAACTGGCTGAGGCGATTGCTGGTGGCCGGGTCCACGAAGTAGCGGTTGATCTCGCGCGGCAGATTCACCACCTCCAGCTTGAACGTGTTCGACTCACCGCTGAACAGCTCCAGGTCCATGTCAAAGTCGGTGGTGCCGCCGAGCTCCACCTCCTGCGAGAACTGCTCGGCCTGGATCGAGGCCACGTTGACCGAGGCATCTTTCTGCAAGAAGATCTTGCGGCTCTGCTGGGTGCCGTTGCCGTAGATCATGCTCACGGTGACGGCGTCCACGTCTTGCAGCAGGCCGAAGTTGAGCGTCACGGGCTCGCCAAACGTGAGGCGGTCGATCTTCTGCTCGTAGGGCTGGCTGATGATGGCGTCGTCCTCGTTGACGAGCGACACGTAGACGTTGTTGACCACATCGGGCTGGAGCGAGCGAAACAGCTCATCTTGCACGCCGATCAGGTGCTCGAACTCGCTGCCGCCCCGCGAGGCGTTTTCAATCGTGACCCGCACGCCCCGCCGCGAATCCGACACCCTGTACTTCACTGCGCGCGAGACGACCACATATTGGTTCTCGAAGATCACCGCCAGCAGCGACTGCTGGTAGTTGACCTCGGCGTCGGAGTAGTCGCGCTCGGCCCGCTCCAACTCGCTCGGCGGGATCAAGCCTTTGTCGGCGAGGGCTTTCTGCCTGTTGTAATCGGCCTCGGCGGCTTCGTAGGCCTCCTTGGCGCGCTTCAGCCCGAGCAGCACGTATTGGTCATCGCGCTGGTTGAAGAACGAGCCCGTTTGGGCCTGCGCTTCGGGTGCTGGCATCCACGAGAGGAGCATCATCGTGGCGAGGGCGGCCAGGCAGAAACGTCGGTATGTCATAACGGAGATGTTGAACTACAAAGGTGCCGCATACAACGGTGCAGCACGTGGGGCTAAAGATGCAGTTTCCTCAGCACTAGAGCAAATACGATCTCATTAGTTGCCCTATTCCATCCTGTCCTCAATATGTAACAAAACCGGTTCCGCACCTGAACTATTGCCCTGGCCTCAGCGAACGTCGTACCGCAGGAAGGCGACGTACGCCACGAGGAACGGCACGATCAGATAAACCAGCAGTGTCCCGATGGCCCACGCGTGCTCGCCTATCACCGCGCCTACGCTAGGCGCCTCGGCCTGAAACACGGGCATGTCGCTGGCTTCGGGTGCGTCTTCATCGTCACTGGGGAACGAGGACGAGAACGAGCTGCCGCCCACTTGCACCGAATAGCGGCGCGCGCGGCTGCGGCTGAGCAGTTCCTTATCGATGATCTGATAGTGATCCCCTACGGCCTCGCGGTACGTCGCATAGCTTGCATCGCCCGTGCCCGCCAGGTCGGTGACGAGGAACGTGAGGGCGGCGGCGGGCGAGAGGAGGGCGATGCTTCGGCTCACCTGCTGCTGCCGTGCCTTGGCCTGCTCGTAGGCCTGGTCCACCTGGCGCAGTCGGTCGCGGATCTGCTGCTGGTAGTCGGCGCTCATGGCCTGGTACTCCTCGCGGAAGCGCTCAGCGTCGGGCTCGCCGCTGCTCAGCATCTCGAACGCCGAGCGCCCGTCCGGCCCGTTCATCGACGTCCAGCCCGTGGTGCGCGTGAAGATGGTGCCCGACTGGCTCCGCATCTCGTCTTCTAGCTCCTCGGCCGCCTTCGCCTTGTCGATGCGCACCGACTCCTGCGAGGGCGCGCTGACGGCCACCGCAGCCACCATCTCGCCCGTCTTGGGGATGACGAGCTGCAGCACCACCCACACCACCAGCAGCGCCACGATGGCCGTGCGCGTGGAGTGGCAGCACGCGGACACCATCAGCCCCACGCTGTAGAACGCCGCCAGGAATAGCGACGACAACCCGAACATCAGCAGCAGCCGATTCAGGTAGGCGGCCTGCCCAAAGCGCGCATCCTCTACCAGCAGCACGAGCGCCATCAGCAGGAAGCCGATCACAAACACCAGCCACAGCATGAGGAAGCCGCCGATGAGCTTGCCCAGCAGGACGGTGTCGCGCGGGACGCGGTTGGCCAGCACGGCCTTGAGCGTGCCCCGCTCCTTCTCGCCAGCCACCATGTCAAACGCCAGCAGCACGGCCAGCAGGCTAAACACGATCTGGACGAGGAAGAGGAAGTCGAACGTGCCGAAGGTGGAGAGCGTGGAGAAGTCCTGCGCCTCGATGTTGCCCGGCTGGATGGGATCTTCGTCGCTGCTGAGGCGGAAGTAGAGCGGCATGTACGCCTCGGTGCCACGTGCCACCGTCGAGAGCAGTTCGGGCGCACGGTAGGCGCGCATGTTCCAGCTTCGCACCTCCTCTTGCTGGTAGGCGTTGTACTGGCTCTCGAACGAGCCGTAGCGCTCCTGGAAATACTCGTAGTTGATGAACGCGCTCAGCGGCATGAGCACGATGCTGAAC
>JBCCMF010000472.1:0-2732 GCA_039026435.1 Bacteroidota bacterium
ACGCGGGCGTCGTCTAGGGAGCGGGTAAGTGTCGTGGTCATATCTATATCCAGGAGTAGCGTGAAAAAGCGCTTCCGGCTTCTACGTCAGTGATCGGCTAAAGGAGCCCAAAGCTAAGCAAATATTATCAAATGGTGTCCTTGCGCGTCCCCAAACATGGGCATCACTGCGACCAAGCCGTCGGTGTGCGGTCCCAGCGATGGCCACTGAGTTCAGCCATCATGGCAGGGGAGAGCGGCCCCGCGTTGCTGGTGGCGAGGTTCTGCGCCACGTGCGGCAGTTTGCGCATCCCCGGGATGGTGGTGCTGATGGCGGGGTTGCTCAGGATGAACCGCAACGCCATCTCGGGCAGGGTCAGCCCGGCCTCAGCGGCGATGGGCTTGAGGGCTTCAGCACGCGCAACGCTGGCCTTTAGGTTGTCGGGGACGAAGTAGGTGTTGCGCCAGTCGCCCTCGGGCCAGGTGGTCTCGGTGGTGAGGGTGCCCGTGAGCGTGCCTTCGTCGAAGGGGACGCGCGCGATGAAGGCCACATCCATCGCTTGGCAAGCCGGGAGCAGGTCATCCTCGGGGTTCTGGTCGAAGAGGTTGTAGATGCCCTGGACCGCATCGATGAGGCCGCTGCGCACCGCACGGATGCCGTTCCATGGTTCCCACCGGTTGATGCTGATGCCCACGGCGTCGCAGTAGCCCTCGGCCTTGAGCGCGTCGATGCTGCGGGCGAGGCGGTCGTCATCGAGCCAGTGGTCTTCCCACGTGTGAAACTGGATCAGGTCGAAGCGATCCAGGCCGCTGTTCTCCAGGCTGCTCTCGGCGTAGCGCGTGATGTGATCGGGTGGGAAGCAGTCGTCGAGGGTGTGCGCACGCTGACTCGGCCAGGCGAAGTTCTTGGGCGGCAGCTTGGTGGCGGTGTAGAGCTTCGTATCCGGATTGGCGCGCACCAGCTGCCCCAGCAGCTTCTCGCTGTGGCCCTCGCCGTAGCCCCAAGCGGTGTCGAAGAACGTGCAGCCGAGATCGACGGCGTGCTGCATCGACCGCATCGACTGGGCATCCTCCGAGCCGGTCCACCCCGCCATGCCCCACATCCCATAACCAATTTCACTGACGGGCCAGTTCGTGCGTCCAAAACGTCGCGTCTGCATGCGGGCGTGGGGTAGGTTGGGGGAAGCGTGGCAGCGAAGATAGCCTGCGGGACGGTGAAAGGAAACGCCGCCTGGGCGAGAAGCGCGCGCAGGCTCCAGGGTGTCTGGGGCTGTCCCGTTGCTGGCGTCGATTTCGGAAGCGCTTCGAGGTAATCGGGGCGGATCGTTTGCGAAAGGCGTCCGTTTCGGGCGCTCGTTTTTGAAATGCAGGCTGCTAGAACAGCATGGCCCTTCCGGTACGTGTGTACAAATTTGGCGGAACGTCGGTGGCTACGGCTGCCCGTATCGGCCGCGTCGTAGACCTCGTGCTGAGCGAGCCCGCCACCGTGCGGCGCATCGTGGTAGTGTCGGCGCTGGGCGGGGTGACCGACGAGCTGATCCGGTGCATCGACCTCGCCCTCGACCGCGATGCCGACTACCTCGCGGTGGTCGGGGCCATCCAGCAGCGGCATGAAGCGGTGCTCCATGAGCTGGTGGACGATGCTGAAGCACAGCCCGTGCGCGTACGGCTGGCGGCACAGTGGGCCGAACTGACCGAGTTGCTGGACGGCATCTCGCTGCTCAAGGAATGCACGCTCCGCACGCGCGACGCCATCATCGGCATGGGCGAGCGCGCCTCGGCGCCCATGGTAGCAGCAGCATTCCGCGCCCGCGGCGTCGCCAGCACCGCGATCGAGGCTACGACCCTCGTCCGCACCGACGGGGCCTTCGGCGAGGCCAACGTGCAGTTTGAGGCCACCGATGCGCTCATCCGCACCGCCTTCGCCCACCTCCCCGAGGAGCAGATCACCGTCGTCACGGGCTTCATCGCCACCACCGAAGACGGCGTGGTCACCACGCTGGGCCGCTCCGGCAGCGACTACACGGCCACCATCCTGGGCGGCGCGCTCAACGCCGAGCACGTTGTCATCTGGACGGACGTAGACGGCGTCCTCTCCGCCGACCCGCGCATCGTGCCCAACGCCTTCCCGCTGCCCAACCTGACGTACCGCGAGGCGGCCGAGATGGCGTACTTCGGTGCCAAAGTGTTGCACCCGCGCACGATGCGTCCGCTGCAGGAGAAGAGCATCCCGCTGCGCATCAAGAACACGCTCAACCCCGTGGCGCCGGGCACGCTCATTACGGAAGCGCCGGACCGCTCCGACGGGCACGTGAAGGCCGTCACCTCCATCCGCGACGTGGCGATGGTGATGCTGGAGGGCACGGGCATGGTGGGCGTGCCCGGCATCTCGGCGCGTGCGTTTGGCGCCTTGGCCGTTGATCAGATCAACGTGCTGATGATCTCGCAGGCGTCCAGCGAGCAGAGCATCTGCATCGTCGTCCGCGAGCACGAGGCGAGCGCGGCCACCGAGGCGCTGCAAGCCGTCTTCGACCCGGAGGTGGCGCGGGGCGACATCAGCCGCGTCTACGCCACGCCGGGCTGTGCCATCATCTCGGTCGTGGGCGACTTCATGCGGACGCAAGCCGGGCTGGCCGGGCGCATGTTTGCCACGATGGGCCGGGCGGGCGTCAACGTGATGGCCATTGCCGAGGGCGCCGCCGAAACCAACATCTCCGCCGTCGTCCGCGCCGACGAGGCCAAGGCGGCGCTCTC
>JBCCMF010000473.1:0-2642 GCA_039026435.1 Bacteroidota bacterium
GAAGACGCGCTGTGCGGCCAGGAGGAAGAGGATGTAGTCGTTCTCGGAGCAGCGGGGTTGGGTCATGGGGAGCGAAGAGCAGGGGATGATGTGAGATCAACGCCGTGCGTTGCTCCTTGATGCATCTGCGTAAGTCCTATGGACATTCATTTTTGAGCCCGCAGTGTCGGTTCTGTGGGGCGAACCAAAAAGGCTTGTCGGTCTCGCCCGTCTGTTTTCTCAGGGGGGCACAGCGGATGTCCCACGCACAGGTCCGCACCTAGCGAGCCGGATAGTTGTGCTACCTTTGTGGCGTCTCGCTGATGCTCGCTAGCTGAACGCGCTCATCCGCTCTTCCCGGCGCACTCCTGGCCACGAGACCGACGGGGGCGACCCGCATACGCTCGGGGCGGTGGGTTGGGCGCATGCCATGCGCCCCTACGGGTGGTGCCAGGCTGGACGGTACATGATCTGCCGTGCCGTAGCACGGCCGTGCGCCCGCACGAGGCCAGCCTCCCAGCTTTTGCTGTGCTCATGGCGCGCGCAGGCTCCCTTATCTCGTTGAGGCTCATGTACGCAGGACGCGATGGCCTTGACGCCTCAGCGAGCGCGGCGCTGTTTCTGCGATGTACCCATGTGCTACGATTGCAGGACGTTACACAGCGAGAAAAACCTGGTGCCGAGCCCTAAAAAGCAGCCTGGATGTCGTGGTTGGTGAGCGTCTGCTCGCACGCCGCCAGTGCCCGGAGGCGGTCGAACAGGTTGAAGCTGTAGCTGCCCCCTACGGCCAGTGCCATCTGCCCCATCAGCTCGGGGCCAAACGCCTGCGCACAGACGGCAAAGAGTCCAATCTGAGGAATTCTGCCAGCCAGCTTCCGCATCGCAATTCGTCTAGGTTTTGTTACAAGCCTGGGCGCCCTGCGCCGCGCGTTTCTTGTTATTCATGGACTCACCACGACGCGCTGAGCCCCACCACGCCTCACTCAGCGTGCCCCTCTCGCATGGTGTCGGTACCAACCGTCTCCCTAATCGACCTATGCCCAACACGTTCCGTCTCCACCCGGATCTGAAGCTGCTCGAACACCGCTTCTGGTGCCGCATCACCTTGGACGAGGTGTACACCGCCGCCGAGCAGATCTGGAGCGACCCGGCCTACGATCCCTCCTATCGCGGCTTGTTCGACATCCGCAACATCAGCGTCGGCTTCCACATCCGCGACATCCGTATACTTCGGCGCTTCCTGGCCAGCAGCGGACGGCAGATCCGTGGCGACCTGGCCATCGTCACCGAGCGGAGCATCCCTACGGCCTTCGCCATGCTGTATGCCACCCGCACAAAGCGGCAGCGCATCCGCGTCTTCTCCTCGCCCGACGTAGCACGGCAGTGGCTTTTTCGCGATCTTTAGGTGACTCTCGATGCGTCCGCGGCCGTACCCTCTTGAGCTACCACATTGACATAAACTACGCCCGCAGGCGATCGGCGCTCACGTTGACGGGCGCTGTTGATATGGCCGTGCTGCGTGCCGCCATCCAAGCCATATGGTCTGCGCCTTCCTACGACCCGGCATTCGATGGCGTGCTCGATGCCACCGAGGCCCAGCTTCACTTGTCGCTGGGGGACGTCTATCGGCTCTTCAGGATGGTCCGCGAGAGCCCGCAGCACGTCACCGGACGCTTCGCTTTCGTCTCGCCGCAGCCCTTTGGCGCAGCGATGGCCATGCTGTACGAGCGCCGCTCGCACTTGGAGCGCCGCGTCAGCGTGTTCTCCACGCGCGAAGCAGCCGAGGCCTGGCTTGACTTGCCGCCCGGCACCTGAATCGCTTCACGGCTTCCACGCCGTCTCCTCATCCGCTCTTCATCTTCATTGCGAATCACGATGCCAGTGATGACGTAGGGGTCACAACCTGACTCGCCAGTCATATTGAGTTACACATTAGTAATATGGCACTGGATACGTCACTGACCCGACGAGAGCGCGAGCGCCTGGCACGGCGTGAGGCCATGCTCGAAGCCGCAGCCCAAGTCTTCGCCGAACGCGGCTTCGACAACGCCACGCTCGATGAAATCGCGCTACGCGCAGAGTTCGGCAAAGGCACGCTCTACAACTACTTCTCCAGCAAGGACGAGCTGTTGCTGGCGGTCATCGACCGGATGTACACGCAGTTCTACACCACGATCGAAGAGGGCTTCGCCATCGAGCGCTTGTCTTCAGCGCCGTTCGAGACCGTCCTCCGCGACTTCTTGCTCGCGTGCTTCACCTACTTCAACGACAACAGCCACCTGTACATGCTGTTGATGCGCGAGTCGCACCGCCTCTTCTTCAGCGGCGACCCCGAGCAAGCCGCGTTTTTCATGAACCACCACAAACGCGTGATGACGCTCATGGGCGGCGTCTTGCGGCACGGCATCGAACAAGGCGTCATCCGCGATGCCGACACCCACGCTATGGCGCTCCTCATCCTGTCATCGCTCCAACATTTTCAGATGGAACTCATCTTCACCGATGACACGGAGGTGTCATGCGCTCCCAGTACGTTCCAATCGCCTGAGCACGTGGTCGATGCCCTGCTCCCCTTGTTGCTGCACGGCACGGCTGCCCCACCACGCCCCTCCTCCAACTGATCCAACGGCTCTCCTCGCTATGCCACACCTCCGATGGACCTC
>JBCCMF010000474.1:0-2626 GCA_039026435.1 Bacteroidota bacterium
CCATGAGTAAGCCATTCGATCTAGAGATTGCCATCACGACGTGGCGCCGCTTCCACGAGCAACAGCGGGCATTTTCGGTGGGCGACCTCGACGAGTTGGAACGCCACCTGCGCGACCACACGAAGCACCTTGTGGAGGCGGGGCAGGAGCCCGAGGCGGCGTTCCATCGCGCCGTCGAAGCCGTGGGCGACTATGGAGCTGGGGAACTAGAGTACCGGAAGGTGCAGTGGGCCAAGCTGCGTCGGCAAGGCCGCATCCGACACGAACTAACCTGGAGGCTATCCATGCTCAAGAACTACTGGACCGTGGCGGTGCGCAGCATGCAGCGCCAGAAAGGCTACGCCAGCATCAACATCGTCGGGCTTACCCTAGGGCTAGCCTGCTTCATGCTCCTCGCGCTGCTGGTGCAGTTCGAGCTGAGCTACGACACCTTCTACCCCGATGCCGACCAGACGTACCGCATCGTCCGGGACACCCCCAACAACGCATTCCGGGGTACGACGCAGAAAGCAGTGACCGCCGGACCGCTGGTCCCTGCGCTCCAAGCTGAGTTTCCCGAGGTGGCGGCTGCCGCCCAGCTGGCTAGGGCCGAAGCCATCATCCGGCATAACGGGGAGGCCTTCAACGAGTCCGGTATCTTCGCTAGCCCCGGCTTGTTTGAGGTCTTTAGCTTCCCGGCGGAGCAGGGCACGCTGGAAGGCGCCCTGGCTGCGCCCGACCGCGTCGTGCTCACGGCCTCGCTCGCCGAGAAGTATTTCGGCACCGCCAACCCCGTCGGGCAGACGCTGCTGATGGCACACACTGGCGAGCACTTCAGCGGCGAGCTGACGATGACGGTAGCGGCGGTCATCGCCGATGTGCCGCCCAACAGCCACCTCGCGTTTGATTACGTCTTGCCCGCGCAGTCGTCGCGTGAGCTGGCGGCGTACCTGGATGCGTGGTTCAGCAACAGCTACGCTACCTACGTGCGTCTTCGCACCGAAGCCAACCTGGACGCATTCGGGAGCAACCTAGCGGCGCTTGGCGCGCGAACAGCTGAAGCAGCGGGCGACGACGCAGTGACGTACCTCGCGCAGCCGCTCACCGACATCTACCTGCGCTCGGAGGCCGCCTTCGAGTTCGGCGCCCGCGGCGATCTCCGCTACGTGTATTTGTTCGCAGCGATTGCTGTGCTGATTGTGCTGATTGCGGGCATCAACTACGTCAACCTGGCCACGGCGCGGTCGGCGGTGCGGGCGAGAGAAGTGGGCGTGCGCAAGGTGCTGGGCGCGCATCGGCGGCAGCTGATGGGGCAATTTATGGCCGAGGCGGTGGTGCCTGCGTTGTTGGCCGTGGTGCTGGCGCTAGCGGTGGTCGTGCTGGTGCTGCCTGCATTCAGCGGCCTCGTGGGGCGTCCGCTCACGCTGGATGGGCAGGGAAGCATGCTCGCGCTGCTGGTGGGCATCGGGCTGAGCGTGGGCGTGCTGGCCGGGAGCTACCCCGCGCTGTTGCTCTCGGGGTTCGAGCCCGTGCGGGCGATGAAGGGGCGGGCGCCACGACAGGCCGGGCGGCCTACGCTACGGCGCGTGCTCGTCGTAAGCCAGTTCGCTGTCACCATCGCGTTGCTGGTAGGCACCTTCGCCATCCGGCAGCAGCTGCGCTTCATGCAGCAGCAGGAGACGGGCCTCGACCGCGAGCAGGTCATCCAGATCGAGATGCAAGACCGCACCGTCTTCGATGATCGCTACCTCGCGCTCAAGCAAACCCTGGAGGCCCATCCCCGCATCCTTGGTGTCACGGCTGCGCAGACCAGCCCGGTCGATGTAGACGCCGCCTCGCCGGCGCAAGGCTGGGAGGGCGCGCCCACTGATGCACGCCTGTTGGTCTACCGCTCCATCATTCAGCACGACTTCGTGGACGTGTTTGGCTTGGAGCTGGTGGAAGGCCGCGACCTCTCGCCGGATCGCTCCGCCGATGCCGAGGAGGGCATGCTCATCAACGAGACGCTGCGGCAGCAACTGGGCTGGACCACCGCCGTGGGACGGCGCTTCGACTTCCACGGCCGCGAGGCGCTCATCACAGGCGTCGTCAAGGACTTCCACTTCCACTCGCTGCACCGCGAGGTGGCGCCGATCGCGATGTTTCCGGACAGCGGCTGGTGGTTTCCCTACCAGCGCGTGTTCGTGAAGGTTCGCCCCGAGGCGATGCCCGAAACCGTGGCGTTCCTCGAAGCGACGATGGCGGAGTTCTCGCCGGGCTACCCGCTGGAGTACACGTTCCTGGATGAGGCCTACGCGCAGATGTACCAGACCGAGGCGCAGCTGGGCGGCCTCGTCAACGCCTTCACGGCGCTGGCGCTGCTGATCGCGTGCCTCGGTCTGTTCGGGCTGGCGGCCTACGCCGCCGAGCGCCGCACGAAGGAGATCGGCGTGCGCAAGGTGCTGGGCGCCAGCGTGCCGGGCTTGGCGGCGCTGCTGGCGCGCGAGTTCGTGGGGCTGATGCTCGTCGCGTTCGTCGTGGCGGCGCCCATCGCCTACGTGGTGATGCAACAGTGGCTGGACGGCTTCGCCTACCGCATTGATCTTGGCATTGGCCTCTTCGTCGGTACGGCCGTGCTCGTGCTGGCCGTAGCGCTCCTCACCGTCAG
>JBCCMF010000475.1:0-2598 GCA_039026435.1 Bacteroidota bacterium
CGCATCGTCGCGCAGCCGGGGCCTGTGCTGGGCGTCCGCCTGACCGCCGACGCCGACTTGCGCCGCCCCTACTGGATTGAGCCGGACAGCGTGCGTGCGGTGTCGGTGCAGGAACGCCTCGTCATCGAGGATCAGTGGGAGCGGTTTCGCCTTGAGGTAGAGGGGTACGACTACCCCACAAACGAGCGCGTCCGCGATGCTCAGAATCGCCTCGTCTTGACCAAGCCGGTCGTCCAGGCGTTTCTCGATTCCGTGAGTGTCCGCTAGCCTATGCCCGAGTCTGCCTCCACGTTGCTGCGCGCCACCCGCGACGCCCTGGCCGAGATCCGCTCGCTCTTTTTTGCGTCGCGGTCGGAGGCGGAGGCCGCCGCGTTTGTGCCGACGCTGATCGGGGTGCTAAACGCACACGCGCATCAGTATTATGTGTTGGATGCGCCTGTTATCGCGGATGGCGAGTACGACGAGCTGATCCACGCCCTCCGGGGATTGGAGGAGCGCTTCCCGCACCTGCAGCAGCCCGACTCGCCGACGCAGCGCGTGGGCGGCACGCCGCTCGACGCCTTCGAGAAGGTCGCCCACCCCGTGCCGCTGCTCTCGCTCTCCAACGCCTTCAGCGCCGACGACCTGCGCGCGTGGTACGACCGCTGCCTGCGCGGCCTCGATGCCGCTGAGCCTGTGCCCGTCACGGCCGAGTTGAAGATCGACGGCTTGGCGGTGGCGCTCACCTACGCGGATGGCCAGCTGGTGCAGGCGGCTACGCGCGGCAACGGCGTACAGGGCGAGAACATCACGCACAACGTCCGCACCATTGGCGCCATCCCGCTGCGTATTCCGGTGGCGGTGGATGCGCCGATGGGGGCGCCCGAGCGCATCGAGGCGCGCGGCGAGGTCTACATGCGCAAGAGCGGGCTGGAGGCGCTGAACGCGCGCCTCGCCGAGACCGACGACAAGCCGTTCGCCAACCCGCGCAACGCGGCAGCGGGCAGCCTCCGCCAACTCGACCCCGCCATCACCGCGCAGCGTCCGCTCGACTTCTTCTGCTACGGCATCGGCCCCACGACAGCGGCCGCACCTGACGGGCAACATGCGCAACTCCGCTGGCTCTCCGACTTCGGCTTCCCGGCCAACCCGGAGACGCAGCGCTTCGCATCCATCGACGAGGTCATCGCCTTCTGCGAGGCGTGGACGGAGAGGCGCGACGATCTGGACTATGAGATCGACGGCGTGGTCGTTAAGATCGACCGCATCGCCGATCAGGAAGCGCTGGGCTTCATCTCGAACGCGCCGCGCTGGGCCATCGCGTACAAATTCCCGGCCCGCGAGGCGACCACGACGCTGTTGGACATCAAGGTGAACGTCGGGCGGACGGGCGTCATCAAGCCCGAGGCCGTGCTCGCGCCTGTGCAGATCGGCGGCGTCACCGTCTCGCAGGCGACGCTGCACAACGAAGACTACATCACCAGCCGCGACATCCGCATCGGCGACACCGTGGTCGTGAAGCGCGCTGGCGATGTCATCCCAGCTGTCGTCGGCCCAGTCGTGGCGGCGCGGACGGGGGAGGAGCGCGTGTGGAGCATGCCCACGCACTGCCCGGCGTGCGGCTCGCCGCTGGTGCGCCTGCCCGGCGAGGCCGATTGGTACTGCATCTCGAACGAGTGCCCGGCGCAGTTCATCCGCTTGCTCGAACACTACGCGGGGCGTAGCGCAATGGACATCGACGGTCTGGGCTCGAAGCTGGCGATTATTCTGCCCGAGGCGGGGCTGGTGAAGGAACTGCCCGATCTCTACCGCCTCGACCGCGACACGCTGGCCGCGATGGAACGCTTCGCCGAGAAGAAAGCCGACAACCTCCTGGCGGGCATCGCCGACTCGAAGAATCGCCCACTGAGCAGGCTGCTGTTTGGATTGGGCATCCGGCATGTGGGCAAAGACGCCGCCGAGCGGCTGGCTGCACAGTTCGCTTCGATGGCGGCACTCGCCGAAGCCGAGCAGGAGACGCTGGAAGCCATCGACGGCATCGGGCCGATCACGGCGCTGAGCGTCCACGACTGGTTCCGCCGCGACCAGAACACGCACCTGTGGCATGCCCTCCGTGATCTGGGCGTCAACACGGAGCAGTGGCCCGAAGAAGCCGCCGCCGAGGTGGTGGAGGCCGAGGGCATCGCGGGCAAAACGTTCGTGCTGACGGGCACGCTGCCCACGATGGGGCGCAAGGACGCCGCCAGCTTGATCAAGCGCCACGGCGGGAAGGTAACGGGCAGCGTCAGCAAGAAGACGGATTACGTGGTGGCGGGCGAGAACGCAGGCTCGAAGCTGATGAAGGCGAATGAGCTGGGGATTGCGGTGCTGGGTGAGGCGGAGTTGCTGGAACTGTTGCCTGCCGATTAGGGTGGTTTGCTGGTGAGCTCTTGCCTTGACTGGAATCTCGGGCTTCGTTGGGCTGGACGTTCATTTTTGGAGCGCAAAAACGAACCAAAAACGCTTGTCGATCTCGAAACGCGCAACAGACTTCCCTGCACACGTGTCCACACCTAGCGAGCAGGATAGTTGGCGATATTTCGTTGTGTGCTGCTGTTGCTCGCTAGCTGAACGCTGCCC
>JBCCMF010000476.1:0-2595 GCA_039026435.1 Bacteroidota bacterium
CCTTGGAGGTTGACAGTCCAGCCCGTATCAGGATGAACGAAGAAGATATCCTCTTGCCGCCACCCCTGAAAAGGCGACTCTTCGAGCAACTTCCAGGTGGGTGCTTGACCACTGGGGTGCAGCAAGAAAGCCCATGCAGTAACAGCAAAGATGACGGCGAAGCGCATGACTCATTCACGGGATGGATCGGGGAGCGGCCCGTCGGGCAGGCCCGCTTCGACCTTGGCCGCGCGGACGATGGCGGCTACGTCTTCCAGCAGCGCAGGGGCGTCGTAGATGATGCCGTCTTTGATAGTCCACCGCACGCCGCCCACGCGGGTCGGCTGGTTGGCGCCGTTGAGGCGGATGGCGCCGGTGCCGTAGAGCACCTTCAGGTTTTGCAGTGGGTTCTCGGCGAGGATGGCGAAGTCGGCTTTCTTGCCTACCTGTACGCTGCCCACCTCGGCATCCATGCCAAGCGCCTCAGCGCCTTTGAGCGTGGCCGACCACAGCACCTCGAGCGGATGGAAGCCCGCCTCGCGCAGCAGCTCTAGCTCGCGCACGTAGCCGAAGCCGTAGAGCTTGTAGATGAAACCCGAGTCGCTGCCCACCGTCACGCGGCCGCCGCGGTTTTTATACTCGTTCACGAAGGTCATCCACAGCTCGTAGTTGCGCTTCCACGCCACCTCGTCTTCGGTGCCCCAGTCGAACCAGTAGGAGCCGTGTGCCCGTCGGCTGGGCCTGTAGAAGTCCCACAGTGAGGGCAAGGTGTAGAACTCGTGCCACTCGGCGCGCATCTCGCGCATGAGGTCGCGGCTGGCCTCGTAGATGGTGAACGTGGGATCGAGCGTGAAGTCGAGCGCGAGGAGCGTGTCCATCACCGCGTTCCAATGCGGGCTGAACGGCGCGGCGGCTTGCGCCCAGAGGCGCCCCGCTTGCCCAAAGCGATCCTGCTCGTTGTTGTAGTTGTAGTCGAGCGGGTAGTCCTGCACGGTGCGGTCGTCGAAGAGGGCTTCGGGCAGGCCGTACCAGTGCTCCATCGTGGTCAAACCTGCGCGCGCCGAGTGCAGCACGTTCCAGCGCGTGACGGCGAGCTGCGCATGATGCATGGCGGTGCCGAGGCCTTGCTTCCCGGCTTCGTCGAGCGCGGCGGTCATGATCTCGGGCGCGGCGCCGAAGAACTTGATGCCGTCGGCGCCTTCGTCGGCTACATAGCGCACCCACGCGCGGGCGTCGTCGGGCGTGGCGACGCGACGGTCCCAGCCTCGGCCGAAGGCCGGGTACACCTTCAGGCGCGGCGCCGTGATGGTGTTGGCCATGCTCTTCTCGCGGTGCTCCAGCGTCCACGCCAGGCCGTTTCCCGCACCGGGGTCGCGGACGGTGGTGATGCCGTGGGCCATCCACAGCTTAAACACGTACTCGGCCGGGGTCCCCTGCGACCGCCCGCCGATGTGGCCGTGCATATCGATCAAGCCGGGCAGGATGTACATCCCCGAGGCGTCCAGCTCATAGGTGCCTGCCTCAGGACGCCCCCCGTCCAGGATGGGCACGCCGGGATAGCCCACGCTGCGGATCTCGGTGATGCGGTCGCCCTCCACGACGATATCGATAGGACCCACAGGCGGCGCTCCGGTGCCATCGATCAGCGTCCCGCCGCGCAGCACGAGCCGATCGAATGGTCCTTCGCCTTCGGCACGCGGCGGCGCTTCCAAAATTTGGGCCTGGGCATCGCTCCAGCCAAGCAGGAATAAACAGATCGTGAGGAGCCAGCGCATGGTAGAGATAGAGTCCGGGGGAAGGCGTCGTAAAGTAGGGCGCAGCACCCGCAAGAAACAGCCGATGGCCCGCCGCCGCTGCCATCGTAACGTTCTCCTAAGCGGTGCATCCTGTGCTAGCAGGTTAGGTAAGACGACGCCCGCTGCCCTCGTCGGAGGGGGCTTTCACGATTCAGCCCGCTGTATGCCCACCGTTTACGTTACGCGCAAACTGCACTTCAACGCTGCCCACCGCCTCCACAATCCTGAGCAATCAGATGCGTGGAATGCCGACACGTATGGGCCGTGCAACTATCCCAACTGGCACGGACACAACTACGTGCTAGAGGTGACTGTGGCGGGCGAGCCTGACCCGGTGAGCGGCTACGTCATCGACCTCGGGCAGCTGAAGAAGATCGTGAACGAGCGCGTGGTCGATAAGCTGGACCACCGCAACCTGAATCTGGACGTCGACTTCTTGCAGGGCATCATCCCATCGTCGGAGAACCTCGTGGTGGCGATCTGGAAGGAGTTAGCGGATGCCTTGCCGAGCGGGCGGCTGCACCATGTGCGGCTGTTTGAAACCGAACGCAATTTTGTGGACTATTTTGGAGACTAGCCGATGAGCACAACGCACAACACGTCCCTCTCGGGCGACGGTCATCACGACCCCCAACAGCCTGAACGTAGCCTAACCACGCCACTCCCTACTGCGACCATGCCTCAGACTCTTCCCGATATCCAAAACACCCCAGACACCCGCGGTGTCGCCCTCGAGCAAGTTGGTGTCTCTGATCTCAAGTATCCCATCACGGTGCTCGACCGTGCCCAGGGTAAGCAGCATACGATCGCCTCTCTGGCG
>JBCCMF010000477.1:0-2568 GCA_039026435.1 Bacteroidota bacterium
CGCGAGGTCGAAGTGGCCGTGGCCGCACATGTTGAACAGGATTGTCTTCTCGACGCCCTCCTCTTTGCAGCGCTCGGCTTCGCGGATCACTGTGGCGACGGCGTGCGTCGCCTCGGGAGCCGGGATGATGCCCTCGGCCTGCGCGAACGTGACGCCCGCCTGGAAGCACTCCAGCTGTTTGTGCGATACGGCCTCGATGAGCTTGTCCTTCAGCAGCTGGCTCACGACCACGCCCGCGCCGTGGTAGCGCAGCCCGCCCGCGTGGATGGGCGCCGGGACGAACTCGTGGCCCAGCGTGTACATGGGCAGCAGCGGCGTCATGCCCACCGAGTCACCGAAGTCGTAGCGGAAGACGCCGCGCGTCAGCTTAGGGCACGACGCGGGCTCGCTCGCGATGCAACGAATCTGCTTGCCTTCCTCCAGATTGAGGCGCAGGAACGGAAACGCGATGCCCGCGAAGTTGGAGCCGCCGCCGAAGGGCGCGATCACGATGTCGGGTAGGTCGCCGGCTTTCTCCAACTGCTTCAGTGCTTCTTGCCCCATCACCGTCTGGTGCATCAGGACGTGGTTGAGCACACTGCCGAGGGCGTACTTCGTGTCGGGGTCCATCGCGGCTCGCTCTACCGCCTCCGAGATGGCAATGCCGAGGCTGCCCGGTGAGTCGGGGTCCTGCGCTAGGATAGCACGCCCGGCTTCTGTCTGGTTGGTGGGCGAGGCGTAGACATCGGCGCCCCAGGTGTTCATCATCACCTTGCGGTACGGCTTCTGGTGGTAGCTGATCTTCACCATGTAGACCTCGCACGCCATGTCGTAGAGCTGGCACGCGAAGCTGAGCGCGCTGCCCCACTGCCCGGCGCCTGTCTCGGTGGTGATGCGCTTCACGCCCTCCTGCTTGCTGTAGAACGCCTGCGGCACGGCCGTATTCGGCTTGTGCGACCCCGACGGACTCACGCCCTCGTACTTGTAGTAGATCTTGGCGGGCGTGTCCAGCTTTTTCTCCAGGCCGTGGGCGCGGTACATGGGCGTAGGGCGCCACAGCTTGTACACGTCGCGCACCTCCTCGGGGATGGGCACCCACTTCTCGGCCGTCACCTCTTGTTGGATGAGCGCCATCGGGAAGAGCGGCGCCAAGGCATCCGGCCCGATAGGCTGCTTGGTGCCGGGGTGCAGTGGCGGCAGTGGCTTGTTGGGCATGTCGGCCACGATGTTGTACCACTGCTCGGGGATTTCGCGCTCAGTGAGCAGGATCTTGCGTTCGGCCATCGGTCGAGAGAAAACAGTTGGTGGGTAGATCGGCGACGGAGGGGCAGCAAGATACATGCGCCGCGCCGGGTTGTCACCTCCGAAATCAGCTTGCCGGAAACCCTTCCTGGGCAGCCCGTACCACTACATCATCGCTGCTTCGACTGGTGCCTCCGATGCTCGCGCACAAACTCGTCTCAACTGCCGATTACCTCGCCGCCGATCTGGCCTCGGCGCACAAAAACGAGTTCTGGGATGGCGAGATACGCGCTATGGCAGGCGCCAGCCCGGCGCACGTGTTCATCTGCAGCAGCGTAGTACGTGAGTTGCAGCAGAAGCTACGGCGAAAGTGCCGAGTGGCGTTCAGCGACCTCCGCGTACGCTTGACCGATTTACGATATGTCTACCCTGACATCGTTGTCGTGTGCGATCCGCCCGAGTATACCGACGAGAAGCCGGCGTCGTTGCTCAATCCAACCTTGATCGTCGAAGTCATCTCGCCATCGACCGCAGACCGCGACTGGTCGCAGAAACTGGAGGCCTACGCACGACTGGCAAGCGTACAAGCCTACTGGATCATCGAGCAGGATCGGCCCTTCGCCGTGTGCTTTGAGCGCTCGGAAAACGGTTGGCTCTCCCACCTGGTCAGTGGTTGGGAAGCCGAAGTCGTGAGTAAGCACCTCGACATCCGCATTCCGATGCGCGACATCTACGATCAGGTGGATCTGCCGCCGCGCCCTGCGGTTCCAGCGTCCCCTCCCGACGACGAACCACCCTCGGATGCGTAAAACCCTCGTGATTCTAGGCCTGCTGATTGTAGGCATCGCGGTATATGCCACCACCGGCCCATACATCCTGCCAACATCCGTAGCGCTGGGGCCATGCTTCAAAGACTGGACGAGTCCCACCTCGTACAGCCCACGCGTAAGCCCGATGGAGCAGGTGCGGTTTCAGGTGGGCGACGTGAACGCGCAGGTGTGCTACAGCCGTCCCTCGGCACGCGGGCGCACGCTGTTCGGTGCACAAGACGCCTTGGTGCGCTACGGCAGGCTATGGCGGATGGGGGCCAACGAGCCTACGCTGCTCTTCATCGACCAGCCCCTCCGCCTCGGCTCGGTCTCGCTCGACGCGGGCCGCTATGCCCTCTACGCCACGCCCGATTCGGCATCGTGGGAAGTCTACGTGAGCACCTCGACGTTTCATTGGGGCAACCAGATCTCGCAGGAGGTGCGCGCCCAGGAAGTGGGGCAAACCACCGTCCCCGTCGACTCAGTGGCGTTCGCCGAAGAATTGCTAATCGCTCCGTTGCCCGATGCCGACGATGCC
>JBCCMF010000478.1:0-2556 GCA_039026435.1 Bacteroidota bacterium
CGAGCGCATGCGTGTCCCGAGGCACCAGAGCACTTTCTGATGCAAGTACGCCGGCGTGGGCCAGTCAATCAACACCCCATCAATGAGCTGGTACGATGCGCCTTCTTCAAGCGCCTCGTAGTCAGCTATTGTGTGTGTGGGCTGGTCGAGCGTGAGCATGACTAGGGCGTGTTCGAAGTGTTCACAGCATCCTAGCGCCGACGGATGCTCGGGTTCCGTCTACTCATACCGCAGGCTCTCGACAGGGTTGGCGCGCGCGGCGCGATACGCCTGCAAGCTCACTACCAAGGCTGCGCGCACCATCGCCATCGGCCTACTGATCATCCACCATTGCGCCCTGAGTTTCACGTTCATCGCGGGCTTCATTGGCTTTCCGCAGAACGACCCTACGGGAGGCGAATCACTCTACACTTCCCTCAAACGCCCCAGCACCACCTACCACTGGCAGCGTAATCGACGTCGCATCCAGATCCACGGTGAGCTGCGTCCCCGCCTCCGGCCACAGCGTGAACTCGCGGTCGCTGGAGAACACCAGCAGCCCGATCCGCTCGCCCGCCGCAATGATCTGATCGTCCGGCTCCAGGTCGAAGGTCAGCTCGTAGAACTCGCCCGGCACCAGCGGCGCGCTCTCCGTGAGGGAGGCGTGGTTCTGCGGATCGGCCCAGCCGCGCGTGATGACGCTGCCGATGTCGCCCTCGTCGTCCTCCGTCCACGGCAGCGACACCAGCCACACCGACAGGTTGGTGGCGGGCTGGTCGGCGGCGAGGCGGATGGTGACCTGCGGCGTGCCCGAGAGGTGCAGCGGCGCCGTTAGCTCCGGCGTGGCAAAAAGCAACCGGTGGGGAGATGAGGCCGCCTTCGCAAGCGCCCCGCCACTCTGAGAGACATCGTCGGTGAGCGTCGCGGTGCCTTGGTCGGCCATCATGCCCATCGACAAGGCGCCGATGGTGCGGCCATCGCCTGAGAGGTGGAGCGTGACGTCCTGCGCGTCAGGGTGCGGATAGTCGGGGTAGGGGGTAGGGTCCTGACGATCGTCGCCTTCGCGCACGATCCACGACTTCGGATCGTCCTCCACGCCGTTCTCGACGCCGTAGAGGTAGCGCGTGAACCAGCGGTTCATCCGTTCGAGCGGTGGCTGCCCGCCGTGGCCACCTTGGTGGTAGTAGAGCTGCACGGGCACCTCGCGGGCTTTGAGCGCCTGGGCGATGCGCCAGCTGTGCAGCGGCATCACGTTCCAGTCGTTGAAGGCGTGCGCCATCAGCGTAGCCGCCTGCACGTTGTCGATCACGTTGAGGTAGTCGCGGCCCGCCCAGAAGTCGTTGTAGTCGCCCGTGAGGCGGTCTTGCCCTGCCGCCATCTCGCCATCGCGGACGGTCGTGTCGCAGTAGCCGCGGCGGTCGGACTCCTGGCTGTGGATGTAGTCGTAGAGCACGTCGATGTCTTCGCCGAGATAGCCGCCGGGCGAGCGTACCAGCCCGTTCGAGCGGTAGTAGTGGTAGTACGACGTGTTGGGCGCCACGGGGATGATCGCCTCCAGGCCGTCTACGCCTGTGGTGGCCGCCGCCAGCGGCAGCGTGCCGTTGTACGACGTGCCCGTCATACCCACCTTGCCCGTAGACCAGTCGGCAACCACCTCATCGCCACCCTCTGCTGCCGTGTACGCCTTCGCCCGGCCGTTCAGCCAGTCGATCACGGCTTTCGGCGCTAGCGACTCATTGATGCCGCCCACCGTGGGGCAGCCCTGCGAGAGGCCTGTGCCGGGCGACGACGAGTGCACCACGGCGAAGCCACGCGGCACCCAGGTTTCAACAAACGCGTTCGAGATGCCTGGCCGCAGGCGCGGCTTGAACTGAGGCGGATGCGACCGTTCCGGCGGTGCCTCGCCCAGGCCGTGCTCCACACGCCAGAAGTGCTCCAGACCGCCTCCGGCCACGCCCGCATAGTACGGGCTCGATCCGTAGATCACAGGCACTTGCAAGCCCTCGGTCACCGTTTGCGCCGGGCGTACGACGGCGGCATGCACGCGGTCGAGGGCGCCGTCGCCGTCGGAGTCGAACGCGGTCTCGACAAATACCTCCTCGCGGATCCAGGCATCTTCGTCAGCGAAGGCGGGGACAATCTGGGCCTGGCCATCCGCGAAGACAGGTGCTGCGTTCTGTGCCGAAAGGGCCGGGGCGAGGAAGACAAAGCCCAACAGGCTTGCCAGCAAACGAATGGACATGATGCGCTACAGATGGGGAAGGGAGTGGGGCGCTCTCAACGGCGCCATGAAGCAACGGTTCACGCCCTCGGGAATTCGATAGGGCACGCCCTTTTACACCAAGTCTTGATCAGATCGTAACGAGTGTTCCGGAATAGATACGGCAGCCTACGCGTGTCACCCTCTGTGTTGCTGCAGGTTTGCGCACAATGCGCCCTCATGGAAGCGCTACCTGATGCGTTCGTGATTCCCTCATCTACTCATCACTTATCCCCATGATACGAATTGGTACGCGCGCACTGACTTTGCTGGTACTGGCGCTTTGTGCGCAAACCTGCAGCAACACAGAGGGTGAC
>JBCCMF010000479.1:0-2547 GCA_039026435.1 Bacteroidota bacterium
AGGGCTCGCAGATGGGCACGCCCGTGAGGCGCTCGGCCACGTCGTCGTCCATAATGGCGAGGCTGACCTGCGGCGCCAGGAAGAGGCCTACAGCTTCTAGCACATCGGCGGGGATGCGGCCGTACTGGTCACGGGGGAACGCGTTGAGGTCGAGCACGACCGTGTCGAGCCAGTGCATCTCCAGCAAGCTGGCCACCGTCTCGACCATCCCCAGCGTAGCCAAGCTGCCGATGAGGGCGACGTCGAGCGGGCGATGCTCGGCCAGGTCCGAGAGCTGCGCCTCAATGAACGACGCGGGCAGCGGCTGGAGCAGACGCCCCGAGGCGCTTCGGATGGCCGTGGGCACGGGCAGCGCGGTCGCACCGTGGGCACGCAAGGCGCCTACAGTAGCCTGCACACCGCCGCGATGCATCGCGGTGGCTTCACCGATCACCGCGCACGAGAGGGAAGCTGCCAAAATGAGGGTGGGGTTTGGGTCAGAACGGGGCCCGGCGTGCCGGGTTGGAGGACGATGGGCTCAGTATCGGCAAGAGGCGTGGCTTTTGAAGACCGAGTATGACATTGTGGTAGCAGGCGCCGGACTCGCCGGAGCGACAGCTGCCGTGGCCCTTAGCGCGCACTTCAGCGTGGCCGTGCTGGAGGCCGTGCATCCCGCGGCGGGCGCCTCGGGCGCAGCCGCAGGGCTCGTCAACCCGTTCCTGGGGAGCAAGGCGAACCCGACGTGGCGCATGCGCGACGCCCTCGCCGCCTTCTACCGCCTGCTCGACGCCGCCAACGCCCGCCACCTGCTCGATGCCCGCGGCGTCCTCCGCCCCGCCCCGTCGCCCAAGCAAGCCGACGCTTTCCAGCATACCGCCACCACGCACCCCGACCTCGGCCGCTGGCTCCCGCCTGCGGACTGCGAGGCTGCGTTCCCCATGCTCGACGCCCCACTCGGCGCCCTGCACATCACCACGGGCGGCGCCCTCAGTCTCCCCGCCCTCATCGACCAGCTGTTGGCGACGGCACAGGCCCACGGCGCCGATCTCATCGCACCTGCGCGGCTGGTCGGCTGGGAGACGAGGGGCGAGGCGGTACGGGTGAAGACTACAGCCGGGACGCTCTCGGCCAGTCGGCTGGTGCTGGCGCTGGGGCATGGCTACACGGCGTTTCCGGCGCTCCAGGCGCTCAACTTGCACAGTGTGAAGGGGCAGACGATCACAGTAGCGTATCCCGAGGGGTGGTCGGCGGAGACGCTGCCGCCGCTGTCGGGGATGGGCTACGCGGTGCCGGGGGCGGACGGCTTCGTCATCGGCAGCACGTACGAGCATAGCTTCGACAACCTCGCGCCGGACCCCAAGCAATACGACGCGCTGCGCGCCAAAGCCGCGCGCATGCTTCCGGCGCTGGCTGACCAACCGATTGTCCACGCCACGGCGGGCGCCCGCGTCACCGTGCCCGGCACGCGCCTGCCGATGGTAGGTCCGCTGCCGGAGGCGCCGCACGTCTGGGTGTTCACAGGCCTGGGCGCCAAAGGCCTGATGATGGCCCCCATGCTGGCCGAGCAGCTCGCCGACTGGTTCGCGCAACCCGACGCCATCCCCGCCGAGGTGCGCGTCTGCACCGCGTAGGCCATCTGAACAGCGCTTCCAGCGCGTATTTAGCGGATGTTCGATTTAGTAGCGTTGCATAATTGCTACATTCGCCTCATCTCTTACCGAAGTGCATGTCTCACTTGTCATTGTAATCCCCTCATGTCTGATACGACGCGTATCGCCGATCTCCTGGGCGAAGAGGCCGACAGCCTGCTCAACCACACCTGCCAGACGATCCCGAAGGAATCGCTTCACCTGCCGAGCCCATCGTTTGTGGATGACGTATGGATTCCGTCCGACCGCAGCATCCAGGTGCTCCGCTCACTCCAGGCCCTCTTTGGCACGGGCCGCCTGGCCAACACCGGCTTCCTCTCCATCCTCCCCGTCGACCAGGGCATCGAGCACTCGGCGGGCGCGTCGTTTGCGAAGAACCCGCTGTACTTCGACCCGGAGAACATCGTGAAGCTGGCCATCGCAGGCGGCTGCAACGCAGTGGCGTCTACCTACGGCGCGCTGGGCTCGGTGGCGCGGAAGTACGCGCACAAGATTCCCTTCATCCTGAAGTTCAACCACAACGAGCTACTCACCTATCCGAACACGTTCGACCAGATCCTCTTCGCGCGCATGGAAGAGGCGTGGAACATGGGCTGCGTGGCCGTGGGCGCCACGGTATACTTCGGCTCGGACGACTCGAACCGCCAGATCGTGGAGGTCTCGAAGGCGTTTGCGCGGGCGCATGAGCTGGGTATGGCCACCATCCTGTGGTGCTACGTCCGCAACGGCGGCTTCACCATCGACGGCGTGAACCACGAGACGAGCGCCGACCTCACGGGGCAGGCCAACCACATCGGCACCACCATCGAGGCCGACATCATCAAGCAGAAGCAACCCGTCAGCAACGGCGGCTACCTCGCGCTCAACGCGGGCGACTCTAGCTACGGCAAGCTCGACCCACGCATCTATGACGAGCTGA
>JBCCMF010000480.1:0-2535 GCA_039026435.1 Bacteroidota bacterium
CCTAGCGCCTGCGCTCACCCAAGACATCCCCACCATCGAGGCCGTCGCCCGCCTATGGCCCATGGACGGCACAGCACGGGTACAGGGCGGAGAAGCGTTCCGCGAGCGCTTCCTGTTCGCCGACGCTGACTTCTTCGACCTGTTTAGCTTCCCCCTCCAACGCGGCAGTCCCACCGATGCCCTCCAGCAGCCCGGCGGCGTCGTGCTCAGCGCTGCGCTGGCCTCCAAATACTTCGGCACGACCGATCCCGTAGGCCAGCCGTTCGAGGTGCAGATCGGCTCCACGTACTACACCCATGTCGTGACGGGCGTCGCGGCTCCGCAGGCGCTCCCCTCCTCGATCCAGTTCGATATCCTGCTCCCCTATGAGCGGATCGTGCAAGCGCGTGCCGACATGGCGGATGACTGGGAAGGGCTGACGGTATACACGTTCGCGCTGCTCCGCCCCGAGGCCACGCCCCAGCAGCTTGCAGACCCGCTCGCCAGCATCGTCACGCGCCAGCTTGGGCCCATGCTAGAGCGACGCGGCGTATCGCCTACCGCCATCCAATACCAACTCTGTGGCTTAAGCGATCTCCACTTCGCGACGGCTATCAGCACGGATCACAGCTCGCTGCCCCTCGGGCCAGCGCCTGCTTCGGCGCAGTATGCATATCTTGTGCTCGCGTTGGCGATCGTTATCTTGCTGCTGGCCTGCCTGAACTTCGTTGCCCTTAGCACAGCGTACACGGCCTCGCGCGGCACCGAAGTCGGTGTGCGCAAAACGCTGGGCGCGAGCCGCTGGCAGGTGACCGCGCAGTTCTGGGGCGAAGCGGGGCTCCTCGCTGGGCTCGGCATCCTCATCGGGCTTCAACTGGTTCAGGTGTTTCTGCCCGCTTTTAACAACGTGCTGCCTGGGGCTCGTGAGCTGTCGTTCGGGTTCTGGCTCCAACCCGCCGCTTTGGCGCTCATCGTGGGCCTTTGGCTAGTCGTGACGCTGTGTGCCGGACTCTACCCTGCTTTGGTGCTCGCCCGTTTCCACCCCGTGCAGGCGCTCAAGCGCGAGCTGCCGTTCTCGGGCAGGACCTTTCGGAGCGGCACCGTGCTGGTGGCCGTCCAATGCGCGGTGGCCCTGCTGCTCACCATCGGCTTCTTCGTGGTGAGGGCACAGGTGGCCCACTTGGAGCAGCGCCACCTCAACCTGGAGGGCGACACAGTCATCCAAGTGGCGCTTCCGAACCAGCCAGGCCTCTCTCGCCAGCAGGCCTTCGAGCGGTTCAAACAGACCTTGGGTACACAAACAGGCTACGTCAGCGGGTCCTCGTGGGGCACCCTCACGGATTACATGCCGGCCTGGGGCGTAGAGCCCGCCGATGGCGATGGCATCAACCAGAGCGGCGATGAGACCCGCGTTCATACCTTCCTCGTTGACACGACCTATCTGGACGTATTCGGGCATCGCCCACACACTGGCCACAGCTTCGCCACACAACCGGCACTCAACCCGGCGCAGCACATTGTGGTGAATGATGCCTTTGTGCAACGCATGGGCGTGGCAGCGACCGTCGGGACCACGTTTCGGTTACCCGGCTACGAGGAGCCGATAGAGATCATTGGCGTGGTGGAAGACTTTCACCACAGAAATGTGGACGAGGTGATCAGTCCCACCATGTTTGTGATGCTCTCAGGCCGATCGTGGGCAGCCCCGCGCTATGCCTCCATCCGGTTTCCCGCAGCACAGACCGAGACAGCACTCAGCCGGATTGATGCGCTCTGGCGCGAGACCTTTCCCGATGCGGCCTTCGACTACAGCTTCTACGACACCCAATTCGAGCAGTTGTACCGCACCGAGCAACGCTGGCAAGCCCTGCTCCAGTACGCGGCGCTACTTGGCATCGCCATCGGGTGCCTCGGGCTCTTTGGACTGAGCGCCCTTGCTGCGGGCCAGCGGCGGCGCGAGGCAAGCATCCGAAAAGTGTTCGGCGCCGAATTCAAGCATATACTCGCCCTCTTCCTGAGCGTCTTCGCCCGGCCCCTGCTCGCCGCTGCCGCCCTGGCGCTCCCACTGGCCTACATTGGCGCGCTGCGATGGCTCCAGGACTTCGCGTATCGCATCGCGCTCAGCCCACAGCACTTCGCGGTGGCTCTCCTGATCGTCGCAGGCATCGTCCTGATCTCGGTAGGCTACCACGCCATCCAGATTGCGACAGCGAATCCTGTGCAGGTGCTCAACCAGGAATAATCGCCGGAGCAACCGTTCGCGATGCTGATTCTGGCCTCACAAATCCAACCGGTTGCGGAAGTCGGGTATGGTGCGGTGGAGGCCGTCGGTGCGACCAATCTGCGGCGACCAGTCCAGGACATCCTTCGCCTTGGTGATGTCGGGGCGGCGTATCTGTGGGTCGTCCTCGGGCAGGGGCTCGTGGCTGATGGTGCTTTCTGACTGGGTGACGGCGATGATCTCGCGGGCGAAGTCGGCAATGGATATTTCGTCGGTGCTACCGAGGTTGACGGGTTCTACTTCATCGCTGTGGAGGAGGCGCCAGATGCCTTCCA
>JBCCMF010000481.1:0-2378 GCA_039026435.1 Bacteroidota bacterium
AACTGCTTGACGTGTCGGATGCAGGCGAACTCATGCCGCCCAAGTCGACGTGGTTCGAGCCCAAGCTGCGCAGCGGCCTGCTGGTCCACCGTTTCTAGTTCGCGCCCTCCCGACATCCTCCTCCATACCATGACCATCCTCATCGCCGACAAGCTCGCCGCCGTTGCGGTCGAGGCCCTCGAAGCCGATGGGCACACCGTCCACGCCGACCCTGCGCTGAAAGGGGATGCCCTGGACGCCGCCCTCCGCGAGGTGCAGCCTGACATCCTCGTCGTCCGCTCGACCAAGGTCCCCGCCGCTGCCATCGCAGCCACCGCCTCGCTAGAGTTGGTCGTGCGCGCCGGGGCCGGGTACGATAACATCGACGTCGCGGCGGCCTCGGCACGCGGCATCTTCGTGGCGAACTGCCCGGGCAAGAACGCCGTCGCCGTGGCTGAGCTGACCATCGGGCTGATCCTGGCGCTCGACCGACGCATCCCCGACAATGTCATCGACGCCCGCAATGGCACCTGGAACAAGGCGACGTACAGCAAGGCCGACGGCGTCAAGGGCAAGACGCTGGGGCTGATTGGCTTCGGCAACATCGCCCAGGCTGTGGCACGCCGGGCAAAAGCGCTCCAACTGGATGTGATTGCCTGGAGCCGCTCGTTGACGCCCGAGCGTGCGGCTGAATATGGCGTGCGTTATGCCGGATCGCCCCGCGCCGTCGCCCAGCAGGCCGACATCGTCTCGCTGCACGTAGCCGCCACGCCCGACACCGCCGCGCTGGCCGACAAGGCGTTTTTCCAAGCGATGAAGACGGGCGCGCTGTTCATCAACACGACGCGTGGCTCCGTGGTCGATGAAGAAGCGCTGGCGTGGGCACTGGAGGAGAAGCAGGTCCGCGCCGGGCTCGACGTCTTCCAGGGCGAGCCTGCCGTGAAGACGGGGACGTTCAGCCATCCGCTCGCCGCCCACCCCTCTGTGTACCTGACGCATCACATCGGCGCCTCCACGCAGCAAGCTCAGAACGCCATCGCCCTGGAAGCCTCGCGTGTGGCCAACACCTACGCCGCCACGGGCGTCGTGCCCAACGGCGTCAACCAAGCCGCCCAGACCGACGCCAACCACTTGCTCACCGTGCGCCACCTGGACCGCGTAGGTGTGCTCGCGCGTGTCCTCGACGCCATGCGCGGCGCCGACTGGAACGTGCAGGAGATGGAAAACTTGATCTTCGAGGGCGGGGAGGCCGCCTGTGCCCGCATCCGATTCTTCGGCGAGCCTAACGAAGCTGTGCTGAGCGAGATTAGCAGCGTGGATGAGGTGCTGGCGGTATCCGTGCTGCCGCTGTAAGCGTGGCACTGGGCAACCCAGCGGCTGCGGAGCCGTAGGGGAGAGGCCTGACCCAACCCGCACAGCCTCGCGTCACTATGCCTAAGCCACAAGAAGTCACCTTCTACTCGCAGCGCGATCTCGAACAAGCGAAGCAGCGCAGCAAGTCTATCGGCTGGGTGCAGGGCGGTGCGGTGGTGTTTGCGGCCATGCTGGGCTTTCAACTCCTCGGCTGGATCCCGCTCTTGCTGCTGCTGGCTGGGGTCGGCTACGTCGGCTACAAATTCATCCGATTCACGCTGAACGACACCGGCGAAGACGAGGGGTGACGCCACTTCTGGGGGATGATTGTGCTACCGATCTTGTCATCCCGAGCAGAGGCCGTAGGTCGGAGCCGAGGGATCTCCCCCGTATCCGTTTTGCACAACCTTAAAGTGGGAGATCCCTCGACTTCGCTCGGGATGACAAAGTTCGACGGTGTGCTGCTCCATGAAAATTCAGCGCTGGCATGACGCTCAGTAGAACAGGTCGTCGGTGATCTGTTTGGCCTGCTTGAACGTGTCAGCCGTGGCAGTGGGCTGCCCGGCGCGCATGGCGTCGTAGAAGGTTTGGTCGTACGTGCGGGTGCGGACCACGACGGGCATCGGGACGGCGTGGCCAAGGAGGAGGGCTTGCTGCTTGGAGTCGAGCGAGGCCAGTACCTGCCGCAGCGCCGACGCCCCGCTGGTGCCCACGAGTGCCGCGCCGATGTCCTTCTCGTCGTTGAGCTGGGCGACGATCTTGGTCCCGATCTGGCTCAGCACCTCCTCGTCGATGGCGCTGGGGCGCTGGTCCACCACGAGTAGCGACACGAAGAACTTCCGCATCTCGCGCGCGATCTTGCCGAAGGGTGTCTCGTGCGCCACGCCGGGCGCCAAGAACTTGTGCGCCTCCTCGATGGTGATGATGAGCGGCTGCGGCTTGTCGGCTTCGTTCTGGGATTGCAGGTAGCGCGTGGTCTGCTCCTCGTACCGCTCGCGGAGCCGCCGCGTAATGACGTTGGCCACGAGCAAGTACACCCGCAGGTC
>JBCCMF010000482.1:0-2349 GCA_039026435.1 Bacteroidota bacterium
GCAAGATGACCGACTGCACCACGGGCACCTTGTTGTTGCGCTGCAGCGAATCGACGGACGTCAGGTAGTTGGCGTACACGCGGTCGGCCGAGACGCCGAGCGAGAGGTCATTGATGCCGCCTTGTAGGAACCAGACTTGCGCCTCGGGATGGTCGGCCAAGCCGTTCTTGATGGTCCAGATGAGCTGCCCCGTCGTGTAGCCCGGGATGCCCCGGTTGGCCACATCGTCGCGCCCCAGCGCCGTGCCCCACTCGCCCTGCGCCGTGATGGAGTCGCCCAGCATGAGTACCGCCGCCGCCTGTGCTTTCTCCTCCGCCGTCTCAGCCTCGGACTCGGAACGATGCTCCAGCAGGTGCATGTGGCTCTGGTACAGGTGATAGCCCAAGGCGAGGTTGACGATCAGCGAGAGGGCGAGGGCGAGGCGCACGGCAGAGCATAGGATCGATGAGATGGAGACCGTGTAGGGGCGCACCGCCGTGCGCCCTGGCGGCAGAGCGAGTTGCACCCCAAGATAGCACGCCCCATATTACCGATGCTGATCTATCCTGCCGATGTGCGCCATGCCTGACCTCTCTGACCGCTGGAACCGCCGCTCGTTCTTGAAAGCCTCGGCGACGGCCGCCGCCGCGACCTCGCTGGCGTGGCTGCCGTCTGTGCTGCCCGGCGCCTACGCGGCAGGCTCCGACGCGCTGAAGGTGGGGCTCGTGGGCTGTGGCGGACGCGGTCTCGGCGCGGCCCGCGACTGCGTGACCTCGACCGAGGGCGTCCAGCTCATCGGCATGACCGATCTCTTCCGCGACCGCCTCGACCGGGGCCGCGAGGCGGTCGCGGAAGCCATCGGCGATGCGTACCAGGTGACCGACGACCACTGCTTTGACGGCTTCGACGGCTACCAGCGGCTCCTCGAAACGGACATCGACCTCGTCATCCTGGCCACGCCGCCCGGCTTCCGTCCGCTGCACATCCGCGCCGCGCTCGAAGCAGGCAAACACGTCTTCGCCGAGAAGCCTGTGGCCACCGATGTGGCAGGCGCCCGCTCGGCCATCGCCTCGGGGCAGCTCGCGCGCAGCAAGGGCCTCGCCCTGGTGACCGGTACGCAGTACCGCCGCCAGCCCAGCTTCATGGGCGCCATCCAGCGCATCCACGACGGCATGATCGGCGACGTGCTCTCGGCGGAGGAATACTACCTCACGGGCTCCATCTGGCTGCGCCCGCGCACGCCGGAGATGACGGACCTGGAGTGGCAGTGCCGCAACTGGTACTACTTCACGTGGCTCTCGGGCGATCACATCGTGGAGCAGTTCGTCCACAACCTCGACACCATCAACTGGGCGCTGCAGGCCAGCCCGGTCAAGGCCCTCGCCACGGGCGGACGGCTCCAGCGCACGGGCGCCGAGTACGGACACATCTACGACCACTTCAGCATCCAGTACGAATACCCCAACGGCGCCCGCGTCACGGCCATGTGCCGCCAGATGGAAGGCGCGCACAACCAGGTGAGCAACCGCATCGTGGGCACCCTGGGTGTAGCCGATGTCAACCCCGGCTCGTCGGTGATCCGCGCGCACGACGGCCGCGTGCTGTTCGAGGCGCCCGAACGCGGCAACAACCCGTACGTGCAGGAGCACACCGACCTCATCGCCAGCATCCGCAGCGGCACACCCATCGTCGAGGTGGAGGAGACCGCCTACAGCACGCTCACGGGCATCCTCGGACGCGAGAGCGCCTACACGGGCCAGGCCTTGACGTGGGATGAGGTGATCAACGCCGAGCAAGACCTGCTCCCGCCCGACTTCAGCACGGGTACCTTGCCCGAGGTGCCCGTGCCTGTGCCGAACAAAACGAAGCTGGAGCGCGCGCCTTTCCGAGCGTGAGGCCGCTCAATCCGTTGGTATAAGGAACTCCCGACCGTGAGAACGGTCAGTGAGCGCCACCCTGCACACGAGCAGGGCGTTGTGCCCCGTTAGCATCCCTCGGCAGTCCACAAGAGTTGGCACCCCAGTATGCCTCGAAGTCCCCTCTCCTGGGAGCTAGGAGAGGGACAGGGTGAGGTCGAAAGGGATGCTGCCGAGGCTGATCTACCGCCTCAACCACAGACAGCACCGCGCCATGAAACGCCGCCATCTCATACCGTTGATCATCGCCACGCTCGCTGTGGGTGTCACCGCTGGCTTCTGGTGGCCGCGCGACGACGACTTCTTCACGCTCAAGAAGAACTTCGACATCTTCGGGCAGATGTACGAGGAGCGGGTGACGCAGTACGTGGACCCCGTCGATGCCACGCGGCTGATGCGCTCCGGCCTCGACGCCATGCTCGCCGACCTCGACCCGTACACCGTCTACTTCGAC
>JBCCMF010000483.1:0-2346 GCA_039026435.1 Bacteroidota bacterium
CTCGGAAAATTTGATCGCCGCCCTATCAGATCAAGTGCGTCCAGCATACCAAGCAGTTCTCCCTGCAGCGTGTCCCCCTTTCGGAATGGCGCCCCCAAGACCCACAGCGAGCGAATGCGAGCGTCCGAAGACCCAACACCGAACACCGCCATTTCCCGAAGCCATCGCCATTCATGCCACCGCCATCGCCAAAGAACAGCACCCCCAAGACCCAAAGAGAGCGCAGCGGACGTCCGAAAACCGAACCCCGTAAGACAGGGGGATGTCAGTGCGTCGGTGTATACTTGGCGCTCTCCCCACCTACGCCGCCCATCCGATGTCGAAGAAAGGCCTCTCGTACGAGCAATTGCGGACCGCGCTGCAGCACCGCAACTACCAGCCGCTCTACTTCTTGTATGGCGCCGAGCGGTTCTTGATTGACGAGCTGCAGACGCTGCTCTTGGAGACGGCCTTAGCACCGCATGAGCGCGACTTCAACCAAGACATCTTGTACGGCGCTGAGGTGACGGCGCAAGCTGCGCTGGCGTTGTGCGCCCAGTACCCGATGATGGCCGAACGGCGCGTGGTGGTCGTCCGCGACTTCGAGAAGATGAAAGACAACCGCCTCTTCACCGAGTTCGCGAAGCGGCCCAACCCATCGGCCGTCGTGATGCTGATCTGCAACGGCAAGCCCAACCTGTCGGCGCACCCGTACCGCGCGCTCAAGCAGCACGGGGCGTGGGGCGAGTTCAAGGCGCTCTACGACAACCAGATGCCGAGCTGGATCCAGAACCGCGCCAAGCAGATGGGCTACCGCCTGGAGCCGCAAGGCGTGCAGATGTTGGCCGACTTCGTGGGCACCGACCTCCGCGCCGCCGTGGCCGAGCTCGATAAGCTGATCACCTTCGCAGGCGGCCGCACCCGCCTCACCGCCGACGACGTCGTAGCCGCCAGTGGACAGACGCGCGACTTCAACGTCTTCGAATTGCAACGCGCCATCGGGCAACATCGCTACGCCGACGCGGTCTTTATCACGGAACGGTTGTTGCAAAATGCTTCAGCATCACGTGGAGAGGCCCTAATGATCGTTTCTGTCCTGACAAGTTATTTCACCAAGCTCTGGAAGCTGACGGTTTGTCAGCAAAAGCGCATGAAGGATAACGAGATGGCACGACGCATCGGGGTTTCGCCGTTCTTTGTCAAAGAGTATGTACAGAGCGTACGCCGCTTCCCCCTGGCCAGCTTGGAACGCGCCTTCGGTGCCCTCCTCGCGGCCGACTATGAGTTGAAAGGCGGCTCCCCACGTGACGAACGTTTGATCCTGACCCTGCTGATGCGGCGCCTCATGCCCGCTTCAGTACCCGCGTAACCCACACGCGATGCCGCGCACTCCACACGATGCTGCTTCGCTTCAATCGCCCCTTGACTGGCCACGCTAGTGTAGCCAACCAGTTTCACACAAGAGGTTGCTTCTATGACGACTAAGCCTACCCTTCGCCAACGCATTCTCAAGCGCCGCACCGAAACCGCAGACGCCACCACGGTGCGCGCCGTACGGAAGCGTACCCTGGCCGAGATGAACGACGAGGATCTGATGGAGTACTTCCAACAGGGCGTCCTCGAAGCCTATGACATTCTCGTGAGCAGGTACAAAGACCCGCTCTCCAACTACATCTACCGCTTCCTCGGCGATATCAAGGAGGTGGAAGACCTGCTGCAGGAGACCTTCCTGCGCGTCTACCGCAACCGGCACTCGTACCGCCGCATCGCGAAGTTCTCGACGTGGCTCTACACCATCGCGGGCAACCTGGCGCGGTCCGAGTACCGCAAGCGCAAGCGCCGCCGCATCTACTCGCTCAACGCCACCAACCGCGACGACGAGGACTACGAGGTGGAAATCCCGGATGAGTCGTTCTCGCCCGATGTGCACACGGAGAGCACCATCCAAGATCACTTTGTGCAAGAGGCGCTGGGGCAGATCTCGCCTGAGTTCCGGGAAGTCGTGGTGCTGCGCGATGTGCAACAGCTCGCCTACGAGGAGATCGCCGATATCACGGGCCTACCAATGGGGACCGTAAAAAGCCGCATCAACCGCGGCCGGACCAAGTTGCAGGCCTTGCTCAAAGACGTGTATGTGCCGGGCGGCGAGTAACCAAACCGTTTAGCACAACGATTTAGGGCCGCTGGCGGATCGCTGGCGGCCCTTCTACGTATAGGCCTCACGCTGCCTTTCACGCACTCACCTGCGCCGCCCATGCACGACCGTTACGACGAATCGGACGATCCCCTGTTGGATGGCCTCGACGAGTACCTGTGCGAGTATGTAGACGGCACCATGGACCCAGCGGTGCGGGCCTCGTTCGAGGA
>JBCCMF010000484.1:0-2340 GCA_039026435.1 Bacteroidota bacterium
GACGGGCGCCTGGGCGAGAAGGTGGACACCAAGTTTGGCATGATCCGCACCGAGTACCATTGCATACGCTGCGGCGGTCACCAAGGCCACGTCTTCAACGACGGCCCACAGCCTACCGGCCTTCGCTACTGCAACAACGGCCTCGCGCTCCGCTTCGTCGACGAGAACGACCCACTGCCGGCCCTGCGTGGCTAAGCTAGACGACGTCAGGCATTTCTTCAACTGAGAAGCGAGTTCCTTACAGCAAGCACACGCGCTAAACGAGCGCAGCGAGCCGCAACGTCGGTCTCGTGGCCAGGAGCGCGTTGGGAAGAGCGGGCGGGCAGCGTTCAGCTAGCGAGCGGCACCGCGACGTCCCGAAACGCTTGGGAGTTCATCGCTCGCTAGGTGCGGATCTGTGTGTCGGAGAGCCCGCTGAGCGTTTTCGAGATCGACAAGCGTTTTTGGTTCGTTTTTGAGCCCCAAAAATGAACGGCCAAGCAGCCAAAGCTATCAACTCTTGGCGAAGCACCGCATGGCAAACTGCGCTGCTTACTCAGAAGGTGGCACGGAAGCTAAATATTTGCTCCCCTTATTGATGCCAAAATATGTTAGATATGGTCTTAACCTCCAAGCCCAACGCGCTCGAAGATCGTGTCCACGTTGCGCAGGTGATACTGCGCGTCGAAAGCGTCGTCGATGTCGGCGGCCGAGAGGTGAGCGGTGATGCCGGGGTCGGCGTCTACGATGGCGCGGAAGGCGCGCTGCTCGTTCCACGCCTGCATCGCACGCGGCTGGACGAGGTCGTACGCGGCCTCGCGGTTCAGCCCTTTGTCGATCAACTTGAGCAGGAGGCGCTGGCTGTTGTAGAGCCCGAACGAGCGCTCCATGTTGCGCTGCATGTTCTCCGGGAAGACCACCAGCCGCTCGATCAGGTTGCCGAAGCGATGCAGCGCGTAATGCAAGATCGTGGTGGCATCGGGCAGGATGACGCGCTCCACCGACGAGTGCGAGATGTCGCGCTCGTGCCAGAGCGCCACGTTCTCGTACGCCGACATCATGTAGCCGCGCAGCAGCCGCGCACAGCCCGTGATGTTCTCCGACGTGACCGGGTTGCGTTTGTGCGGCATCGCCGATGAGCCCTTCTGCCCTTTGCCGAACGCCTCTTCCACCTCGCGAAACTCCGTCTTCTGCAAGCCGCGCACTTCCACCGCCATCTTCTCCAGCGTAGCCCCAATCAGGGCGAGTACGCTCATGTAGTGCGCGTGGCGGTCGCGCTGGAGCACCTGCGTGGAGATGGGCGCAGGCGTCAGGCCCAGGCGCTCGCACGTCAGCCGCTCCACTTCGGGCGGCGTATGCGCGAACGTCCCAACGGCACCTGACACTTTACCGACGTGTACGCCTTCCGCGGCGGCCAGGAAGCGCTCGCGGTTGCGCTGCATCTCGGCGTAGTAGAGCGCCATCTTGAGGCCGAAGCTCGTGGGCTCGGCGTGGACGCCGTGCGTGCGCCCCATCATCAGCGTGTGCTTGTGCTCCTTGGCCCGCGCCGCCAGCACCTCCAGCATGCGGTCGAGCTGGTCCAGGATTAGGCCATTGGCTTGCCGCAGCCGGTACGACCACGCTGTGTCCACCACATCCGACGACGTCAGCCCGTAGTGGACCCACTTGCGCTCCTCGCCCAGCGTCTCGCTGACGGCCCGTGTGAAGGCCACCACGTCGTGCCGCGTCGTTCGCTCAATCTCGTGGATCCGGTCGATGTCGAACGAGGCGTTGGCGTACAGCTTCTCGACGTCCTCGGCCGGAATCGCCCCCAACACCGACCATGCCGCGCAGGCGGCCAGCTCTACATCGAGCCACGATTGAAACTGCTGGTGTTCACTCCAAAGCGCCGCCATCTCGGGGCGGGTGTACCGGGCAAGCATAGGGGGAAAAGTTGGGTTGCCGAAGATCGAGGCTTCAACATACAATCCCCAGGACGAGCAGAAGGCGAACACTCCGCCAAGAGTCAGGCATAGATCAGGCGGCGCCCCTTGGGCTCGGGGATCGGATCGCCAAACTCGGCAGCCGTGTCAATCCACAATTGCATCGCGTCCTGTGCCGCACGCAGCGCCTCGGCCTGCGTATCACCGTGCGCCATACAGCCGGGCAACTCCGGGACATCAGCTACAAATACCGCATCTTCTGCGCTCCAGTAGATAATGACTTCGTAGTTGTGCATGTTACCAGGCTCAGGCAGGCAAGACTAAAACGAAAAGTGCGAAGCGCGTCCGAAAACCCAACCCCGAGCCCCTAAAACGACCCTCGCTTATCGCGCAGGTACTTGTTCAGGAGTTCACGGGCGCGAAAAATGTGCGCCTTGAC
>JBCCMF010000485.1:0-2179 GCA_039026435.1 Bacteroidota bacterium
AATCCATGTCCGTGTAGTCGCGCATGTAGCCGTTGGTAACGAACAGGTCTTTGTAGCCGTCGTTGTCGAAGTCGGCCAAGAGTGGCGCCCAACTCCAGTCGGTCTGCGCGATGCCTGCCAGTTGCCCGATCTCGCTGAAGGTGCCGTTGCCTCGGTTCAGGTGTAGCATGTTGCGCGTGTACTGCGCATGATAGCCTTCGCGGCGCAGCTGGCGGAACCGCGCATCGTCATCGGGTCCTTTGAGGCGATGCAGCCGCCGTGGGTCTTCGGCCAGCATGTCTAGCGTGACGATGTCGGGGCGCGCGTCGTTGTTGATGTCGGCGATGTCGGCGCCCATCGAGGCGTTGGAGGTGTACGGCATCCAAGCGCGGATCTCCTCGCGGAAGGTGCCATCCTGATTGTTGATGTAGAGGTAGTCGTCCTCCACGTAGTCGTTGGCGACGTAGAGGTCGAGCCAGCCGTCGCCGTCGATGTCGCTGGTGGTGACGCTGAGGCCGAAGCCGAGCGGGTTGCCAATGATGCCCGCCGCCTTGCTCACGTCCACGAACGTGCCGCCGTCGTTGCGGAAGAGCTTATCGCCCGAGAGCGGGTCGCGCTGCTGCTTCACCAGCTCCACGTCGAAGCGCTCCAGGCGCCGGATGGGGTGGTTGAGCAGGTACAGGTCGAGGTCGCCGTCGCGGTCGTAGTCGAAGAACGTCGCGTGCGTCGAGTAGGCGGGCGAGTCGATGCCGTAGGCAGCTGCCTGCTCGCTGAAGGTGCCGTCCTGGTTGTTGATGTACAGCACGTTGCGCCGCCGCTCCTCGCCCACGCGTCCCGACCTACACACGTAGATGTCGAGCCAGCCATCGGCGTTGATGTCCACCATCGTGACGCCCGTCGTCCACGAGGGCGCGTGCGTGAAGCCGGCCTGCTCGGTGACATCCTCGAACTGCCAGTCGCCCCGGTTCAGGTAAAGGCGGTCCGGGCCGATGTTGGCGGTGAAGAACAGGTCGGGCCGGCCATCTTGGTTCACGTCGCCCACGGCCACGCCGCCGCCGTTGTAGAAGTACTCATACTCCAGCACGTTGAAGCCCGCGTCTTCCTGAATCTCGTTCACGAAGTCGAGCCCCGTAGCCTCGGGCGGCATCAGCTCGAAGAGCGGCGCGTCCGACGATCGCCCGGCCGGACCGCAGCCGATCAGAAGGGTGACACTGACAAAGCAGAGAATGGGAAAGAGACGCATCAAGCAGCGGTAGCAAGACGGAACGATGGGGCGCGACTGAACGCGAAACCCTGCGCTCAGTTTTCGCAAACGGTGCATTTTCAACGGGCTGACCGGAAACGCAATGCCGTGGGCAAGGTATCGGGCGAGCCACCCACAGCTTGCGGAGGAGCGCACCAACAATGAAGCACAGACCTTGGATACGCGTCGCGATGGCGCTGTTGCTCGTCGGCACCATGATGGTTGGCTGCAACGCGTCGAAAGAAGCCGCCGACGAAGGCGAGCCGGAGGGGACGACGGTAGAGGTGCGCAACCGCAACTGGCGTAGCATGGAGATCTACGTGTGGGAGCAGTCGCGGCGCGTGCGCCTCGGGCGCATCCGGGCCGGAGCGGTCAAGACGTTCACCGTGCCCGGCTACCTCACCGCACCGGGCACCGAACTGCGGTTCGAGATGGAGTCGGCAGGTAACAATCCCGACGTGTTCAGCCAAGCGTTCGTGGTCGCCCCCGGCGAGGCGCTTATCTTAGTCATCCCCAACAGTCGCTGATAGCACTTTCGAGTGATGACTGCACGCCTGAGACTGTCATCCCGAGCGGAGGCCGCAGGCCAAAGCCGAGGGATCTCCCCCGTTCAAGAATTGCACAACCTCAGCGGGGGAGATTTACCTGCGGTGTGCTTCGCGCTCTCGACTGCGCTCGGGATGACATAATAAAGCGATATGCTGCATTCAAAATGGCCAGCACTTATATGAATCCGCGTATGCCCACCCCGTCGCCTTCTCGTCGTCTTGCTACCCAGAGCCGCATTGCGGTCGTTGGCCTGTTGATCTGTGGCCTCGCTACGACAGCATCACGCGCGTCGTGGAGATGCTACGCGACGTCGTCCACCAGCACGACCGCCTGCTCACCGCCGCCATCTTCCCCACGCCTACCATTGCGCGGCGCTTGGTGCGGCAGGACTGGGATCGGTGGCCGCTC
>JBCCMF010000486.1:0-2075 GCA_039026435.1 Bacteroidota bacterium
GCCCACACAGTTTATCATGCGCGTCTTTGATGTGATGCGCAAAGCAGAATGGCACACATTTCAGGTATTGACTAAACGTGCCGAGCGCGTCCGCGAACTCAGTCCAGTAATTGATTGGCCACCCAATGTCTGGATGGGGGTCAGCGTTGAGGACGAACGCGTGAAGCATCGAATCGTCGATCTTGCGGCCACAGGTGCCGCTGTCAAGTTCCTCTCGATGGAACCCCTAATCGGTGCTGTTGGCGCAATGAGCTTAGTCGGAATCGACTGGGTAATAGTTGGCGGAGAATCGGGACATCGCGCTCGTCCAATGAGAGAGGAGTGGGCGTTAGAAATACGCCAGCACTGTTCGGAAGCCAGTGTGCCGTTCTTCTTCAAGCAAGCAGGAGCCGTTTTAGCCAAAGAGTGGGGTATGAGCGGCAAAGGAACGGATCTATCCTGCTTCCCCGAGGCACTTCGGGTAAGGGAAATGCCCGCGGGCACGGTACTGGCGTAAGGAATTTATTCTTGCTTTGGCGAGTTCAGCTGAACCATCCTGTCGCCATGCGCCTGTGTGCGTGATCGAAGGCAGAGTCTGCTGTATCCTGAATTACACCGCCTCGTTCGCGACTTTCTCAAACTCAACGGGATTACACCATGAAGAGCGTCCTCCAATACAGGGGCTACACGGGCAGCGTAGAGTTCGACGCCGAAAGCAACATCCTGCACGGCCGAGTGGCGGGCATCCGCGACATTGTAGGATACCACGGCGAGAGCGTCGAAGAACTACGTGCCGACTTCGAGGCAGGCGTTGACGACTATCTCGCTTCGTGTGTCGAGGATGGCGTAGCACCTCAGAAGCCACTCAGCGGTAAGTTCAATGTGCGTCTTGGCGCAGATCGGCATCGGCGGGTGGCCGACCATGCAAAGGCGTCAGGCGCGAGTCTGAACGACGTTGTGATTCACGCCCTCGATGCGTACCTGGAGGAGTCGGTCTAGCGTCTTGCCCTTGCCCAACCAGGAGACCTGCACAAGGCTGTGCATCAAGGGCTACAAGCGTTGTTGAGGTACAACTGCTGCAGGAGAGGAAAAACGGACTTTGTTGTACCTACGCTGCACCAACCAAAACGCAAAAACCCTGCAAATCAGAGATTCACAGGGTGTATCGGTGCGAAAGGGGGGACTCGAACCCCCACATCGTTTAAGATACTAGATCCTAAATCTAGCGCGTCTACCAATTCCGCCACTTTCGCAGAGGGACGCGTCTAAACAGCGCGCCGTGAATTGGTTCCGTGAGAGGATCTTCCCGATGCCCTACCGAACCTGCACACAGCGGGCGGAGTAGGTGGTCCCCATCTGATGCTGGAGCCCTTGCTTTCGTCTATGACGCGCCTTTCTGCTTGCCTCGCGGTCCTGCTCGCGCTCGCGCCGCTGGCCCTCGCCCAATCGCCTGCCGACACCGTCCGCGCCGGACAGTACGACAACGGCAAGATGTGGACCTTCGACTTCCCGCCGCTCGACTACTTCGAGGAGACGTACGGCCTCACGCTCGACGATGAGTGGCTCACGACGGCGCGGATGGGCGCGCTTCGCATCCCCAACTGCTCGGCGTCGTTCGTCTCGCCTAGCGGCTTGGTGATGACCAACCACCACTGCGCCCGCGAACAGATCACGGCGGTGAGTCGGCCGGGCGAGAACCTGCTGGATGACGGCTTCTACGCGCAGTCGATGAGCGAAGAGCGTCCGGCGCCCGAGATGTACGCCGAGCAGCTCATCCGCATCGAGGACGTGACGGATGAGGTCCTGGCGGCGCTCGAGGCAACGCAGACTGATGCCGAACGTGCCGACGCCCGCACCACCGCCATCGACAGCATCACCGCGCGCATCGAGACGGCGATGGGCGATGCGTTCACGGCCGAGGTCATCGCGCTCTACAACGGCGGGCGCTACTCGGCCTACACGTTCCGCCGCTACGACGACGTGCGGCTCGTCATGGCGCCCGAGCTGCAGCTGGGCTACTACGGCGGCGACGCGGACAACTTCACGTATCCCCGCTACGCGCTCGACATGACGTTCTTCCGCGTCTACAACGACGA
>JBCCMF010000487.1:0-2068 GCA_039026435.1 Bacteroidota bacterium
CTCGGCTTCGGCTACCGCTTCTCCGACCAGTTCCGCCTGGATGCGGCCTGGACAGCCCAGCGCTTCGAGGACCTCTACCTGCCTTACAGCGAGGTAGACAACATCCCGTACGTCACCGAAGAGGTCACCCGTAGCCAGTTCGTCGTAGGCCTCACCTTACTCTACTGATCGCCAGACGGACACACAACAACGCATCCTCACATCGCCTCGCGGGCTTCGGTCGGTGGGGCGATGCGCGTCTGGGCTAGCGGTAGCCGAACGACTTGAGGAAGCTGTCGCGGTTGCGCCAATCGGTGCGCACCTTCACGTGGAGCTGCAGGAAGATCTCGCGCCCGAGGAAGGCTTCGATATCCTTCCGCGCCGACATGCCAATGCGCTTGAGCGCCTTGCCGCCTTTGCCGATCAGAATCCCTTTTTGCGAGTCGCGCTCCACCACGATGTCCGCGTGGATCAGGTCTTTTTGGCCCTTGCGCTCCTCGTACGAGACGATATCGACCTGCGTGGAGTAGGGGATCTCCTCGCGGTACTGCTGGAAGATCTTCTCGCGGATGATTTCCGCCACAAAGAACCGCTCCGGGTGCTCGCTGATCATGTCCTTTGGGTAGAACGGCGGCCCGAGCGGGATGCGGTCGAGAATCTCTTGCTTGAGGGCGTCAACGTTTTTGCCGTTGAGCGCCGAGATCGGGATGACGGCCTCGAACGCTCGCAACGCCGTGTAGCGCTCCACGAGCGGTAAGGCTTCCTCGGGGCGGATCAGGTCGATCTTGTTGATGACGAGCAGCGCCGGACGGTTGCCCACCTGCTCTAGGCTGAGCGTGTCGGGGTTGTCCTGTGTGGCTTCCGCCATGAACACGAGCAGGTCCGCCTCGGTCACGGCGGCGTCCACGTTGTGCATCATGGCCTCCTGCAGTTTGTAGCGCGGCTTGATGATGCCAGGCGTATCGAGCAGGATCACCTGATGCTTCTCGTCGGACCAGATGCCGAGGATGCGATGGCGCGTCGTCTGCGGCTTGCGCGTGACGATGGACAGCTTACGGCCGACCAGCGCGTTCATCAGCGTGCTCTTGCCCACATTGGGTTTGCCCACGAGGGCCACATAGCCACTGCGATGGTCTGGCGGTACGGAAATGAAGTCGGACATAGGAGGAACGAATCAGTAGCCTTTCACGAGCAGGCGCATGTCGCGCACGGCCTGCTCCATGCCCACCAAAACCGAGCGGGCAATGACGGCGAAGCCAATAGACACCTCGCTGAGCGGCTTGACGGTCTCGCGGAAGAGCGGGTAGTTCTGATAGTCGAGGCCGTGCCCGGCATGGACCGTTAGGCCGAGGGCGTGGGCCTGCTGAGCGGCGTTGCCCAAGCGTTCGGCCACCTCGCGCTGGTCCTGCAGCGTCGTCGCGTTGGCATAGTCGCCGGTGTGCAGCTCGATGCAGTTCGCCCCCGTCGCCGCCACGGCGTCGATCTGCGCCGGCTCCGGGTCTACGAACAAGGCCACTTGGCCGATGCCGGCGTCGTACAGCTGCGTCGTCACGTCGCGGAGGCGTGCCGTGTGCGCAGTTACGTTCAACCCGCCTTCCGTGGTGACCTCTTCGCGGCGCTCGGGCACCAGCGTAGCCAAGTCGGGCTGGGTATCGCAACAGATCTGCACGATCTCGGGCGCGGTGGAGAGCTCAAAATCGAGCCGGCCCTTCACGGTTTGTTTCAGCAGCGCCACGTCGCGGTCGGTGATGTGGCGGCGGTCTTCGCGCAGGTGAAACACGATGCCATCGGCGCCGCCCAATTCGCACAGCGCAGCAGCATGAACGGGGTCGGGGAAGGTTTCGCGCCGGGCGTTGCGCAAGGTGGCAACGTGGTCGATGTTGATAAGCAGGCGGGTCACAGGCAGAGAACTAGCCGTTTCTTAAAAGCAACTTGCTCACAGATTGCGCATCTTGTTAAACGTGCACTGTGGCAAGACCGCGTCCAACCAATGAGTAGATCGGTTTGTTTTGAAGGCCGTGTGGGGAATTGCCGCTGCACAGGCGCCCACGAGGTTTGCTTTTGCGAACGACGGGCCTTTATTTTCGTC
>JBCCMF010000488.1:0-1993 GCA_039026435.1 Bacteroidota bacterium
ACTGCGCCCACCCCACCCGTGCGGTGCTGGTACACACGACCAGCATCGCCAGCATACACACGCCCTGTTGGAAGACGCTATGCCATCGCATCGGCGGATGGGTTAAAGTTGGCTGCGCAGCAGACCGCTTGCGCGTGGAGGCTGTATCAGTTGTTCAGCAGCGCAAATCCGGTTGCGGTGGGCTGGTACTGGAGGCTGAGAGCGGTCGCGAGGTCGCGCAGCGCAGCCTCGGCGTTGGCGGGCCGCCGCACCACAAACGTCAGATCGCGTTGACGCACAGTGGTGGGCGCCTCAATCTCTACGTCGAATCGGCGTTCCATCTCATCGAGCATCGCCCCGACGGGCATCCCTTTGAAGACAAGGTCGCCCCGGCGCCACGCCACGGCATCGTCGATGGGCTGCACGTAAGGTTCGGGCGCCACGGCGTCGCCCGAGCGGGCCCGCCCGATGCGGTACGTCTCGCCCGGGGCCATCGTGATTGCACTATCAGCATCGCCTTCCGCCGTCAGCGCGACCCGGCCTTCGGTGAGCGCGACGGTCGTGCCCTGGTCGGCACGGGCGCGTACGTTGAACTGCGTGCCCAGGACGCGCACCTCGGCGTTGAACGTCTCCACCACGAACGGTTGACTGTCGGATATCACATCGAAGAACGCCTCGCCGGCGAGCTGCACCGTGCGTGCCCCAAACAAGCGCTGCGTGTACTGCATGGCGGTGCCGCTGTTGAGTTCGACGGTAGAGCCGTCTGGCAAGGTCGCGCTGAGCGTTTCGCCGAGCGGGGCGCGATACACCTCGTTCGTGCGCCATCCTAGCCCCACAGCCAGCAGCACAACTGTGAGAGCGCCCGCGACCCAGAGGCCGCGACCTGCGCGTTGGCGGCGCGAGCGCTTGGGCTGGCGGTCGCTCACATGCGATGGCCCGGGCGGTGGCGTTTGGGCGGCCTGCTGAAAACGCTGGAGCGCGGCTTCGGTGGCGTCCGGCGCTGGGCCAGGCACGGGATCGTCGGGACCCATCAGGTCCCAGACACGGCGCAGCGCCTCCGCCTCGTCGGCGTCGACACGGCCGAGCAGCGCGTCGAAGTCAGCGCGGGGTTGGTTGGGGTCGGTGGCATTCACGATGAAAGTCCCTCGCGGTCCAGGTGATCGAGACGCTGGCGCAACTCGCGCAATGCCAGCAAGATATGGGTTTCTACGGTGCGTTCAGCGACGCCCATGACGCCTGCGATCTCTTTGTACGACAGCCCGTGGTAGCGGCTCAAGGTAAACGCCTCGGCCCTCCGCGGCGGCAAGTCGCCAATCCAGCGATGCAGGTGTCGTTTCAGATCGTCGGCGGCGAGCTGGGCCGCGCTGGACGCCACACCGGGTTGCGCTGTTGCCGCCTCCGTGACATCCACGTCAGCCGTCCACTTCGCCCGGCGGTGCGTCTTGAGCGCGCGGTTGCGCACCATCGTGTAGAGCAAGGCCTGGAGCGACGTGGTCACCTCCAGCGTGGCGCGCCGCTCCCACAGCTTCAAGAAGACGTCTTGCAGCACATCGGCCGCCGCCGAGGCCTCGCCCGTGATCCGTTGCGCATAACGCGACAGCGGGGCGTAGTAATGGCGGAAGAGCCGCGCGAACTGGTCGGGCTCATACCACGGGGCTGGAGGCATCTCGGAAGGGGCCACAGGCGCGGCAGAAGGGGGTGTGAGCGCAGGCAAAATACAGCAGCGATGGTCAGGCGTTCGAGGACGTATCCATCGCTATGACCCCCGAGGGAGCCCGTACCCGTAAGCTGGACTGCGATTTTTTCAGTTTGCCTGTGCGCTCCTCAGATAATTCTGTCGCACATGCCATTGAATAAGGCTGCGGCAATCACTCGGACACTTTGGCTAGGGCGTATGGACAAATGAGAATTTCAAAGCGGGGGTAAGATCCGTTGGATTGCCGCATTCAGGGTCAATTTCCCAACACTTCCCCTTGACTCCATGCATCGCTACGCCATCTCCGACGACAACTAC
>JBCCMF010000489.1:0-1870 GCA_039026435.1 Bacteroidota bacterium
GTCGCGCCGCTGATCGTCACGCGCTCTATCGCCGAGTTTGAGACGCCGTGCGCGTAGATGCCGTAGCGCTGGAAGCGGTCGATGGTGACGTCTTCGATGGTGACGCGGTCGGAGAACTGCACGAAGACCGCGAAGAAGAGGGCGGGGTCGGCCGTGCTGGTGAGCGTCAGGTTGGCGACGGCACTACGGTGGTCTTCGAAGCCCGCGATCAGCTTACGGTCGCCGCCCGCCACGTCGATGAGGCGCGTGGTCACTTGGTCCTCGCCCTCCAGCCGAACCTCAGGCCGGAGCGCAATCTCGGAGCGCGTGTGGTAATCACCCACAGGCACACGCACCGTGTCGCCCGGCTGCGCTGCCTCCAGGGCGGCGTTGATGGCGAGGGCATCGTCATCGGAGGCATCGTTGGGGGTGGCGCCGAAGTCGAGGATGCTGATGCCCGTCAGGGGCGCGTCGGGCGGATCGTCGGCGTTGGGCGGATTGTCCTCGACCTGCTCCTCGTCCGTGTCGGGCTCCTCGTCTGGCGTCGGCTCGGTCAGCATCGCGTCGTCACAGCTGATGAGCAGCAGGGCCAGCACGAAGAAGGAGAGGAGGCGAGGCAGCATCGGAGCGCGGGGCGTCAGTCGGGAAGGCATCCCATCGAGTATCGTCCAGGAGGAGCGCAGCTTAATCGCCGAGCAAGGCATCGACGTAGCCTCGCACCTCGGCCTCATACGCATCGCCGTTGGCTATGCCGTACGCCTCATAGCGGATGGTGCCCGATCCGTCGATGATGTACGTGGCGGGGATCGCGGTGGCGCCGAAGGTGGCGTAGATAAACGACGTGCGATCGTAGGCATAGGGCATGGTGTAGGCGGTGCTGGTCCAGAAGCGCGTGGCGTCCGCCTCCGGCTCGCCTTCGCCGATGTTGATAGCCAGCACCGCGACGCGGTCATCGTCGGCATACGCCTCGTGCAACGCCTGCAGGTGGGGCAGCTCGCGCAGGCACGGGCTACACCACGACGCCCAAAAGGTGAGTACGAGCACGTTTCCCGAATACGCCTTGCTGGTGACCACTTCACCATCGGGCTGAAACACCTGAAAGCCCGGCGACGGTCGCTCCGTGGGGGAGAACACCCCGGGAGATTGTGCCAGTACCGGCTGGGCCAGTCCGACAAGCACGACGAATACGAGAGCAGGACGCAGCATCGGCGGGAAACGAGGAGGGTTGTGATCGGCCAACGAGGCAGTGAAATCGACCGTTCCAAAGAAAAGTAGGCCCTGCTGTAACTATACCTGGAGTCTCCAGGTATAGGCGTTCAGTTCATATCTGGATCAACAAGGTATTGTGCGATGCTCACGCGTGAACTGGCAGGTGCTTCGGTGCGGCCCCTCATCTTATCCATCCTCTCCGAGGGCGAGAGCTACGGCTACGCCATTCTTAGCCGCATCGAAGCGCTCTCCGACGGTGTCTTGGCGTGGGACGACGGCACACTGTACCCCGTCTTGCACCGGATGCAAAACAAGGGGCTGCTCGAGTCGAGCTGGCGCCGTGCGGATACGGGGCGGCGGCGCAAGTACTACGCGCTCACCGACAAGGGCCGCCGTGCGCTGGAGCGCGAGAAGCAGCAGTGGCTCCAGGTCGATGCCATGCTGGCGGAGCTCTGGGGCTTGCAGCCTCGGCTCACGTAAGCGAGGTGTAGATGCCCAATCGATTCAATCTAGACGCCGCACTGGCGGCATGGCGGCGGCCGTTCGAGGTCAGCCGCACCTTTTCACCAGAAGACTTGGAAGAGCTTGAGGGTGCGCTCATCGACCGCATCGAAGGGCTGTGCGCGGCAGGGTACGAGGAGGAGGAGGCGTTTCACGAAGCCGTGCGCAGACTCGGCCATTA
>JBCCMF010000490.1:0-1827 GCA_039026435.1 Bacteroidota bacterium
ATGGAGTCAAGGGGAAGTGTTGGGAAATTGACCCTGAATGCGGCAATCCAACGGATCTTACCCCCGCTTTGAAATTCTCATTTGTCCATACGCCCTAGAGCCGTCCTTTCCTAATGCCTCCATTTGTCCTATCTACCTGACGTCTACTGGAGTGGATTTGCCCTGTTTTGGCAAGCCTACATCAAAACCAGTTAGCAAAGGTTCTACTTCCCCGTCTTGCTGAATGTCAGCGTCAGCGGCACGCCTTCAAACCCAAACGCGTCGCGCAGTTGGTTCGCTAGGTAGCGGCGGTACGACTCGTGCACGCCCTTGGGCTGGTTGCACGAGAACCGAAACACGGGCGGGTTGGTGCGCACCTGTGAGCCGTACTTGATGCGCACGGCGCGGTTGCGGTACATCGGCGGCTTGTGACGCGTGACGGCCTCGTTCAGGAAGTCGTTCACGCGGCTCGTCGTGATGCGCTTCTTCCGCTCCTCCACTACGCCCAGCGCCGTGTCCAGCAGCTTGTAGACGCGCTGCTTCGTCATCGCCGACATGAACACGAGCGGCACATAATCCAGCAGCTTGATCCGCTCCACCAGCGCCCGCTCGAAGTCGCGGGCCGTGTTGGTCTCTTTCTCCACGAGATCCCACTTGTTGACGCCGATGACCAGGCCCTTCTTCATGATCTCGGCCTGCCGCAACACCTTGATGTCCTGCGTCTCTAGCCCTTGCGAGGCGTCGAGCAGTAGGATCGCCACGTCGCAGCTTTGGATGGCGCGCTCGGTGCGGAGGGTCGAGTAGAACTCCACGTTTTCCGAGATGCGCTTGCGCTTGCGCAGCCCGGCCGTATCCACCAGCACGATCTCCTGCCCGTGGTAGCGCAGCTCCGTGTCGATGGCGTCGCGGGTGGTGCCGCTGATCTCAGTGACGATGGTCCGCTCCTCGCCCAGCAACGCGTTCGTCAGCGACGACTTGCCCACATTGGGACGGCCGATAATAGCCAGACGCGGCCGCGTGTCTTCCTCTTGCTCCTTGGGCGTCTCGGGCAACGCTGCTAGCACCGCGTCGAGGAAGTCGCCGGTGCCGGAGCCGTTGATGGAGCTGATCGGAAACACCTCGCCGAGGCCGAACTGGTAGAAGACGCCCGCGTCCCATCGCCGCTGCGCGTTGTCGGCCTTGTTGGCCACGATGATGACAGGTTTGTCGCTGCGGCGCAGCAGGGCAGCTACGTCTTGGTCGAGGTCGGTGATGCCCGTGACCACATCGACCACGAACACGATGACGTCGGCTTCGCTGAGGGCGATGAGGACTTGCTCGCGGATGGCGGCCTCAAAGCGGTCGTCGGAGTTGGCCACGAAGCCGCCCGTGTCCACCACGCCGAACTCGGCACCGCTCCACAGGCAGGTGCCGTACACGCGGTCACGCGTCACGCCCGGCTGGTCATCCACGATGGCATCGCGCGACTCGGTGAGGCGGTTAAACAGGGTGGACTTGCCCACATTCGGGCGCCCCACAATGGCAACGAGCGACATACGCGACTCCGGCGGTTGATGAGCCGACGTATACGCCCTGCCGCCGACGTGCGTTCGAGCCTGTCGGTGAAGTTGTGCGTGATGCGTCGGTTGACTGGGCAGTGCTCGGAAGCCCGAACCCGTCAACTCGTCGCCCGATCTGGTGGCTAAAGCACGATGCGAGCGGGAAAGGAAGGAACACGCTCTGAGGCGGTGACCTCGCCCGAGGGCATGAAGAAACGCATGCGCCCGTCGATGTCGCAGAGCCAGACTTCTTCCGCACCGGCCTCGAAGTACAAGCGGCGCTTCTCGATCATCTCGCCCTGTGTGTTGC
>JBCCMF010000491.1:0-1757 GCA_039026435.1 Bacteroidota bacterium
GATACGATCTCGACGTGCGCATCGTCCACGTAGCCGACTTGCACCAGTTGCCGCATCGCCACGCCGTCGGGCGAGACGGTGAAGACGCTGGACTCGCTATCCTCGGTGATGACCGCATCGCGCGGGACGAGCAGCGCATCCTCGTGCGTGTCGTAGACGATCTGCACGCGCCCAAACATGCCGGGCTTGATGCGCCGCGTGCCGTCGCGCACCTCGATGGTGACTTTGAACGTGCCCGTGGTGGCGTCCACGATGGGGCTGATACGCTTGATGCGCCCCGTGAAGGCTTCGCCGAGGAGCGCATCCACCTGCACCCGTGTCGCCTGGCCCACGCGCAGCTTCGTCAGTTCCTTCTCGGGCACGTTCATGATGGCCAGCAGCGGGTCGAAGTCGGTGATCGTATAGACGGGCGTCTGCATTTGGATCATGTTGCCCGTCTTCACCATCCGCGACGAGATGATGCCGCTGATGGGCGCCACCACGTTGGCGTACTCGACGTCCAGCTTGGCGAGGTTGTAGGCGGCCTGCTGCTGCTCGTAGCTCGACCGCGACAGCTCGTACGCCTCGGCGCTCACAAACTGCTTCTGAAACAGCTCTTCGTTCCGCTCAAACTCGCGCTTCAGCTTCTGCAGTGTGGCCTCCTGACGCGCCAGTTCCAGCGTTTGCCGTTCGGCATCCAGGCGGACCAGCACATCGCCCTTGCGCACATAGTCGCCTTCCTCCACCAGCACTTCCTCGGCCGTCCCGCCTACCTTCGCTACCACGTTGGCCTCTTCCTCCGCCTCCAGCGATGCGGTCCCGATGTAGTGCGCCGAGATGTCGCCGCGGGTGACGGCGGCGGCCTCAACGGGGATGGCGGGCGTGACCTCGGGTTCGTCGGATTGCTTCGATTGGGCTTCGCCGCAGCCCGAGAGGGCCGTAGCGCCAAACAGGAGCAGACAGCAGAGCGTGAGAAGGCGTTGGGCGTTCGGCATCGGGGAGGTGATGAGTCAGCAGAAAGAACGTGCGCTCTTGACGAGGCCACCTCGGGCAGAGTTACAGGGGCGCAGAGATTGACACCGCTGTGCGGCGAGCGCATCTTCAAGACTCGCCATCACCTGCTTCGTTTCCTCGTGCTCATTCAAACCCACCAGCTTGCCGTGCCGCCCGGCTACGACGGCCCCATTCTGCTCGTCCACGGCGGCGCGTGGAACATCCCCGATAAAGCGTTATCTGATCACCGTGACGGTCTGCGGCAGGCGCTCAGGCGTGGTCGATCTCTGCTCGAAGACGGAGCACCTGCCGTCAAGGTCGCGCGCGAGGTTGTGGCGACGATGGAGGCCCACGGCGCGTTCGACGCTGGTTGCGGTGCTGTCCTCACCGACCAAGGCACCGTAGAGCTCGACGCTGGGCTGATGGATGGCACCACAAACACCTTCGGCGCTGTCGCCGGGCTCACGCGCTTCCCGCACCCCATCCGCATCGCCGACACCGTGCGCACGGAAGGCCACGGCAAGGTCCGGCTGATGGTGGGCGCAGGCGCCGAGGCGTTTGCCAAGCACCACCGCCACGCGCCCGTCGATCCCGCCACGCTGATCCATCCCCGCGAGCAGTCGCGGTTCGAGGCGCTGCGCGAGGCCGCCCGCTACCACACCAGCGACAGCTTCCGCGCGCCGCGTGGCACCGTTGGCTGCGTCGTGCGCGACGGGCAGGGGCACCTCGCCGCGGCTACGTCCACAGGTGGCACGCCGTACCGCCCCGCAGGCCGCGTGGGCGAC